>NZ_QMEX01000078.1 GCF_003284925.1 Mycolicibacter senuensis
TCTCAAACGGATGCTCCCGCATCCTTACACGTTTTGACACTAATGTCAAAACGTGGGCCAGTGCACACCCGCCCATCGGCCCCGAACCGCTGCTTCAGGGCCCGAGGTCCGGCCGAATTCCCGCGACCCGATCCAGCAGTTTCGTGATTCTGTCGAGTCGACTACAGAGCGGACGCGCTGTAGTAACCTGCGGTCAAGCGGCCCGGAAACCCGTTCGACCCAAGGGAGAGTGCTATCGCTGGGAAGAGGTCCCCGACATCGCCAGCTGGCGAGATGACGGTTGGCATGCCCGGCGGACAGCCAGCTGGGCGGAGCTGACCATATGGAAGAGATCTGTAGCGAATGCGACTTCGATGAATCGACGGCATCGCCCGCGAAGGTCGCTGCTGTCATGCCGCAATTGGCGAAGGCCATCGCCGCCGGCATCCGCTCCATCCCTGACGATGTGGTCCGGCACCGACCCGCACCCGAGACGTGGTCGCCGCTGGAGTACCTGGGGCATCTGCGGGAGTCGATGGCCTTTCACCGCTGGCTCATCGAAAAGGCACTCGCGGAAGACAATCCGCTGATACCGATGGTGGATCCCGACGAATCGGTGGCCCAAGCCGGCTACCGCTCGGCCGACACCGACGAGCTGATCGGGCAGTTCGGGCGCCGAGTCCAGCGGCTCTGCGAACTGCTGACCACGCTGGACGACACAGCAAATCATCGAATCCTCACCCTGGACGGACGACAGATCACCGCGGCCCTCGTCGCCCGCAGTGCGTGGCACGAATGCCACCATCACCACGGTGACATCCGCCGACTCGGCGAACTCTGACCCCGGCCAACCCGGCCCGACACGAACATTCCCCAGGAGGCGCAACCAATGCTGATCGTGGATCTGATGCGTACCGTCGCAGCCAGCGTTCCGGCCCACGTCGGGCGCGACCACATGGACCTCGTGGTGCGCCAATACATGGCGACCTACCGTTCGGCCGATGTCGATGCCCGAGCCGCACTGCTGGCCGACGAGGTACGTTTCGAAGACCCGGTGGGCAACGTCGTTGGCACCAGCAAGGACTCGGCTGTAGCGTTCTTTCGCGCCACCCTGGATTTGGGCTTTTCGATGGACCTTCGTCCCGTACGGGTGATCACCGTCGGCAACGATGCACTGGCTATCACCAAGCTCTCGCTGCGACGCGACGATCTCGACGCAGCCGACCTCGACCTGTTGATCCGTTTCGTCTTCGATGCGGACGGCCTCATCACCGCCGTGCAGACATTCTTCGACGAATCCTGCATCACCGACGCGGCAACCGCGTCCGACACCTAGTCCCGCGTTATCGGTCGCGGGTAGGGCCTCACTCCTCGAGTGTGATGGCGCCTTCCGGGCAGTTGGCCACCGCGTGGCGGGCCGCCTCTTCTTCACCCTCGGGCACGGTGCCGTCACCGATGACATGGCTGTAGCCCTGCTCGTCATCGACGAACAGCTGGGGAGCAGAGCCGTAGCACAGGCCGTGACCCATACAGAGTTTCGGATCGACAGATACCTTCATCAGACGCCTTTCTTCCCGAACGTGAGGTGCAGGGAGTCAAGCCCGGTAGTGCCGCGCGGCCAGTGCACGCGTGGCGTGGTGCCGGGCGTGATGTGGTAGTCGGGGATGCGCTTGTGCCATTCCTCGTAGACCAGGTGCATCTCCAGCCGGGCGAGGTGCGAGCCCAGGCAGCGGTGCGGGCCCAGGCCAAAACTGAAATGCCGGTTCTCGGGCCGGTGGAAGTCGATTCCGTAGGGATCGGTGAATTCGTTCTCATCACGGTTGGCCACGGCGAGGTAGGCGCTGATCCGCGCGCCTTCCGGAAGAACCCGGCCCCCCAGCGTGGTTTCCTCGGTGCTGACGCGCGGTACGAACGGCGCCGGCGGGTCCAGTCGCAGCAGTTCCTCGGTGGCTGCCGGGATCAGCGAGGGATCCTCAACCAGCTCGCGGCGTTTGTCCGGATTGTTGGCCAGCCGCTGCATGCCGAATCCGAGTGCGTCCATGACGGTATCCAGACCCGCGAGGACGAACAGGAAACACAGCCCGACGGCCTCCTCGTCGGTGAGTGCGTCGGGGGGTTCGATGTTGAGCAGCTGGCTGAGCATGTCATCCCCCGGCACGCCGCGGCGCTTCTTGACGAGCTCGGAAAGGTACATAAAAAGCTCCGCCGCCTTCTGCATGCCCTCCTGTGCCAGATCGTCCGCCGAAGTCGCACCGCCTGCTGCGGTAAGCCCGATTACCGCGGTCTTCCACTCCATGAACTGATCGCGCATGTCCAGCGGAAGCCCGAACAACGTCAGGAACACCTGAATCGGAAAGACACTGGCGACTTCGGCGATGAAGTCACACTGGCCTTTGGCCGCGATCGGCTCGATGAGCTCAATGATCTGCCTACGCAGGGCGTCCTCGTGCGGCTTGATCACGCGCGGACTGAAGAGGGGCTGCAAGATGTGGCGGTAACGAGTCTGCTCAGGCGGATCGAACGCAATCGGCACCAACGGGACCGGACTTCCCAGAACGTCGAACGCCTTCTTCGACGAGAAGATTGATGGGTTCTTCAACACCGCCTCGGCCAAATCGCGGCCGGTAGCGGCGTAACCGTCGTCCACCATAACCAGCGGACACTCGCCCAGTGTCCGCCACGCCTCATCACGCTCCTCGGGGATCGGCAAGTCGTTGGTCGAAATCCGGCGTATGGCTTCGTTGGTCATTTTGTTGAGCCTCGATTCTCTCAAATATCTAAATTACGGGACCAAAGTATTGGGCGGCAGGAAAGCAAGCCGGATCAGCACGGTCGGCACGATGAAGATCAGGTAGCACAGGTTCATCGTGACGATCCAGGTGGTGATGCGGCCGATGGCGCGGGCGGTCCCTTGGAGGCGATCCACGCGGGACCACGATTCGACCAGCGGGGTGCCCTGAGGGGTCTTGGCGGCGATGACCAGCAGGGTGATCGTCATCATGGCGGAGAAGGTGATGACGGGATAGAGCAGCGGGAAGTTGCCGCGCGAACTCTCCATCGCGGGGCCGACGAAATCGACGTAGCTCCAGATGCCCAGCACCGAGGCGCCGCCTTCGATGAGCAGATCCCAGAGGTAGAACAGCGGCAGGCTGATCGCAACCGCGACGACCCAGAACGGGGCAGTCGAGAAATAGCGGTCGTGCACCTTCTTGCACACGAAGATCACCGGGAAGTAGACCATGGCATAAAACCAGCCGTAGGCGGGGATGACGGCCCACGGTTTGTTCGGCCCGGTCAGCGGCCAGTCATATCCGGGGATCAAGGCCAGGTGCGGGTTGTAGAGGACGTAGGCACCCCAATCTCCATACCATTCCTGCCACCACATGGTGCTGCCGCCGATGAAGACCAGCGTCGGCACGGTGAGTTCTTTCCGTTTGACGCAGGTGTAGGTGAAGAACGCCGCCAAGGCCACCCACAGCGCAGGACCCACCACCTCGAACAGCCATCCGAACAGAGGTGGGCTTTGGTCCACCGGCCAGCCTTTCAGCAGACTACAATTTTTTGATCTTGTTGAAGCTACTACAGATTAAAGACGTTGTAGACTTTCGTCAATGGCGAGCGTGGAGCGACAACACGGCGGACGGCGGGGCACACGCTGGGGTGCCGATACACCGGCCACTGATGAAGAGGCGCGCGAACGACTGCTTGACGCCGCCGATGTCTGCTATGCGCGCAGGGGTGTGGCGCGGACCCGCATCGACCACATCGCCCAGGTCGCCGAGGTGCATCGCACAACCGTCTACTGCTACTTCCCGTCGAAGAACGCGCTGGTTTCGGCATCGTTCGTCCGATCCGCTCGCAGCATCCTGACCGCATCGAAAGCGTACTTCTGCACCGACGAGCCATTCCTCGAACAGTTGGTCAAAGCGACACTGGAAAGTCTGCAGGCGACTCGAACCTCCCCGACAATGGCGCTGCTGCTGGGCGCCAGCGAGTCCGCCGGCCTAACCGTGCATGCCGCCATGGCGTCGGAAGAATGGCACACCCTGGCACGCGAGACCCTGGGGCCACCGCTGACCCAGGCCGTGGCGGACGGTCATGTGCGCGCCGACGCGCCGGTCGAGGCCATCCTCCGGTGGATCTGGCGAGTCGCCTTCAGTCTCGCAACCGAGCCCGGCGCACCGGAAGACGGCGGCGACGAAGGAGTGCTACGCACCTTCCTCATCGCTTCCGTCGCCGCTCAACCGGTATCCCCCCGACGTGCCATAGCCCAGGTGAACACTTCGCGACGCAAGCGACGCTGACCGGACCGCAGTCGGGTACGCGGACAGAGGCACGAGGTGTCAGACGACGGTCGCCGGCGCCATCGCGCTGGCAACCCGATCCAGATCGGCTGAAAGCCCTGCCGCGGATCGGATCTCACCGAAGGCGTGCGCCATTGCAGCCGTCACTTGATGCGGCTCGTCGAGAGTGTGTTCGTCGCAGATCACCGAGATGTTCAACTGGTCGACGTAGCTCCACACCGTGATGTTCATTCCGCAACCGGCCGTGACCGGCCCCACCGAGTAGATCTCGCTCATCGTCGCACCGGCGATTCGTCCGCGTTCTCGCGGACCGGGGACGTTGGAGACGGTGACGTTCATGAGCTTGTTCTGCGCCTCCCGCCGAGACAGCCAACGGAACAGCGGTGGGGCTAACGGCGGCGGAAGATAGTCAGCCCAACGACCCATCATCAACGGGCCGAGCAGCTGGTGGTTCTCCTTCGCGATGCGGGTGGCCGCACTGGTCAGCCGGATCCGTTCCACCGGATCGGCGATATGCACCGGCAGTGACACCAGCATTCCGCTCAGGGCATTCCCGGTGACCCGATCCGACGAGGTGTCGGTGCTGGTCGGCACGGATGCGATGATCGGCTGCCCGGCGGTACCGTCGTGGCTGAGCAGCAGTTCGCGGAGTGCGCCGGCCGACATGGCCAGCACCAGGTCGTTGATGGTGATGCCGAGCTGTTTGCTGGTCTGTTTGACCTGTGCCAACGACAACGTCGAGCTGGCGAAAGTGCGCCGCGGGGACAGCACGTGGTTGAGAAACGTCGGCGGCGGATCGAAGTTGCGCGCGAGGTCGTGATGATGACCGCGCTCGCGGGAGCGCCGACGTACCCGCGAGATGCCGGTGACACTGTCTTTGACGACCCCGGGCAGCTGCCTGAGCTGTTGCGCGTGGTCGCGGCCGGCCTCGCGCAGCAGCTCCCATGTCGACGGTGGAGCGCAGGGGGAATAGCTGTCCCGTTCATCGAGCGCCGCCGTCGCGTCGAGCGCCCGCGCCAGCAAGTTGGCGGACGCGACGCCGTCGGCAAGGGCGTGGTGCACCTTCCCGATCACCGCGAAAGGGCCACCGGCCATGCCCTCGACGAAGTGGAACTCCCATAGCGGCCGGCTGCGGTCGAGCGGTGTGCTCGCGACTTCGCCGATGGCCCTGTCGAGTTCGCGACGCCCGCCCGGATCGGGCACCCGCACCCGCCGGACATGGTAATCCAGATCGATCTCGCAGTTCTCTAACCACATCGGATGATGCAGCCCGAGCGGGATGCCGACGAGCCGATAGCGTAGCGGCTCGAGCACGTGTAGGCGCCGGTGCAAAGTTCTCCGGAACAATTCGAAGGTGAAATCACGCGCAGAATCCGAGGTGTCGATGACGGCGACCTTCAACGTGTGCGTGTGCACGTTGGGAGCCTCGCTGTACAACAACATGGCATCCCAGCCGCTGAGTCGTTTCACGGTCCCACCCATCCCTGGCAAACTGCGCCGTCCGGACCCGATGCACAACCTTATAACCGTCAGTCGCCACCGGGCCGGGAGTTCCGCGAATCCGTTCAGAACCAACGGCTCTTATTCGCCGTCGGGGTCGCCGGCACGCGCCCGCAGTTCTTTCCGGATGATCTTGCCGGTGCTGCTTCGCGGCAATTCGTCGAGGACGGTGATCTCCCGCGGCACCTTGTAGTTCGCCAAGCTGTCGCGGACATGTTGCTTGAGCGTATCCGGAGTTGCCGACGCGCCATCGGCAAGCACGACAAACGCGACGAGGCGCTGGCCGTACTGCTGGTCGTCCACGCCGATCACCGATGCCTCCGCGACGTCGGGATGGCTGACCAACGTCGTCTCGACCTCGATCGGGTACACGTTCTCACCGCCCGAGACGATCATTTCGTCGTCGCGGCCCACCACAAAAAGCCTGCCGGCCTCGTCGAGATAACCCACGTCTCCCGAGGAGATGAAGCCCTCGTGGAAGTGCTTCATCGCGCCTGTCGTGTAGCCGTCGAACTGCGTCGAGTTGCGAACATAGATGCTGCCGTTCTCCCCCGGCGGCAGTTGATTGAAACTCGGGTCAAGGATCCTGATTTCGGTGCCCTCGGCGGGCTTGCCCGCGGTGTTCGGCGCCGCGCGCAGATCCTCGGGGGTGGCGGTGGCGATCATGCCCGCCTCAGTGGCGTTGTAGTTGTTGTAGATGACGTCGCCGAACTGATCCATGAACTTGACGACCACATCGGGCCGCATCCGCGAGCCCGACGCGGCTGCAAAGCGCAGCGAACGGCCACTGTAGCGGTTGCGGACAGCGTCGGACAGGTCCATGATCCGGTCGAACATCACCGGAACGACGGCCAGACCGGTCGCCCGGTAGCGGTCGATGAGTTCCAGCGTGGCTTCGGGGTCGAACTTGCGCCGCGTGACCACAGTGCAAGCCATCATCGCCGAGAAGACCAACTGGCTGAAGCCCCAGGCGTGAAACATCGGCGCCACCACAACGGTCGTTTCCTCGGCCCGCCACGGTGTCCGGTTGAGGATCGCCTTCAGTTCGTTGGGTCCGCCGCCGGAATGCTTGGCGCCCTTCGGGGTTCCCGTCGTGCCGGAGGTCAACAGGATCAACTTGGATCTCCGACCCGAGGGCCGGGGTCGCCGGCCCGCGCAGGCGGTGATCATTGCCTCCACCGTGCGGGCCGGGGCCGCGCGGTTCTCCTGGTCGTCGGGCTCCTGCGCTGAGCCGCGGTCCGTCCACGCAACGATGCGACGGGCGTCGGGTTTGTCGGCCAGCGCGAGGTCCACTGTCGGGGTGAACTCCTCGTCGTAGACCACGGTGTCGACGCCCTCGCGGTTGACCACCTCGGCCAGCGCGGGTCCGGCGAATGACGTGTTCAGCAACAGCACGTCCGTGCCGATCCGGTTACCGGCGACCAGCGCGTCGACAAAGCCGCGATGGTTACGGCACATGATCCCCAGCGTGTCGGGGGGACCACCGGCCATGGACTGCAGCGCTGCCGCGAAAGCGTCCGCGCGTTCGTCGACCTGCTTCCAGGTCAGTGTGCCGAGCTCGTCGATCAGCGCCGGCCGCTCCGGGCACCGTACAGCCGCGGTGGCGAAACCCGTGGTCACCGACATGCCTTCGCGCCGGACCGCCGCCGCCATCCGGACGTATTTGTCCGGCCGTAGCGCTGCCAACACCTTCGCGCGGGCAAGCGTACGGAGCAGTCCGCGGGTCTCGTTGAGCCGGTCCATCGCACGCGAAGCCATCGCGGTTTTCCGATCGATCATCTCGATATCAGCGCCCCTCGAAGTCCGGCCGGCGGCGCTCACGAAAGGCCCGAACGCCTTCCCGGAAGTCGTCCGAACGCATCAATGCCCGCTGACCTTCGACTTCGATGGCCTGCACCGGTGCCAACTCTGAGACGGTCGCGGCCACGAACGCCTTTTTGATCCATCGGTACGACAACGTCGGCCCGTGAGCCACGACTTGCAGCACCTCGGCTAACTCGGTGTCGTAGCTGACGTCCTCGGCCAGGTGCGAGATCATTCCCCATTCGAAGGCGGTCGCAGCGAAGATCCTTTCCGCCGTCATCGCCATCCGTGTCGCTCGCGGCCGCCCGATCGCCGCCCCCAGCAGGGCTGCCGCGCCGCCGTCGGGCATCAGGCCAACCTCGGTGAACGCCAGTTGAAAATAGGCCGACCGCGCGGCGACGACCAGGTCGCAGGCCAGCGCGAGTGGGCAGCCGTAGCCGACCGCCAGGCCGTGCACGCCCGCCACCACCGGCTTGGGCAACGTGGTGATCGCACTAACCACGTCGTTGGCGGCGTGACCGGCACCCGCGGTGTTGCCGCCGGTGAGGTCACCACCCGAACAAAAGGCACGCCCGGCACCGGTCAGTAACACCGCGCGGACAGTGTCGTCGGCTGCGGCGTCGTCCAGCCGGACGATCAGCTCGTTGAGCATCGGTGTGTCAACAGCATTCAGCTTGTCCGGCCGGTCCAGCAGGATTCGCAGGATGCTGCCGTCGCGACGGGCCGAAATGCCGTTCACGGCCTGGTCTTCACAATCCCAGGTCGCGGCCGATGATGTCTTTCATGATCTCGGTGGTACCCCCGAAAATCGTCTGGATGCGAACGTCGACATAGTCGCGGGCAACCCGGTATTCGTTCATGTAGCCGTAGCCACCGTGTAGCTGCACACAGCCGTCGACCACCTTCTTGGCGGTTTCGGTACACCACCACTTGGCCTTGGCCGCCTCGACTGCGGTCAACTCGCCGTCCACCACGGCCTGCAGACAACGGTCGATGTACTGCTCGCCGATCTCGAGTTCGGTGTCCATCTCGGCGAGCAGGAAACGGTTGTGCTGGAAGTTGCCGATCGATTGCCCGAATGCCTTGCGGTCCTTGGCGTACTGCAGTGTTTGCCGCCATGTTTCACGCGCGCCCGCTATTGCCGAGATGGCGATGGACAACCGCTCGGAGGGCAGATTGTGCATCAAATGGTAGAAGCCGCGCCCTTCCTTGCCCAGCACGTTGGCGGCGGGCACCCGGACGTTCTCGAAGTGCAGTTCGGCAGTGTCTTGCGAGTGCAGGCCCATCTTGTCGAGCTTGCGGCCGCGGGTGAATCCGTCCATTGCGGACTCGACGACAAACAGCGTGAAGCCCTTGTGGCCGGCTTCCGGATCGGTTCGCGTCACCACCACCACAAGGTCGCAGTTGATGCCCGACGAGATGAAGGTCTTGGAACCGTTGACGATCCAGTCGTCACCGTCACGCACCGCCGATGTCCGGATACCGGCCAGGTCACTGCCCGCACCGGGTTCGGTCATCGCGATCGCGACGATGGTCTCCCCGCTGATGATCCCCGGCAGCCACCGCTTCTTCTGCTCATCGGTGGCCAAGCTCTTGAAGTACGGTCCGACGACGTCGTTTTGCAGGGTCAGCGCGGGCGCGACCGAACCCCACTTCGAGAGCTCCTCATTGATGACCGCGTTGAACCGAAAGTCTTCCGATCCGCCCCCGCCGTACTCCTCGGGCATATTGAATCCGATCAGCCCGTACTTGCCGGCCGCGACATAGGCCGAACGGTCGACGAGGCGCTCGCAGTCCCACTTTTCGGCATTGGGCGCGATCTCTCGCTCGATGTACTGCTTGGTGGTCTCGCGCAGTTGTTCGTGCTCGGCGTCGTAGATCTTTCGCTTCATTGCGTCACTCCCCGTGGATTCGGCGCATCTCCTCGCCGACCTTGCCCGATATCCGCGAAACAACTTGAGCTCCGCGCCGTCTGAGTTCTTCGTCCGGCACTGGCAACACCACTGCGCCGGTCTGTTTGGACGGTAGCAGTACCTTTGCGGTGCCCTTGGTGGTGGCCTCGTCGCGCTGGTTGGTGGCGAAGACCTCCACCGACACCGGCCCGGCCGGGTCCGCCGCCTTGGCGGTCACCGTTCCGGTGCACCGGTGGATGTCACCGTGGTAGTTGAATCCGCGCATCTGCAGGTCCATTTCGGCCAACCAGCCGTCATCACCGATCCAGTTGGTCAGCAGGTGGCTGACCCAGGCCGCCCGCATCTGGCCGTAATCGTAGGGTGCCGGGATGCCGAGGTCCTGAGCACGTTTGGGGTCCCAGTGCAGCCGCTGCACCACGTCGGGAACGCCGTATTCGTCGGGCTGGTAGAAGGCCGGCATGCGTTTACGCAACTGGTGGGCGTATTTCAACGGGCCGACACCGTAACCGCCCCAGCCCCAGCCCATGTGCATGCTGATGATGTCGACCACGGTCAGCGGACCCTTCATCACCGGGGGCAGCTCATCGCCGACCGTGACGTCGTCCCACCACTGCGGCTCGGCGCCGCGGCGTACCTCGGCCTCGTAGGCCGCCTCGATCTCGGCGAACTCCTCGGCACTCCAGTGCTGGCGCTCGATGCCGGCCAGCTTGCCGGACTTCTTGGAGCCGTGCCGTTCGGCGTTGATGTAGGCCTCGTCGCGGGTGGCGATCGGGCTGCCATCGGCGTCGACATAGAGGTAGCGGTAGGTCTCCTTGACCGAGCGGCCGCCGGAGAACTGGCTCTCCTTGACCTGCACGTCAAGGGTGTAGTTCTCCATCAGCACCGGCCGACCCGCGTAGATCGGCTGGTACCAGGTCCATTTCACGCCCGCGTAGTATTTGCCGGTGCCGCGGAACAGGCCCCGGAACAGTTTCTTGCGTTCGGGATCGGTGAACTTGGGGGTCTGGTCCAGGCCCGTGGCTATCGGAAACGTCGGTGGGGCGATCTGCCCGTGCCAACGGGTCTTGGCCCCGTACGCCGGCTCGTGGAACAGCGGGTTGTCGTCGCCACAGCCGAATGCGAAGTGGCTGATGGCGTCTGCTTGCGGCAGTTTGTTCCACGCCTCATCGCGCTGGTTGACCGCGATCCCGATCTGGGCCTTGGCGCGCTCGATGTCCTCGTCGGTGATCCGCCCCTCAACCGCAGCGGTGTCGGTGGATTTCTCGGTGGTGGTCATCGGTCCCTCCTAAAACTTCAGCATCGCGCCGGCATCGACCTTGAACTGGCCGCCGGTGAGGTAGCGCGACTCGTCAGAAGCCAGGAAGCACACCACATTCGAGATGTCCTCGGGCTCCACATACGGCACCGGCATGGCCTGCATGACCGGGAAGGCCAACAGCGCGTCGTCGCGGGTGGGATGTTCCAGATCCGGCCGGAACACCTTGAACATGGGGTCGCTGTTGAGCATCGGCGTGTTGCAGTTGGTCGGGTGGACGACGTTGACCCGGATGGACTGCGGCGCCAATTGGGCGGCGAGTTCCTTGGTGTAGGAGTCGACCAGCTGTTTGGCGAAGTTATATCCGGCGCCGCCCGGCCCGGCCGGACCGACATCACCGGATGCCTGCTTGGCGGCGATCAATCCCGCCACCGATCCGGTGGTGATGATCGACGCTCCCTCCTTCAAGTACGGCAGCGCGGCGTGCACGACGTTGACCACACCGATGAAGTCGACGTCAAAGGCGTCGGCGAATGCACGTATCGTCTTGCCGGTGCCCAGCGGGCAGATACCGGCATTGGCCACCACGACGTCGAGCTTGCCGAACTCGTCGACGGCCGATTGCAGCGCACTGACCACCGCGGCCTTGTCCCGCACGTCGACCTCGGCGGTGATGGCACGGCGTCCGGTCTTCTCCACCTCGAGGCCTGCTTCTTCGAGATCGCGGGGGGTGGCCAACGGATAGTCGTTGGTCTCGATGTCCGCACAGATATCGAATAGGATGACATCGGCACCTTCTTCGGCCAGTTTGACCGCGTGGCTGCGGCCCTGACCGCGAGCCGCGCCGGTCACCAGAACCACCTTGTCCTGAACTCGTCCCACTATCGTGCCTTCCATATGGGCTGACGCTTCTCGGCGAAGGCCAGCGGTCCCTCTTTGGCGTCCTCGGATTTGAGTAGCGCACCGAACTCTCGCTGGGTCCGTTCCCAGCCGGCTTCCTCGGCGGTGATGACCCCGTCATCGGCCCCATAGGCCACCCGCTTGGAGGCCTGCACCGACAGCGGCGCGTTGACGGTGATCCGCTCGGCCAGCGCCAGCGCCGCATCCACTACGGTGCCATTGGGCACCACCGCGTTGATCAGACCCCACCGGGCCGCGTCAGCCGCCGACATCGGCTCTCCGGTGAACAGCAATTCCAGCGCGACCTTGCGGGGTAGTTGATCGACGATTCGGAACACGCCGCCAGCCCCGGCGATCAGTCCCCGCTTGACCTCCGGCAACCCGAACGTCGCCCGCTGCTCGGCGACCACCAAGTCACAGGCCAGCGCAAGTTCGGTGCCACCGCCCAGCGCGGTCCCGTTGACCGCAGCGATGGTGGGTTTGTCGATGAAGTGATGCACACACCCGGCGAACCCCCACTCGGGGTGGTCTCGGTGGTAGAGGTTCTCCCCCCGCGAGATCGCTTTGAGATCAGCCCCGGCGCAAAACGACTTATCCCCCGCTCCGGTGATCACCACCGCCCGCACCTCGGGGTCCTCGTGGGCCAACTGCAACGCATCGCCCACGGCCGTGCTCACCGCACCGTTGACAGCGTTACGCGCTTCGGGCCGGTTGAGAGTAATCAATAAGACATTGCCGCGGCGCTCCGACAGCGCGGCGGGCGAAGACTCGGTGGCGCTCACAGCAGCTCCAAAATGGTGGCGTTGGCCTGACCGCCGCCTTCACACATGGTCTGCAGGCCGTACTGAATTCCGTTATCCCGCATGTGATGGAGCAGGGTGGTCATCAACCGCGCTCCCGAACCACCGAGCGGATGACCCAATGCGATCGCGCCGCCCCTGGGGTTGAGCTTCTTCTCGTCAGCACCGAGGTCGGCCAACCATGCCATCGGCACCGGTGCGAACGCCTCGTTGACCTCGAACACCCCGATCTCATCCAGGCTCAGGCCGGAACGCTGCAGCGCCTTCTGGGTCGCCGGGATCGGCCCGGTCAACATGATCACCGGATCCGCGCCGGCCAACGTCGCGGTATGAACCCGCGCCAGCGGGTTGAGCCCCAGCGACTTGGCCTTCTCCGCCGACATCAACAACAACGCTGCCGACCCGTCAGAGATCTGACTGGAGTTGCCGGCGTGAATGACCCCATCCTCTTTGAACGCCGGCTTCAGCTGCGCCAGCTTCTCGGCGGAACCACCACGGCGGATGCCCTCATCGGAGGTCACCACATTGCCGTCGGCGTCCTTGATGCCCACGATCTCGTCATCGAACGCGCCGGAATCTTGTGCAGCGGCTGCCTTTTCATGCGACGCCACCGAGAATTCGTCCAGCGCGGTACGGTCGAAACCCCACCGCTCGGCAATCATCTCCGCACCGACACCCTGATTGGGGACCACCCCGTAACGCTGCATGAACCGATCCGGGAAGGGATTCCCCCCGGCCGCGATCGTCGCGCCCATCGGCACCCGCGACATCGACTCCACACCGCCGGCCACGACGACATCGTAATGGCCGGCCGTCACACCAGCCGCCGCGAAATGCACCGACTGCTGGCTCGACCCGCACTGCCGGTCGACGGTCACTCCCGGTATGGATTCCGGCCAGCCCGCCGTCAGCACCGCGGTTCGTGCGATGTCGAGCGCCTGGTCACCGGCCTGGCCGACGCAACCCCAGATCACGTCGTCGACCAGCTCGGGCTCGATCCCCGCGCGCTCGATGAGCCCGGTGAGCACCTGCGCCGACAGCTCAGCCGGATGCACACCCGACAAGCCACCATTGCGCTTACCGATCGGCGAACGTACTGCTGCCACGATTACGGCTTCAGCCATGAATGATCTCCTCCGGATCAATTTGTCGCGGTCGATTGAACCGCATCATCGAGTGCTTTTCCGTCGCACAACTCTTCGAGCATCGCGACCAGCTGCCGGCGGTCCACCTTCAGTGCCGCGCCACGCGGCAACGCGTCCATGACGAACACCCGCACCGGAACCTCGTACGGGGTCAACAACGACCGGCAGTGTGCCCGCAGCTGTTCTTCGGTGGTCCACTCGCCGGCGCGCACTTCAACTGCGGCAAGCGGGATCTGGCCCAGTCGCGGGTCCGCCAGGCCCGCCACGGCGGCATCGGCGACGGCGGGATGCGTACGCAGCGCGCGCACAACGGTCTCGGGTGCCACCTTGAAACCTCCGCGCACGATGACATCGTCAGCACGGCCGTCGATGTACAGATAGCCGTCCTCGTCGAGGTGCGCCAGATCGCTGGTGGTAACCCAGCGGTCAGCGGTGCCGCCGACCTGTGCCGAAGCGACCTGCAACCTCCCGGACCGGCCGGCAGAGAGCACGGCGCCGTGCTCGTCGGCCACCTGCAGGCGCACGCCCGGAAAGGCGCGGCCCACGCTGCCCTTCTTCTCGCTCCACCGCGCATGGAAGTCTTTGACGGTCCATCCGGCGACCGCACCGGAGAATTCGGTGGCGCCGTAAACAATCAGGATCGGGATACCGTAGCGCTCGAAGAAGGAATCGACCAGGACCGGATCGACGGGGCTGGTGCCGGCGTTGACAGCACGGATGCTGGCAAGGTCCTCGCGCGGGATGTCGGAGTCCAGCACCGAGCGAATCGCGGGGGGCGGAAGCCCGACAAGAGCCGGTCTGTGCTCCTTGACCGCGGCGTGCCACCCGGCCAGGGTGAAGCGCTCCAGCATCACGAACGGTCGGGCGGCCACCAACGACTGCAACAGCGACCACAGTCCCCCGATGTGCACGATCGGCAGTGTCACCATGCCGACGGAACCGGTCAGCGGCGGTTTGGCCCGAACCTCCGGCCGCTCATTGTGGCGTAACGCGGCGGACAGGGACGCCTCGAGTTGCGTGCGCGTCAGCGGTATCCGCTTCGGCGCCCCGGTGGTGCCCGATGTCAGCATCTCGACCGCCACCGCGGGATCCCCGTCCTCGGGGTCACGGGTTGCCCGGGCACGCCGGATGACCGAATCACCGTCGACGCTCCAGCCCGCGGCACCGAGCCCCGCGACCGCGTCGACGAAAACCTGCTGGGACCACAGCGTCTCCGGCGCCAACACGAACGAAGCTGCACAGGCCGTCAAGTCGGCGCTCAACCGCTCCGGCGGTTGCAGGGGGCTGATCGTCACCAGCGTGCGGTCGGCGCGGAATAGGGCTAGCAGCGCGGCGACCGATTCCATTCGGTTGCCCAGCACCACCGCGACCCGACCGCCTGCCAGACAGCCGGCATCGGTCAGTGCACGATCGATCTTTTCGGCCAGCGAACGAACCCGTCCCCACGAGACCCACTCACCGTCACGCTGCAGGATCCGGGCGTCATCGCCCGCGGTCCACAATCGCGCCAGTGCATCATGGATGCTTGTCATCGCCACTTCCTGCGTCGTTCCGGAGCGCACCGCGCGCCCCGTCCAAGGTAGACGCACATGGTTTACTAGGTCAACTTACTTTGAGGAGTCACGAATGGATTTCGGGCTGACCGGTGAACAAATTCAGCTGGCCGACACTGAGCGGTCCTGGCTCGGCCGTCACGACCCGATTACCCGGGTACGCGAAGCCCTGGACTCGGCTCCGATCACCATCGATCCGGCCGCAGTAGCGCATGCCGCGGAATCGGGCCTGCTGGCCCTGCTGACACCCGATGTGGGCGGAACTCACCTCGACCTGGCCGTGCTGAGCGAGGTTCATGGGTCCGCGGCCAGCTCCCTGCCGCTGGCCGATCTCGCGATCGGCTCCTGGCTGCTTGCCGAAGCGGGTCTGCCCGAGGCGGACCGGGCGGCCGACGGCGACCTGCTGGTGGGGCTGGCCCGGGGGCAGCTTGCCACCACGTCCGGCAGCGCCGTGCGGTTGCGAGGCACCACCAGCGCGGTACCGATGGCCGCCGACATGGACCGCTTCGCGGTAATCGGCCCGACCGACAACGGTTCCGAATACCTGGCGGTCGTAGACGATGCGGAGCGGCTCGCCATGTCGACATTGGATCTGACACGGTCCTGGACGCGGTTGCGCCTGGACGGATCAGTCGAGGCGTGGGCGAGACTGCCCGTGGGAACGGTTTCCAAGGTCCGCGACGCGCTCGCCGTGCACCGGGCCCTCGACGCGCTGGGCGGCGCCGCACGCCTGTTGGACCTCACGGTGGCCTACGCGGGACAGCGCGAACAGTTCGGTGCGCCGATCGGCTCGTTCCAGGCGGTCAAACATCACTGCGCCGACATGGCCCTCGCCGTCGAGGCCGGCCGGTCCGCCCTGTGGGCAGCCGCAATGGCATTGGATGGCGCGCCGTCGGACGCCCGGTCTCGTGCGGCATCAGCGGGAGCGGCCTACGCGAAGTCGGCCGCCAGCCGGGTCGCCGGCACCGCGCTGCAGGTGCACGGTGGCATCGGCTTCACCTGGGAACACGACCTGCATCTGTTCTTGCGCCGGATCAAGGTCGACCAGGCCCTCGACGGCACCGTCGCCGAACACCGCGCCGCGTTGGTCGCGACCTGACCCCCGGCTGCGCGGTCGCGTTACGAATCGGTCTGCTGTCCCACGTGGAGACCGCGCAGGAGGCATCGATAGGCCGGCCCACTCGCCAGCTGTCTCTCAGATGAGGAGCGAGACCGAAAACGACCCGCTGCTACGGCGAAAGCCCTTGCAACACAACAACGCGGTACAGCTACCCCGGACCGAACTGGAATTCCCCGGTTCGCGGGTGCCGGTACCAGCCGCTGGCCGCCTGTGTTCCGCCGTCGACATGGATCGTCTGCCCGGTGATGTAGCCGGCCAGGTCGGAGGCCAGAAACACCGCTACCGCGGCGACATCATCGACGGTGCCGGCCCGTCCCATCGGGATGGCATCCGCGATGTTCGACGGTAGGTTCTCCGGATACAGCTGCATCAACCCCTCGGTTACTGCGATGTCGGGGGCCAGTGCGTTGACCCGGATTCCGTGCGGTGCCAGTTCCACCGCGGCAGTCCTGGTGTAGTTGATGACGCCGGCTTTGGCCGCGGAGTAAGCCGCATACCCCGGCGCGGCGCGTACTCCTTCGATCGAGGTCACCGTCAGGATGCTGCCGGGCAATCCGGCATCGACCAGTTGCCGCGCCACCCGTTGGGTGCACAGCAGCACGTGCCGCAGGTTGGCCTTGTACAAGGCGTCCCAGCCGTTTTCACTGGTCTCCAGCAGCGGTGAGGAGAACGCGCCGCCGGCGTTGTTGACCAGGATGGCCGGCGGGCCGAGGTCGGCCGTGGTGCGCGCGAGCGCGGCATCGACCTGGGCGCTGTCCCGCACGTCGGCCACAATGCCCAGTGCGCCGATGGATTCAGCCGCCGCAGCGCACGCGTCGGCGTCACGCTCCCAGATCGCGACCGACGCGCCGAAGTCGGTCAGTGCTTGGGCGATTCCGCGACCGAGGCCCGCGCCGCCGCCGGTGACGACCGCGACCCGGCCGGTCAGCTGAATGTCGGATGGGCTGATTGCCATGAGTTCCAGTCTCCTAACGAACACCGAATGACACTTTGTGATCCCGTTAACGCTATCGGCTGCTCACTCAGCTCGATGCCGGTGTTGCACACCGACTAGCGCATCAGTTGGGTCAAGATCTCCGCGTTGCTCCGTCTTGCGGCGTCAGCTGAGATCGGCACATCGGCAGTGTCGACCAGGAACCAGCTGCGTTCGAGCATCGCCATCACCGTCATCCCCAGCGCAACCGGTGAACTCAAGTCGGCGCTGCTGCGTGCCGCAATGTATTCACCGAGGGTGCGGGCAGCGCGCTTGTGCAGCCGCGCGACCGTCGCCGTGAACTTGGGGTCGTCCGGTAGGTCGCCGATCGAGCGCGCGACGAATGCGCCGTTACGTTCCAGGTAGTCGAAGTAGTCCCCGACCCACTGCAAGACGTCGGTGATCGCGGGGGATCCGTCCAGCTTGTCGAAAGCCTCGATGACGGTAAAAGCCTCGCGGTACGTCTCGGTGCCCAGTTCGATGAACAGTTGCTGTTTGTCCCGAAAGTAGTAGTAGAAGTTGGCCCGGGTGACGTGTAACCCCGCTGCGATGTCCTTCACACTGGTGCCGCTATATCCTTTGCGGGCGAACACAGCCCGCGCCGCGTCCAAGATCGCCCGGCGCGTCACCGCTGATTTGGCGGTCGTCACGGAGCCGGCCACCCGACACACAGCCCGCTCATGCTGGTGCCGTGGTCTGTTGTGGGTAGAAGTTGCGGGCCCAGTTGCGTAATTGTTTGAAGCCCTCCGCCTCT
>NZ_QMEX01000079.1 GCF_003284925.1 Mycolicibacter senuensis
GACCGCACCTATCACCCGCCCGCCGCGGCGTGCCCGCTGTGCCCGGGCCCGAGCGGGCTGACCAGCGAGGTGCCCGCCCCCGACTACGACGTGGTCGTCTTCGAGAACCGCTTCCCGAGTCTGGCCGGGGCCGGGGCGGCGGTCACCACACCGCCGCCCGACGGCGCCGAGTTCGTCGCCGCACCCGGTCATGGCCGCTGCGAGGTTATCTGCTTCTCGGCCGATCACACCGGCTCGTTCGCCGACCTGAAAGCGGCGCAGGCCCTGCTGGTGGTGCAGGCCTGGCGGCACCGCACCGCCGACCTGCTGAACCGGCCCGGCGTCGAGCAGGTGTTCTGCTTCGAGAACCGCGGCGAGGAGATCGGCGTGACACTGGGCCACCCGCACGGCCAGATCTACGGCTACCCGTATCTGACGCCGCGCACCGCCGCGATGCTGGCCCAGGCACGCGAACACCGAATCGTCCACGGCGGCAACCTGTTCGCCGATCTGCTGGCCGCCGAACTCGCCGACGGCGCCCGCATCGTGGCGCGCAGTGCGCATTTCACCGCGTTCGTGCCGTTCGCGGCGCGCTGGCCGGTGGAGGTACACTTGTATCCGAATCGGCGGCTGCACAACCTGACCGAGCTGACCGAGGCCGAGCTGGCCGACTTCGCGGTGATCTACCGAGATCTGTTGGGCCGCTTCGACCGGATCTACGACGCCCCGCTGCCGTATATGGCCGCGCTGCACCAGTACCGCGCCGAGGGTGTGCAGGCCGACGGTTACTTCCACGTCGAACTGATGTCGATTCGGCGCAGCGCCACCAAGCTGAAATATCTGGCGGCGTCCGAATCGGCGATGGACGCCTTCATCGCCGATGTCACCCCGGAGTCCGTCGCCGAGCGGCTGCGTGCGCTGTGATCAGCTATTCGGCACCCGGCCGGGTCAACCTGATCGGTGAACACACCGACTACAACGGCGGTTTCGCGCTGCCGATCGCGCTGCCGCAACGCACCAGCGTCACCTTCACCCCGTCGGAGACCGACACGCTCACCGTGCTGTCAGATCGCGCCGACGCCTCGGTGCGCATCCCGCTGGACACCACGCCCGGCGGAATCACCGGCTGGGCCGGCTATGTCGCCGGGGTGATCTGGGCGCTGCGTGACAGCGGGGTCGCGGTGCCCGGCGGCGCCATGACGATCAGCAGCGACGTCCCGATCGGTTCGGGCCTGTCGTCGTCGGCGGCGCTGGAATGCGCGGTGCTCGGCGCGCTGATGTCGGCTGCCGGGGTGCGACTCGACCGGGTCGAGCAGGCCCGTATCGGGCAGCGCGCCGAGAACGACTACGTCGGTGCGCCAACGGGATTGCTCGATCAGCTGGCGTCACTGTTCGGGGAGGTTTCCACCGCGGTGCTCATCGACTTCCGTGACCTCGCGGTGCATCCGGTGCCGTTCGACCCGGACGCCTCCGGCGTGACGCTGCTGCTGTTCGACTCCGGTCAGCGCCACGGCCACGTCGACGGGGAGTACGCCGCCCGCCGGGGGGCCTGCGAACGGGCCGCCGCCGCGCTGGGGGTGTCATCGTTGCGCGACGTGCAGCATCGGGGGGTGTCGGTGCTCGACGTCATCAGCGACCCGGTCGATGCGCGACGCGCCCGCCACGTGCTGACCGAGAACGAACGGGTGCTGGATTTCGTTGCCGCCGTGTCGGAGCTGGACTTCGCCGCCGCCGGGGAGTTGTTGACCACATCGCACGCGTCCATGCGCGACGACTTCGAGATCACCACCGGACACCTCGACGTGATCGCCGATGCCGCGGTGGCCGCGGGCGCGCTGGGCGCCCGGATGACCGGCGGCGGATTCGGCGGCTGCGTGATCGCGCTGGTGCCGACCGAGCTCACGCTGCAGGTCGGCGACGCGGTGCGGTCCGCGGTGCTGACGGCCGGTTACGACGAGCCGGAGACCAGCCGGGTCTATGCCGCCGCCGGTGCCGGCTAGCCTCAGATCCGGTAGTCGGGCAGGTCGAAATCGTCGCGCACCGAACCGGCGAGCAGCCTGGTCAGCAGCCGCAGGTTCATCGCCCGGATCGCCAGGTTGCGAAACCACAGCCCGACTCGCGTTCGGGTGGCGAAGAATCCGAGAAACTCTGTCGCGCCGGACTGTTTGGCCTCGATGAACGGCCGCAGCCGATCCTCATAGGCGGCAAACGCCCGTCGGTGATCGCCACCGGTCCGGTGCAACTCCCCGGCCAGCACGTAGGCCTCGGTGATCGCCAGGCCGGTACCCTCGCCGCCGAGCAGCGAGATGCACCCGGCGGCGTCACCGATCAGCAGCACCCGCCCTCGCGACCAGTCCGGCATCCGGACCTGGCTGACCACATCGAAGTACAGGTCGTCAACGGTGTCGACCGCGGCCAGCAGCTGCGCGCTCTCCCAGCCGGCATCTGCGAACCGGTGGTGCAGCACGGCTTTCGGATCCGCGGGAGGCTCAGCCGACGGGTCGCGGAACACGAACAGCACCAGGGTCTGGTCGTCGCGCAGCGCGACGCGGGACACCTGGCGGCCCGGCACCGCGTAGCTGACATACGCCAGTTCGTCACGGGGCCGGTAGCCCTCGACGACGGCAGCGGCCACCTTGCAGCCCAGGTAGTGCTCGAACTCGGCGTGCGCGCCGAACACCAGCCGGCGCACATTGGAGTGCAGCCCGTCCGCACCGATCAGCAGGTCGAACTCGCGTGGCGCGGTGTGGGTGAAGGACACCCGGATGCCGTCGTGGTGTTCGTCGACGGCGGTGATGCTCTCGCCGTAGATCATCTCGACGTCTTCGGCGACGGCGGCGTGAATGGTGGCGGCCAGATCTCCGCGCGGCAAGCTGGTGAAATCGGCGCCGAGCAGATTGCGAAACACGTTGGCGTCCAGCGCTGCCACGGTCCGGCCGTCGGCGTCCACGGAGCGCACGGACTCGATCTGATAGCCCTTGTCGAGCAGCTGCGCCGCGATGCCCATGCGCTGGGCGACGGTGTAGCCGACGCCCCAGAAATCGATCATGTAGCCGCCGGAGCGAAACGCCGGCGCCTTCTCGATCACCGTCGGGGTGTGCCCGATGCGGTGCAGCCAGTACGCCAGCGCCGTTCCGGCGACTCCGGCACCGCTGATCGCGATCCGCATCGGCTCAGATCATCTCGTTGGCCGTCAACCACCGCATCACCGGCCAGCCCACGAACACCGGCAGCCAGCAGGTCAGCACCCGGTAGAGCAGCACCGACGGCACCGCCAGCGCGGCGGGCACACCGAACGCGGCTAGCCCACCGATCAGGGCGGCTTCGACCGCACCCACCCCGCCGGGCGTCGGGGCGGCCGAGGCCAGGGTGCCGCCGACCATCGTCACCACCGTGACGGTGACGAACGAGGTGTTGCCGCCGAACGCCTCCACGCTGGCCCACAACGCCAGTGCCGCACCCAGCGTGGTGCCGGCGGCGCCCAGCACGATCAGTGCCAACCGCTTGGGTTCGCGGGCCAGCTCCATCAGGTCACCGCTGACCTCGCTGAGCCGCGGGCGCAGCGCCGTCGTCAACCATCGGCGCAGGTTGGGCACCAGCAGGAAGATGCCCGCCAGGCCCAGTGCCACACCGGCGATCAGATATAGCATGGTGGCGCTGGGCACGAAGTGGGACAGGTCGGCGCGGGCGCCGGCGGCGGTGGTGAACACCACCAGCAGGATCACGTGCACGATGACCTGCACCGACTGCTGCAACGCCACCGCGGCGGTGGCGCGCAGCGCGCTTAGCCCGCCCTTGACCAGGAACCGGGTGCTCAACGCCAGCCCGCCCACCCCGGCCGGGGTGGTGGTCGCGGCAAACGTGTTGGCCACCTGCATGATCGCCAGGTCGCGGAAGCGGACCGAGCCGTTGGTGCAGGCCCACAGCGCGCCCGCCGCACCGACGTAGGTCAGCGACGACACGATCAGCCCGACGAGCGCCCACGACCAGTTCGCGTTCCGCAGCTGGGAGAAGAACGTCGGGACCTGGCTGATGAACGGGTAGGCGACGTAGACCAGCGCGACCAGCAGCACCAGCTGGATCACCTGGCTGCGGGTCAAGCGGGTGATGGTCTTGGTCTGGATCTCCTGAGTATTGGTCTGGCGCTTGACCTCTTCGCGGGCGGCGGCCATCACCGCACCGGCGTTGGGTACGGCCTTGCGGAGCCGGGCCGGCACCGCCGATTTGGTGAGGCGGCGTGAGGCGGCCAGCACTGCGGTGCGGCCGAAATGCTCGATCGCGGCGTCCACCGCCGCGGCCGGGTCGTACAGCGACGACGTCGTCACCAGCAGCTGGGCGATGTCGGATTGCAGCTGGGCGTCGGTGGCGCCGTACTCGGCGTTGCCGAAACCGCCGAACAGCACCGTGCCGCGCTCGACCGTCATCTCCTTGCTGCGCAGGTCGCCGTGGGAGATCTGCTGGTCATGCAGCCGCCGCAACGACTCCCAGGCGTTGCCCACCGGGATTCGGCTGGTGCAGTCGGCCAGCGGAGTGCCACGCGGCGGGGTGTGCGCGTAGAGCGTCCAGCCGCGGTCGAGGGCGGCCAGCGCCACGATGTCGGTGTTGGCGACCCCGGTCTCGCCGATGGCGATCGCCATCAACGCGCGGTGCTCGACGGCGCGATGCAACGAGGCGTGCAGTGGCGCGGTCTCGGTGGTGCGCAGCCGGAACTTGCGCCACAGTTGGCGTACCGCGCCGCCGCTGCGCTGGTTGGGGCCGTACAACTCGATCAGCACCGGGTGCTCGCCGACGGTGGACAGCACCAGCGGGCCGCGGCCGGCCGGGCGGAGGACCGTCAGTTCAGTGACGGTGCAGCCGCGGCGGGCCAGGCTGCGCACCGCGCCGTCCAGCGGGACCTCGAGGGCGGGGGTACCGACGATCAGGATCACCAGCGCCCCGACGAACCAGCCGACGGCCAGGCCGAGCAGCGAGCGGGCCGGCACGATGGCGCTGACCACCAGGTGGATCGGCACGAACGCCAGCAGCAGCGCCCACCACCAGCGCCGCCAGCGCGCCGGCAGCCACGGCCCGGAGACGGTGAGCATCGCGGCGAGCATGGCGATCCACCGCGGGTCGTCGAGGAACTGGGCCAGTGTGGTGGCCAGCCGTTCGGACAGGTCGAAATGCCAGCTCGGCGCGGCCAGGCCGGTGCTGCGAATCGACAGCGATGCCACGGCGACCAGTCCGGCGATCGCATAGGCCGCCAGCAGTTTCCACCGCCGCGAGACAACCAGGCCGATCAGGATGGCGAACGGCAACGCCACGATGGCGATGCCGTAGGCCAGGTAGACCTGGTTGGCGTGAGTGGGGGAGAGCACCCCGATGATCTGGGACACCGAGCGCTCCAGCGTCACCCATTCGTAGCGGGTGACCAGGGAGCTGGTGATGACCGTCGCGAGGAACAACGCCGCCAGCACCAGGCGCACGATGTCGTTGGTGCGTCGGGTCAGCGGCTGCAGCAGGTTGCCGGTGACGGCGACGTCGCGCCCATCAACTCGCATGATCACTTTCGGTCCGTCTGGTGCCGCAGATTGCGGCTCGCCACAACTTAACCGGTGAGCTGGGGTGGAAGGCTAATTTGTCTGCCGCCTCGCCGCCGCGTGATCGGGGCGGTGTCCCGTGCGTCACTCCCGTCACCGCCGGGGAGTGGTATGAGGTGTGCCCGCCTTTGAGCGACAACAGGGATTATGTCGGCTGGTGAGGGCCGGCATCGGCGCCGAGTTCCCCGGCCTGACGCCAGTTGTCGCGCAGAGGCGGGCACTACTCACATAACCCCCGCGCGGTGACGGCTGTTGCTGCTGAGACGACGGGGTGTGCCGCCGGCCGCGTCACGGATCCCAGCGGTGCGCGCTGGGTCACACCGGGTAGCTGACCCCGGTCATCTTCTCCGACTCCTCCCACAGCCGCCGCCACAGCCGCTGGTCCTGCGACAGCTTGTTCGACGGGCATGGGCCGATCGGGCCGCGGGACTGGTTGAGCTTCGTCGGCCCCCAGTAGGCGTCCGGGTCGGCGTCGGCGACGGTGGCGGCGAACACGATCGACTCGGCGGCCCGCTCGGGGCGCTGGCCCAGCACCGCCAGGCCGTACTTGGCGACCAGGCCGGGCAGCGTCTTGTCGTTGTCGAACAACTCGGTGGCCGACACCCCGGGGTGTACCGCGTAGGAGCGCAGCGGCGAGCCGGCCGCGCGCAGCCGGCGCTGCAGCTCGCGGGCGAACATCAGGTTGGCCAGCTTGGACTGCGCATAGGCCAGGTTGCGCTGGTAGAACCGGTTCTCGTAGTTGAGGTCGTCGATCCAGAACTTCGGGGTCTGCTTGTGCGCGATGCTCGACACCGTCACCACCCGGTCGCCGATGCGGTCCAGCAGCAGCCCGGTCAGCGCGAAGTGGCCCAGGTGGTTGACCCCGAACTGCATCTCGAACCCGTCGACGGTCCGTTTCAGCGGGATGTTCATGATCCCGGCGTTGTTGACCAGCACGTCGAAGCCACCCTGTTGGGCGGCGAAGTCGCGCACCGAGGCCAGGCTGCCCAGATCAAGCGGCGCCACCGTCACGTCGCCGTCGATGCCGTCGGCGATCTGCTGGGCCTTGGCGGTATTGCGGCAGGCCATCACCACGGTGGCGCCGTTGGCGGCCAGGGTGCGGGTGACGACCTCACCCAGGCCGCCGTTGGCGCCGGTGACGACGAAGCTGCGGCCGCGCTGATCCGGGGTGTCTGCGAGTCGGAAAGCCATGGTCGTCACGGTACGCGACGGTCAGCCGACACCTTCGGTGGTCAGCACCACACCCCGCTGGGTGACCACCCGCGTCTGCCCGGCGGCCACGGTCTCCAGATAGCCACACCGCAGCGCCACGCGGACACCGCCGGGCAGGCCGGGGATCGCACAGTGCAGCGCGGCGTCGGGCGCTTCGTGCAGCACCGCGGCCGGCGGATAGCGCAGTGCCCGACGCAGGTCCTGATCGCTGTAGCCCGCCAGCAGTCCCGCGGTGCGGATGGTGCCGTCGATCGCCCACGCCAGGTTGGCGTCCAGGACGCGGATCAGCGCGGCAGACAGCGGCGACGGTTGCGGGGCCAGCCGGGCGAGCAGCTCCGCGGAGTGCCCGGCGTCGTCGGCCACGTCGCACGGCGTGAAGCCCCGGGCGTCGCGCAGGCCGCGCAGCGCACCGCGTTCCAGCAGCGCGGCAACGACTTCGGTCGGTGCGCCGTGCCGGGCGGCCTGGTGCAGCGGGGTGAGCCAGTCGGCGGCGCCGGGCCGCCACTGGTTGACGCTGAGCGCCGGGGTGGCGTCCAGCAGTTCGAACAGCGCCGGCCAGTCACCGGCCTCGGCCGCATCGGCCAGGCGGTGCCCGGCGGTGATGGCGTTCTCCGGAAGCAGGGAGGGTTCCAACACGCCGGGCCAATCTAAGGGTGGTTCGTCCATGGCCCGGAATTTAGCCAGGGGGTCCGACAATAACTATCGATCGTTCGGCAGACCAGAGTTGTCGGTACCCCCCGATAGCCTCACGTCAGCTGTTCTGGATGAAAGGGGCGCGGCATGGACCTTACTGCTGCACAACGTGATCGGGCTTGCGGGGTACTGCTGGCCACGGCCGCCGGCGACGCCCTGGGCGCCGGGTATGAGTTCGACGGCCCCCGCGGGCCCGGTGAGCCGATCGACATGATCGGCGGTGGGCTCGGGCCGTTTGCGCCCGGCGAGTGGACCGACGACACCTCGATGGCCATCGCCATCGCCGAAGTCGCGGCCACCGGCGCCGAGCTGCGCTTCGCGGCCGCGCTGGACGCCGTCGTCGCCCGCTGGCTGGAGTGGTCTCGCGGCGCCAAAGACGTCGGCGTGCAGACCCGTTCGGTGCTCTCGGCGGCCGGCCGGCGCGGCATCAGCGCGCAGACCGCGTGGCAGGAGTCCCGGGAACTGCATGAGCGCACCGGTCGTAGCGCGGGCAACGGGTCGCTGATGCGCACCGCGCCGGTGGCGCTGGCCTTCCTCGACGACGACACCGCGCTGGTCGCGGCGGCCCGCAGCGTCAGCGAGCTCACCCACTACGACCCGGACGCCGGAGACGCCTGCGTGCTGTGGTGCGCCACGATCCGGCATGCGGTGCTGACCGGGCAGCTCGACGTGCGCATCGGGCTGCACCACCTCGAGCCGGCGCGCCGGCAACGCTGGGCGCAGCGCCTCGATGAGGCCGAAAACGCCCAGCCGGGTGCGTTTTCGCACAACAACGGCTGGGTGGTCGCGGCGTTGCAGGGCGCCTGGTCGGCGATCATCACGACACCGGTTCCCGACGAGGACCCGGCCGCTGAGGTGTTCCGCGCCGATCACCTGCGGTTGGCGTTGGAGGCCGCGGTGCGTGGTGGCGGCGACACCGACACGGTCGCCGCGATCGCCGGCGGCGTGCTGGGCGCGCTGCACGGCGCCTCGGCGGTGCCGTCGGACTGGCGGCTGCAGCTCAGCGGCTGGCCCGGACTGCGAGCCCGCGACCTGATCCAGCTGGCCGACCAGATCCTCGCCAAGGGCACCCCCGATGCGTTCGACTACAGCTATGGCGGCTACCCCTAGGCCCGTCATCGCGTCGCGCACCCCCACGACGACAAGGTGTGGATCGGCGGTGTCGGCGCGCTGCGGCGGCTGCCCGACGAGATCGATGCGGTGGTGTCGCTGTGCGTGCGGTGCTACAGGGCTCGTCGCCGAACACCGACTTCCGGGCGGCGCTGGCCAGGCTGGATCGGTAAGACCTGTCGGTGGTCACCGGTAGCGTCGGTTTACCAGCACTTCCCCACGGGGGCTTGAGATATCGGGAGGTCAGCAATGTCGCAGTCGGCAGTCACCCGCGTCGTTCTGCTCGGGGACAACGACACCACGGCCCACCGGGCCGAGTTGGCGCGGGAGGCCGCCAAACAGCACTGCATCATCGTCGAGGCGTTCGGGTTCGACGAGGGAGAACCCGTTGGCACCGATGACCTGACCGAGATCGATGCCGTGGTCGCCGCGCTGGGCCGCGCGATCGCCGGGCGGATGGACGTCTGGGTGCCGTTCCCGGGCCCGGACTTCATTCGGGAACAGCACCTGCGGCGGCTGAGCCTGGTGTTGCAGCGTCACGGCCTGAACGTGCGGCTGACCCGGGGGCTGTACCCGGCGCCGACGGACGGCGGCATGAACGAGATCGACTTCGCGTTGCGGCGCGAGGTTCAAGCCGTCGACAGCCTGGATCAGGCGGCGCTGGCCGCCGAGGGCGTCAAGAGCCTGGGACGGGAGATCGAGCTGGCGCTGGTTAAGGCCGGCGGTCGAGAGTCGGTGCGGCGCACGGCCGACGGGGGCCGGGCGACCATGCACCCGGTGCCGCCGATGTTGCCGTCGCCCGCGGTGCCGTGGCCGGAGCGCAAGCGGCAGGTCAAGCGGTACGCGGGCTGGCTGGTGCAGGGCTGCGGTGTCACCCAGGCGGCCACCGCGCGGGTGCTCAACTCCGCGGGGCAGCGCACCCCGACCGGTCGGCTCTGGAAGCCCGGCACGGTGTCGAAGCTGCTGGCCGGCAAGTACGACGACCCGAGGCGGCCCGGGGACTTCAGACCAGATGCGGTAGCCGGGTGATCACCCGGGATACACGATCGGCAGGAAGATCAGGGCGTAGACCAATCCACTGATCAACACGGCCAGGCCGCACCCGCCGGTCGCCAAGCCCAGACCGCGCCGACGAGGCGAGTCGGTGCCCAGCAATCTCGCGCCGATCAGCAATGAGGCCGCGGTCGTCAGTATGGCTGCGAGCGCTATCACGATGGGAACCCCAGTGTGGTCGACGACCGGAGTTTGTCCCAGCAGCCAACCGACACCGAACCAGACCGCCAAGACCGGCTGCACGACGACCGGTGATGATCGGGTGGCGATCCGCCAAACATCGCTGTCCTGCACCCGGATTCGGGTGAACATCGTATTGAGCATGCCTGAGCGCCCCTTAGTCCAGTAGCAGGTAGATCAAGCCGGCCGGGATGAGCGCGATCACGATCGTCAACGGTGTCGCGAGGTAGCCCGCAAGGATCCCTCGGCCTGCCTGCCCGATCTCATCGGGCAGCTGGCTCATGAACAGCCCCATCGGCAACACGACGGCCGAGGCGATTGCGAAGAAGAACAGGTTGGCGATCCACAACGGCAGCCACACCCAGGTGGCGGTCTCCACGATCACGATGGTGGCCAGCGCGGCGACCAGGCTTCGCGGGCCGTAGCGATCTGTCGGGGTTGGGGCGGTCATGGGTAGAAGTTATCCCTTCGGGAGCGGCTGGAAGGCTCAGCCGTGCTGTCCGGATGTCGAGGAGACCGACGGCGGCGCGTACACCGGTCCGAAATCAGTGGCTGCGTCGCCGAACGGGGCGAACGCGGAGCTACCGACACCGATCTCGTGATGGGCCGGCAGATTCAATGCCGGGCCGAGGCTGCGTCCGGACCGGGCCGGATCGATCAACACGGTGTGGGTGCTGCCATCGGGCAGATCCTGATAGATCTCCAGCGACGGATAGTTCGTCCGTGTCCCGTCGACATAGACACCGCCGTGCCCGGGGGTGAACACCAGATCCCCGTTGACGCTGGGCCGGTTTTCGCGCAGTGGGCCATGGGCGTCGGTAACGAACGCGGGCACCAACGGGTTGCCGGCGTCGTATTTGATGCGTACCGAGCCGTCCGGGGCCTGCGCGATACTGCCCTGCGGAACACCGACTTTCACCCTCCCGGGGCCACCGCTGTCGTTGAGCTCGACGGACGGATTTTGCCGCATCACCACGATGCCGTTGTCGTAGTCGATGTAGGTGGTGACCTTGGTGTTTTCGGGATCGAAGTTCGGATTGGGGCCACGTTCATTGCCGAAGTCACGCTTCCACGGCGGAAGACTGGTGACATCGCGTTGCGGGATCCACTGCGACGCGCGCACCACCCCCTGCCCGGGTACCGGATCGATCCGTGCCACGCGGATCTCGGATTCCACGCCCTGGAACTTGGGATCGTAGGTGGTCGGATCGAGTGCGGCAGCCGTCGCCCAATCAGAGGCCGAGACCGGGTCGCGGCCGAAGACCTGCCGGAAGGCGTCGATCTGATTGAGACGACGTTCGTCGGTCCCGCCCGGGGATTTCTTGACGGTGTGGTCGACGGCCTGGACGCCGGGCGCGCGCGGCCCCTCGACGGTGTAGCCGCCGCCCAGCGACCGCACCGCCGCCGCACGGGCGTGGCTGTCGGCCACGGTGTCGGCGATCACCCGGTGGATGTCGCGGGTCTTGATGGTCAGGAACTGTTGGAACTGGCGGGCGCCGGCGGGGGTATCCAGCGCCAGCGCTTGCTGATTGGCCAGCGCTTCGCGGATCTCGGCCTCGATGTCGTCGAGTCGTCGGCGCCCGCGCAGCGCCACCTGCGCCGCATCCCGCAGCGTCGCGACGAACGCCCGGTCCAGCTGCGTCGTCGTGCGCAGCCGGGTGGCTAGCGCGGCCTCACGATCTCGCGCGGCGTCGGCATGGGCACCGAGTTCCTCGGGCATACTCGGGGACGCTAGTTCAACCGGGCCGATCGCGGTATTCACCCCGGCGACGCTCAGTCCTTGAAATACACCAGCTGATGGCTGCTGGTCAGCAGCGCACCGTCGCGTGACCACAGGTGTGCGCTCTGGTCGAAGTAGCCGCGCGAGAAGCCGTTGGCGTGGGCGCTACCCAGCACGAAGTCGCCGCCCACGGCCTCGACCTGCGCCTTGTCGGCGTGGAAGTAGGTGGTCAGCGAGATGGTGCCGGCCGGGAGGAAGCTACCGCGGCGCAGGAACACCCGCGGATAGAAGATGTCGGACACCGCGGCCAGCGCGGCGAAATCCAGCGGCCGCTGCTCGGCATCGCGCACCCACAGCGTGGTGGTCGACGAGTCGCTGGGCACCCCCTCCTCGGGAATCGGGCCTTGCGTGAAGCGCATGTCGTAGCGCTTGGCCCAGACGATGAACTCGATGAAGTCACTGCGCGGGAGATCCTCGGGCGCAGGGGATTTCGGTGAGAAGGCCTCAATGTCGGCCCAGGTGTCGCGGTGCAGGCCGAACACCGCGGTGGCGGTGGTCTTGACCTCGTCACCCTGCCGCAGCTCCAGGATCCAGTGCTGGTTGCTGCGGTTGGTGCGCGGTGCCCGCAGCGCGATGTCGAACTCGCCGTCGGCGATGGGCGCGGCGTAGTTGACCGTCAACGCCAGCGGGTCACCGATGCGGTCGGGATGGGTCTCAACGGCGCGCAGCAGCACCGCCGCGGTGATCCCGCCGAACGGCCCGACCATGTTGGCCCACGCCGGTTGGGTGGCACCGCGGTACGTCGCGGTATCGACGGGTTCCAGGTGTATGGCGCGGTCGAAGGGGTGTGCGGTCACGGGGAATCCTTCGGGGTGGGCGGAACGATCTTCGGTCACGCTATCGCGCGTTTCCGATCCTGCTCAGTCCGGATTGACCGCCGTGACCACCCAGGTGTGCCCGGGGAATTTCACCACCCCGTCGACGCGGTGTCGGCGCAGCTCGCCGCGCAGCTCCTCGACGACCCCGTCCCAGCCGGCGTCGGCCAGGATGGCCCGCATCTGCTCGGCGTTGCCGAAGGCCGCGGTAGCAATGAGGAGTCTCCCTCAGTACGCCGACACCGCATTCTCCGTCGCCCAACGCTTCTCGGCCGCCGACCCGCCCGGCGGCGGGATCAGCCCGTTGATCATCCACATATCCTCACTGGTCTCGTCGACGTGGAACTCCCAGTGCAGACCCGGATGCCGATCGAAAAACGGCGCCAGAATCTTCTGGATCCCCGCGGCGATCCGCTGCCGGGTCTGCTTGTCGCCGGCGCGGCGGGCGATGTGATCGATGACGATGCGCACCCCGACCGGGGTCGGCTCACCACCGACATACAGATCCTCGGGGGCCGTCTCGTGGAACAGCGTGACCACGTAGAAACGCGGCAGCCCGACCCGCTCGTAGTAATCGGTGATGCGCGAGGCCAGCTCGCGCTTGTCGGCAGCACTGAAGACTCCCGGGGTGTGGTGAATCGTCCACAGCGGCATGGCGGTTCCGTTCTCGATGGGCGGGCGTTCAGACCGGCAGGGTGACGGCCAGGTTTTCGACCGGGCCCGACAGGGCTGCCTTGACGTCGACGCTGATGTCATCGGCGAGCACCTCCAGAGCCCCGTCCTCCACGCCGTCGACGATGCGGCGGGCCACCTCGGCCGCGCTGGTCTTGTCCGCGGCGATCTCCGAGACCATGTCGGTGTCGATGAACCCGGCGTGCACGCCGACCACCTGCGTGTGCTGCGCCGCCAGCTCGGAGCGCAGCGAGTTGGTCGCCGACCAGATGGCGGCCTTGGACGCCCCGTAGGCCCCGGCGCCGCTCAGCCACGACAGCACCGAATGCATATTGACCAACGCGCCGCCGCCGTTGGCCGCCAGGATCGGGGCGAAGGCGCGCGCGACGCGCAGCGGCCCGAACACGTTGATGTCGAACGTGTCGGTCAAGTCGTCGAACCCGCCGCCCAGCAGCGAGCCGGGGTGCAGGATGCCGGCGTTGTTGAACACGATCTCGGCGTCGGTGGCGGTGCGCGCCAGCGCAGCCACCGACTCGGCCGAGCGCACATCGAGGGCATGGGGCACCACCTGGGGCCGGTCATCGGCGAATGCCGACCGGCCAGTCGAGTACACCTTGGCCGCCCCGCGGGCCAGCACTTCGTCGACCAGTGCCGCGCCGAGCCCGCGGCGTCCCCCGGTGACGACAACCACCTTTCCTTGTACTGCGACCATCTCGACACCCTCTTCCAGCTAGATAACGAATACGTTAGTCAGATGGAACCACGAATTGCTGGATAACGCAAGCGTTAGTCACGTAGGATGTCGGCATGGAGTTCGAGCCCCGCCTGCGCGACCGCACCCGCTGGTCGATCGGTGAGGGCTGCTCGATGACGAAGCTGCTCAATGTGCTGAGCACCAAGACGGCGTTCTTGGTGCTGCGCGAATGTTTCTACGGCACAACCCGCTTCGAGGACTTCACCGAGCGGATCGGGGCCTCCGCGCCGGCGGTGTCCCGGGCGCTCAAGCAGCTCGAAGCCGCCCAGATCATCACCCGGGTGCCGTATCAGGAGTGCGGCAAGCGGGTCCGCGACGAGTACCGGCTGACCCCGGCCGGGGAGGATCTGCTGCCGGTCCTGGTGGCGCTGGTGCAGTGGGGCGACAACTACCTGCAGGACAGTGGCCCGCCGCTGGAACTTGTCGCCGCCGGCACCCAGCGCCGCATCGGGGTGCGCGTCACCGACGACCTGGACGCCCCGTCGATCGAGCCCGAAGACATCCAGATCCGGCTGCCTGCCCAGCGCCGCTCACCCTGAGCGGTCAGACCCCGCTCGTAGCGTGCAGGCCGCCCTCGGGTTCGCCGGTTATCTGCTGGCGCCGTGGACCGCGGTCCCGACGCGCTGCCCCATGCCCGTGGCACCGTCGCGATGGACCCGGTCATCCCACTGACCCCAAGCCCCCACCAAAACCCTTGCCGCTACCCCCAATAGGCCATCCGGTAATGTTCGGCAAATAACCTAGCGGCGAAGGAGCGCCCCAGATGGTGGCATCCGACCAGGTGGCCGGCCGGTCCTCGGCTGCCGTCTCGGAATGGTTGCGCGACCCGGGCCGGCTGCTGTGGACGATCACCGCGCTGAGCTGGGTGGCGCTGCTGGCGGCTGGGCACCACCATGACGGCCTCATCGCCGGCGGTAATCGGCCGGAATCGGTAGTGGGCATTGCGGTCTCCGTCGCGCTGCTGGCCGCAGCCTGGCTGGAGATGACCGCGGCGATGATGCTGCCGACGACCATTCCGATGGTGCGGATGTTCACCGTCGTCAGCGCCCGCGCGCCGCGCACCGCCGCGGTGCGCACCGCCTTTCTCGCCGGATACTTCGCGCTGTGGCTGGCGTTCGCGCTGGCCGCAGTCGCGGTGGGCGGCGCGCTGCGGGCCTGGGTGCCACCGGCACAGTTGAGCTGGATCGCCGCCCGGCCGCACCTGGCGCTCGCCGCGGTGCTGGCGATCGCCGGCGTCTTCCAACTCACCCCGCTCAAGGACCGCTGTCTGACCCAGTGTCGCGACCCGCGGGCCTTCCTGTTCGCGCACTACCGCCGTGGGATTCGGGGCGCCTGGAACCTGGGGCTGCGCCACGGCCTGTCCTGTCTGGGCTGCTGCTGGGCGCTGATGCTGATCATGTTCGGCACCGGACTGGGCAACGTGCTGGCCATGCTGGCGCTCACCGCGGTGATGCTGATCGAGAAGACCGCATCCTGGGGCCGGCGCATCGTCACCCCGGTCGGGGTCGCCTTGGTGATCGCCGCTGGATTGGTGGGCATCTTCGGCAACCACTTGCCCGGCTGGGGATTGTATGAACCACTGCAGTCGTCGACCGGCACGCACCATCACTGAAAAGGAGAACAACGTGGGATACCAGCTCAACGGCCGCATGGCCGAGGTGTGCAGCTGTAAGTCGTTGTGCCCGTGCACCATCGGTGAGAACGCCGACGGCAACAACTGCGGGTTCAACTGGGTGTTCCACATCGATCGCGGCCAGATCAACGGCATCGACGTCTCGGGGCTCAATCTGGGGTTGCTGGGACATCACGCCGACAACATCTTCGACGTCAACACCCGGGTATTCGTCATCGTCGACGACCGCGCCGACGACACCCAGCAGGAGGCACTGGTCACGGCGTTCACCGGTCAGGCGGGCGGCCCGCTGGCCGACCTGGCCGGCCTGGTCAAGGAGATCGTCGGAGTGACCCGCGCGCCCATCGAGTTCGACGTCGACAAGGGCAGCGGCACGTTCAAGGTGGACGGGGTGTTCGAGGCCACGGTGGAGGGATTCCGCGGCAAGGACGGCTCACACACCACGCTGAACAACACCGCGCTCGGCCACGTCTACGGCAGCCTGACATACCCGGGCAAGGTCATTCGGCACCGGGTGACCGACACCGAACACGGCTTGCAGTTCCGGGGACGCCAGTCGACCCAGACCGAGTTCAGCTTCGCGTCCTGAGCCGCGTTTCATGGACCTCTACGAATCGCACCTGGTGCGCCGTGAGCTGATCGCCGAGGGCACCATGGCGTTCTACTTCGCCAAGCCCGACGGCTATGACTACCAGCCCGGCCAGTCATTCCAGCTGACCCTGATCGACCCGCCGCCCACCGACGACAGCAAGGGCCCGACGCGGGAGTTCACCATCGCCAGCGCCCCCCACCAAGACGAGCTGATGGTGGCGATGCGGCTGCGCGACTCTGCGTTCAAGGAGCTGCTCAAGGAAGCCCCGCCGGGGTCCACGGTCACCATCAGCGAGGCCGACGGAGATCTGGTGTTGCACCGCGACGCCGCGCGCCCAGCGGTGTTGCTGGCCGGCGGAATCGGCATCACCCCGTTCCTGTCGATCACACGGCACGCCGTGCACGCGTCGCTGCAGCACCCGATCCGCCTTTTCTACTCCAACTGGCGTCGGGAACTGGCGGCGTTCCTGCCCGAACTCGAACAGATGCAGCAGGCCAATCCGAACTTTCGGCTGATCGCCACGATGACAGAGCCGCACGCGTCGGCGCAGCCGTGGGCGGGGGAGACCGGCGAGATCAGCGTCGAGTTGCTGCGCCGGCATCTCGACGATCTGATGAGTCCGGTGTATTACCTGGCCGGACCGCCCGCGATGACGCTGGCGATGCTGGACATGTTGCAGGAGGCCGGCGTCGACGACGCCGCCATCAAATCCGCGGAGTTCTACGGTTACTGATACCGGCCGGTCACGGTGATGCCGATGACGTTGCGGTGACCACCCAGGTGTGTCCGGGAAACCTCACCACCCCGTCGACGCGGTGTCGGCGTAGCTCGTCGCGCAGCTCCTCGACGAGCGCGGCCCAGCCGTGCTCGCCGAGTCGGTCCGCCAGCTCGGTGCGGGCCTGCTGCCCGGTGCGGTTGGACAGGATCATCGTCAGGCGTTCCTCGACGCCGTCGCTGCCGTCGATGCCGAAGTTGCAGACCCCGTCGAACGCCTCCACCGCGATGTCGCTCCAGCCGGCCTCGGCCAGGATCTCGCGTATCCGCTCAGCGTTGCCGAAGGCCAGCGGGCCCGGTTCGCTGGGATCGGCTGGTGCAGGCGGTGATTCCAGTCTCGCCGCCAAGACGTCGACACCCATGGAGAACATCGGGTTGTCGCCTTCGCGCCAGCACACGAACGCCAACCGGGCACCCGGCGCCGCCGCGCGGCGAATGTTGACGAACGCCGCCACCGGGTCGTCGAAGAACATCACCCCGAACCGCGAAATGACCCGGTCGAATGCCGCCCCGGCCGTCAGCAGATCCAGTGTCTGGGCGTCGCCGAGCAGCACGGTGGCTTCGGGTACCCGTTGGCGTGCCGCGGCCACCATCGGCTCGGAGATATCGACCCCGACGGGAGTCGCCCCCAGCGCCGCCGTCCGCTGCAGTAACGTGCCGGAGCCGCAACCGATGTCGAGGACCCTGGCGGTGGGTCTGATGTCGGCGGCCCGGATGACCGCGTCGGCGAACGGCGCCAATACCGCCTCGAAGATCGCCGCGTGATCGACCCAGTCCACGCCTTGGGCCGCCCAGGACTGCTGCTGTTCCTCGTTCGCCATGGTCCTCAAGCCTAGGGTGCCGCACGGTTTAGCCTGATAGCCGTGCATGGCGAGGCGTTCTACACCCAGACCGGGCCTGGACAGTTCGACAGCTCAGCGCTGACCGCCGGGCCGTGGAGCCCGGACAGCCAGCACGGCGGGCCGCCGTCGGCGCTGCTGGCCCGCGAGATGGAGCACCATCAGCCGCGCGAGGGGCACCGGCTGGCGCGGGTCAGCATCGACATCTTGACGCCGGTGCCGGTGGCACCGCTGAGCATCAGCGTGGC
>NZ_QMEX01000007.1 GCF_003284925.1 Mycolicibacter senuensis
CCTCAAACGGATGCTCCCATACTCACATGTTTTGACACGTCCGTCAAAACATGGGGTAGCGCACACCCCCCGACCGACACGGCCGTCGCAGACCCTCACGTCGAGGCGCAACTCCGACCTTGACAGCATCCGACGATGCACTCTAAATTGTCGTGCATCCCACAAAGTAGGTAGTGCTGTCAGGTAGGGCACAGATCCGGTGGAGACACCCGAAAGCAAGGGGCACACATGATCGGCATGGATCGACTTCCGACTCGGGTTCCCACCATCGAAAAAGATTCCCCGCCGTTGCTAATTCAGTCGATGTCCTGGCAAGTCAGCATGCTCGTCGTGATTGGCCTACTGGCGTCGGCGGTGTTCGCCTACGCCATCAACAGATGGCGACGCACCGGCCGCTCGGACATGTTCTGGACCACGCTCGGCGCCATGTCGGCCGTCTTCTACGAGCCCCTGGGCGACTTGCTGGTCGACATCGTCTATCACCAAGCCGATTCACTCACCGTCCTGACGGCCTTCGGCATCACGATTCCACTTTGGGTCCTGCCTTGCTATGCGGTGTTCTTCGGCCCCGGAGTCCTGGCGCTCTCCAGCCTGCTCGAGAGGGGAATCTCGCGGCAGCGTTTGTTCGGCCTTTTCGCCGTGGCCATTGTCGGCACGTTCCTCTTCGAGGCCACGCTGCTGAAGATGGGAGCGTTGACGTACTTCGGGTCGCAGCAACCGGTTAAGATCTTCGACTACCCGGTGTGGATGGCGTTCTCAAACAGTGCGGTCATCTTCGTGGTCGCCATGCTGGTATACGCAAGCACGAAGACCGCCTTCGTGCGCAAATACCCGGCCTGTCTCGCCCTCCTCGTTCCGAGCTTCATCATCGGCGTCGGCGTCACCACCCTCGTCCCCATCGGCTTCGGAATGAATTCGACCACGTCGCTGGTCATCATCAACCTCTGCGCGGCGGGCTCTGCGATCCTGTCAGTCGCCTACGTCTGGGTCGGCAGCGCAATACTTGCGCCGAGCAGCACTCGCGTCGAACACCGCGCCGAAGCGGTCCCTGCCGCCGCCTAGCCACCGCGAAAATGACCCCTCTTGGTCGATTTCGGTGAACTTCAACATGGCCGTCACCGCGTCATGCGGGGCTTGCCCGGGAAAGCAGACGACTCAGCCGACTCCTGCAATGGATCAAGGTCGATGAGGTCAGGAATGTTTGCCCAGCATCGCAGCAGCTCAGTTCTCGCTAGCCGAAACCCGCGCTAGTCGGGCGGGTACGCCGGCGGTGGGAAGTTGCCGCGCAGCGCCCAGGGCAACCACTGGAAGAAGTACTCGATCTCATCGCTGGCGTCATAGTCGGGTTTCGGATCCATGATAGTTACCCCTCGACGATGCTAGCTTTGGCGCGTGAGCCGAGCCTACCGGATAATCAGCTAGATAGTTAGCTAGTTCTAGACGATCGACGGTTGCGATTAGCGCGGCAGTCCCAGCCCGCGTTCGGCGATCACATTACGCATGATCTCGCTGCTGCCGCCGGCGATCGTGTAGGCCCGGGCGTAGAGCCATTCGTCCTGCCAGCGGCCGTTTTCCAGCGCATTCGGATCGCCTTCGACGAGCACGCCCGCTTCCCCGCCGAGTTCGACGGCGAATTGCGCCATCGCCAGATTCAATTCGCTGAACATCAGCTTGGCCATCGCCGCGTCATGCCTCCGCTCGGTGCCCCGCGTCCAGCGGGTGATGTTCGCATAGGTCAACGCTGACAATGCCTCCACTTCGGCGGCGAATTGCCCAATCCGATCGCGTACCCGGTCGCTCTCGATCGCGGGGCGGCCGTCGAGTCGGACCTGGCGAGCCAGGTCGGTCAGCGCTTCGATGCCCATCCGCAGTCGGACCACGACGGCGCCGACGCTGCTCCGCTCATGGGCGAGGGTGGCGTTGGCGATCTGCCATCCCCGACCCGGCGTGCCGATCACCGCATCGGCCGCGATCTCGACGTCGTCGAAGAAAACCTCGTTGAAGTCGCTGGTGCCGGTCAGTTCGCGCAGCGGGCGGACCGTCACACCCGGCGACGACATATCGAGGATGAAGGCGCTGATCCCCTTGTGCTTCGGCGCGTCAGGTTCGGTGCGAGCCAACAGGTAGCCGTAGTGCGCCCAGTGTCCGTCGGTGGTCCAGACTTTCTGACCGTTGAGGATGTAGGTCTCGCCGGTGCGCTCCGCCCGGGTGCGCAGCGAGGCGAGGTCGCTGCCGGCACCCGGCTCGCTGAACAACTGGCACCACAGTTGGCGACCCGCACGAATTTCGGGCAGGTGCCGGCGGCGCTGCTCGTCGGTTCCATGGTGAATGAGCGCGTGTGAGGCGAGCACACCAGCGCTCGGGACGCCAGGCACCTGCGCTCGGGCAAGTTCTTCACCGACCACGACAGCGTGTTGGGGCGACCAGTCGGCGCGGCCACCGAACTCTTTCGGCCAGTCCGCTCCGGCGTAACCCGCCTCGTACAGCCGCGCGGTCCACTCTTGCAACGCTTTGAGCTCTGCCTCGTTCTCGGCGCTGCGCACCCCGGCCCGCGGCGGAATCACCGGTGCGTACTCGGCCACGAATGCCCGCACTTCGGCGCGAAACGCCTCGAACTCCGGACCCATTCCGTATTCCATCGCTGCCTTACCCGTCCATCCGTGCGATCTCGTTTTCGGGGGCTGATGGCCGCCCCGTGCGCCGACTCATCGCGTTAATGCCTCCTCCAGCCTTTTCTCCCGGGCGACCGCCAGCACGCGTGCAGCAGCCCGATCGCGCAGCACCTCCGCACGACCGGCCAACGCTGCGTTGGCCTGGGCGCGCCGCAGCAACAGATGCGCGGGATGCTCCCAGGTGAAGCCGATGCCGCCGTAAATCTGGATTGCGCTCTCGGCGGCCGCCACCGCCGCATCCAACGCGGCGGCCGCCGCAAGGTCGACCAAGTAGTCGGACTCTGCGCCGTCGACGTCGGCGTCTGCGGCAGTGAGAATCTGACTACGCGCGCCCTCCAGCGCTACCAGCAGGTCCGCGCAGCGGTGCGAAACCGCCTGAAACGCGCCGATCTCACGGCCGAACTGGCGCCGCTCCCCGGCCCACCTCACGGCCATCGCCAGCGCGCGGCAACCCACCCCCACCGAGTCTGCAGCGACTGCCAGCAACGTCTGGCGATGCGCACTGCGCAGACCGTGCCGCAGCGCGGTACCCTCGGCGAGCACTTCTCCGGCAGCCTGCGTCAGGGTCACCGCGCCGACCGTGGCGGTGAGGTCAAGCGGCTGGTGCGGGTTTACCTCGACCCCGCTATCGGACGGGTCAACCGCGAGCAGAACCTCGTCGTCGCCGTCAACAACTCGCGCCAAGACCAGCAGCACTTCGGCCGACGGTGCCCCCGCGACGATCGGTACCACACCGCTGAGCCCGGCGCCGTCCCACTCGGGCAGTTCCAGGCCGGTAGTGACCCACCCTGCGTCGTGCAGCGGAACCGCGAACGCCGCTGGTGCTCCGGTGGCGATGCGCCGCGCCACCGCCTTCGCACCGACCTGCACAGCCACCGCCAGTGCGGTGACGGTCGGCACCAGCGGCGCCGGTGCGATCGCCTTCGCCACCTCCTCAATGGCGGCGTACAGCAGGCGAGGCGGTGCACCGGCCCCGCCGAGCGACACGGGCACGGCCAGACCGGGAAGTCCGAACTCGACCAGGGCCGACCATACAGCGGGGTCACCGGCGTCGACCGGGCGTTTGCGGTCCAGCAGGCTGCCGGTATCCACCGTGGCTTCCAACGCGGCCGCCAGGACACTACGCAATTCGCGCTCATCGTCGCTCGCGAAGGCCAGCGGCTCGCCCGGGATGACGGCGGCGGGTCGGGTCCGCTCGCCGCGATGCGAGGGCAACCCGAGCACCGTTTCGGCGATGGTGTTGCGCTGAATCTCCGCGGTTCCGGCGCCGATGGTGGTGGCGCGGCTCATCAGGTATCCGTAGGTCCATCGCCCGCGGTCGACGGCGTCGGGCGCCCGACTACCCAGGGCCGCGTACGGGCCTAGCGCACGCAGCGCAAGGGCGTGCATATGCTGCTCGAACTCGGACTTCACCAGCCGGTTCACCGACGCCACGCCGCCGGGATCTTCGCCACGCAGCACCGCGGCGAGCGCCCGGGCGCTGTTGGCGGCGATGCCGCGCACACCCGACTCCAGCAGCGCAACGTCCTGGCGCACCAGGGGGTCGGAGTCCATTCCCCGCCCTACCACCAACTCGATGACCTGGTCGGCGGTGCGGCGGTACTTGAACTCGTCAGCGAGGAAGGCGGTCGCGCGCTCGTGGCCCAACGAAGTGCGCATGATCGCCCAGCCCTGTCCTTCGGCGCCGACCACATTGTCCACGGGCACCTCGACGTCATCGAGGAATACCTCGGCGAAGTGCGCTGCACCGCTGATGTCACGCAAGGGTCGGACCGTGATCCCGGGGCTGTCCATCGGGATCAACAGATAGGTGATGCCGTCAATGCTGCGTTGCTCCCCGGCGGGCCCGGTCCGAACCAAGGCGAACATCCAGTCGGCCCGGTCGGCCATCGATGTCCAGACCTTCTGGCCGGTGACCCGGTACATCCCGTTGTCTCGGAGGGCGCGGGTGGACAACGATGCCAGGTCGCTGCCCGCTCCGGGCTCCGAAAAACCTTGGCACCAGAATTCGTCGGCCCGCAGCAAGGGCCGCAGGAAGCGGTCCTTCTGGTTCTGAGTGCCGTGCTGTATCAGCGTCGGAGCGACGATGAACGACAGCGGGCACGGGTGCGGAGGCGCGCCAGCGGCCGTGGTCATCCGGTAATAGTCGAGTTGGTCCTCCAGCGACAACTCGAGCCCACCGACGGACTTCGGCCAACCCGGGGCGGCCAGCTCATTGTCGACGAGTTCGGCGTGCCAGGCCCGCGCCCCTTCGATACGGTCGAGTTTAGAACCGGCCTGCGCCGCTTCGGCTTGCCGACGACGGTAATCGGCAAGTAGACCCTCGAGCCGGGACCGCCAGTCGCCTGACTGCATCAACACCCCACAACGTCAACTTGGTTATCTATGTGAAGCAGTCTGGCGCGACGCCGGAGACTTGGCAAGCCGGGCGGTCAGTCTTCTTCGAGAATCAGCGCACCCTCGGGGCAGGCAGCGACGCCGTCCCGGGTCAACTGCACGTCCTCGGGCTTCACTTCATGCTCTTCGAGGATCGAGTAGCCGCAGTCATCGATCGGGAACAACTTCGGGTCGACGGCGTAACACTGGGCATGTCCAACACACTTGGACTTATCGAGACGAACCTTCATGCGACCTCCTCGCTTTCGAACGCCCGCACGCGCCGCACCCAGCCACCGACGGGCCATGACTACATCAGACTAAATGATTAACTATTTCAGTCATTGCGCCGGTGACGCAACTGTGCGCTGGCGCTAGACCGAAGCCAGCCGCGGCTCGTCGGCCGAAACGCGCGGGAAGTTCAGCATTCGCCGGGCGTTCTCCTCAACGATCAACGAACACTCGTCGTCGGGCACCTCGGCGAGCACCTCGGCGGCACGCTTACGCGAATTCGGCCAGTTGGAATCGCTGTGCGGGAAATCGATCTCCAGCATGATCCGGTCCACACCGATGGCATGCCGGTTGCTCAGGCCGTGCTCGTCGTCGATGAAGCAACCCCAGAAGTGTTTGCGGAACAGCTCTGAGGGCCGGCTGTCGAAGTCGATGTTCTGGTAGTAGCGGTGCCGCTCCCAGACGTAGTCGGCGCGTTCCAGGATGTAGGGCACCCAGCCGATGCCGCCCTCGGCGAGCGAGATCTGCAGTTTCGGAAACTGCTGCAGCTTGCCGGAGAACAGTAGGTCGACCGTGGTCCACATCAGGTTGGTGGAGAACAGTGTGATCGCGACGGCGAACGGGGCGTCTGGCATCGCCATCTGGCCCGGGACCGGTTTCATCGAGGAGAACGAGAATCCGGGCACGTACGAGCCGGATCCGAAATGCAGCGACACGGGCATGTCGGCGTCCGAGCACACCCGCCACAGACCGTCCCAGTGATCGGAGTGAAACGACGGCAGCCCCAGCGGCACCGGGCTATCCGGGAACGACACCGTGCGCGCCCCCTTGGCGGCCACCCGTTCGGCCTCGGCGATCGTGGCGTCGATGTCCCACACCGGCAGAATCGCCAGCGGCACATATCGCTCCGGTGCAGTCGCACACCACTCGTCGATGTAGAAATCGTTCCACGCCTTCACACACAGCAACGCCAATTCTTTGTCGGTGGCGCGGATGAACGTCCCGCCGCCGAAACCGGGGAACGACGGGAAGCACAACGCGGCCTGCACCCCGTCGAGATCCATGTCGGCGATCCGCGCGACCGGGTCATAGCAGCCGGGGATCATGTCCTCGTAGCGAACCGGATCCATCCCCCACTCCTCCGGCGGCTTACCCGCCACCGCGTTCAGGCCGATGGTGGGAAATATCTGGCCGTCGTAGGACCACAGGTGTTTGCCGTCCTGCTCGACGATCCGCGGGCCGGCCTCCCGGAACTTCTCCGGCAACCGGTCTTGCCACACCCGAGGATGCTCGACGAGGTGGTCGTCGACCGACACGATCTGGTGTTCATCTCGCAAGGGCATGGCTGATTTCTCCGTGGTTCTGACAGTTGGTCTTAATTTCTGACGGTATGTCTCATAGACTATATGATGTGTACCACAAACGTCCAGTGGCAGAGAGGCAGATCATGACGCCAGCGCAGCATCATCCCGTCGACCGCACGGCACGCGGGAGAACAGACGAGGACGACCATGACCTGCTCACCTTCGGTGAGGCCGGTGAACGGCTCCGGTTGGAGATCGCCGTGGCGTCAGCCGACGTCGACCGACTGACCGCGGCTGGCGACACCCCGGCGCTGGACAGGGCCAAGACTCGCCTGGACGCCCTGCGTGCCGCGGCTCAGCGCAATACCGCGCAGCCCATCAACGACGCGAACTTCGAGAAGTTCTTCGGCTACTCCGGTCAGCCGAGGCGCAACCTGTCCGGACCGACGCCTCGCCCATGACGGTGCCGGACAAGACGCGGCGACCCGGGTACGCGCCGCCGCTCAATCCCACCGTGGGTCGCCGCGGACTGCACACCCGCGAGCGGATTCTGGCCTGTGCGGCGGACCTCTTTCGGCGGCAGGGGTATCACGGCACCTCCATCGACGCGATCGCGAAAGTGGCCGACGCATCACGCCCGACGATCTACCAGTACTTCGCGGGCAAGGAGGGTATCTTCCGCGAGCTGGTAGCGACATCCGAGCAAGCATTGCTCGACCACGGCGACCGACTGCGGCGCCTCGGTCCCGACACCGACGGCCTACGCAACCTGAGCCGGTGGCTGCGTGAGTGGGCGGATATCTACGACGCGCACGCAGCGGTGTTCGCGGAGTTCCCCGGCATCGGTACTGCCGCCGGATTGTCCGTCATCGATGTCGGCTCGGTGGCCGACGCGTTCCGGCATCAAGTCACCAACCGGGTGCGTGCCGCCGAGCCGGTTGGTCTGCAACCTGATGAGGCCGTGGCGGCGCTGACCCGGATCCCGCACATGGTCAATCTCTACCGCTACCGCAGGACTTTTCCGCTGCCCTCGCGCACGGATGTGTCGGGGTCGCTGGCTGTCGCGCTGCAGCTGATGCTGTTCCCGGACACCCCGCTCGACGCTATCGGCCACGTATGTCCACCCCGCAGCGCCGATCGGAGCGAAGCGCCGTTGCCGGCCGCGCGCCCAGCCGTCGGTCCGGCGCAGTGTGCCATGCTCGACCTCTCACCGATCGGCCAGGAGATCCTCGCCGCCAGCTCGCAACTGTTCGCCGAGCGCGGCTACTACGCCGTCGGAATGGAAGACATCGCCGCGGCGGTCAGCATCAGCCGCGCCACCCTGTATCGGTATTTCAGCACCAAACACACAATCCTTGCCGAAGTCACTCGCCGGGCCATGGCCGACGCCGAGCGGCACGCCACCGCCCTGCACGGCATCGCCGATGCCACGTTCGACGCCGGCAGGTTCACCGACTGGATGCTGGGCTACGTCCGGTTTCACCGCGGCTATCGCGGCGTCATCCGCGCCTGGTTCGACGGCACCGTGGCCGAACAACTCTCTGCAGCCGACGTCGAGCACGGTATCGGCTCGATGTACCAGGCAGTCGCGGCACTGCTGCGGCGAGCGACACTGCCGCCGGGACTGGACCCTCTCGTTGCTGCCGCGGTGTTCCTGGCGGTGTTAGGCAGGATGACGGAGCCGGTACCCGGAAGCCTCGACAGTGACCGACGGGCCGCCGAACTCATGGTGCGACTGCTGCGGCACTCTCTACTGCGGTTCGACTGAACCGAGTGCGACTCATGGCGGCGGCGGCCGGTAACCGTCCGCCGAATTTCGCACTTGCCAGATCAGGCTCGGACACAGCTCCTGGACAGCCTGGCTGATCAGATACGACACTTGAAACTCATCGGAGGTGTTGAAGTCGGCCTTGATGTCACCGGCGAGTTGTGCATATGCCTCGCCCTGCCTGATCTTGTCGCAGATGCCGTGGCCGTAGGCGAGAGCCTGATCGGCGTCGGCGAAGTGGTATCCCGGCCGGAGGGTCACGTTGACCACATAGCCGGCCGCGTCGGCAACTGCCGCGGGCGCGGTGACCACCGGCGCTCCGCCGCCCACGAAGGTCACCAGCACAGCTGCGGCAACCGGATAGGTCAGCTTCATAACGTATGAAAGCGTAATTCATTTACCCCATTTAGGGGTAGTGTCATCCGAAGTTCGGTCCGGCCAGATCTGCGGGAAGGCTCATGACACACGGTGGCACAGCGCGGCGCTGCGCGCCCGCGCTATCTCTGGTGGCCGCGGTAGCCGGCGGCATGGTGGTGGCTGCGCCGTCGGTGCACGCGGACAACAAGCGGTTGAACGAGAGCGTTTTCGTCAACATCTACACCGCACAGCGGAAGAACGGCTGCACGCTCGAGCCACGGCTGGACGGCCGACTGGTCGATGCGGCTCGCCGGCACACGCTCGACGTGCTCAACAACCGAGATATCAACGGCGACATCGGCTCGGACGGATCCACCCCCCAGGACCGGGCCCGCGACGCCGGCTTCGTCGGCAAGGTTGCCGAAACCGTCGCGATCAACCCGGCGGTGGCGATCAACGGCATCGAGATCCTCAATCAGTGGTGGTATGACCCGCCGTCGCGGGCAACCATGCAGGACTGCGCGAACACCGCGATCGGCGTGTGGTCGGAGAACAGTCTGAGCCGCAGCGTTGTGGTCGCGGCCTACGGCCAGCCCGCAGCGCCCTGACCGGAGTCGACCCGTCTCTACGCAGTCCCGAATTCGGTGCGCAACCGCTTCTTGTCAACCTTCCCGCTGGCCAACACCGGCAACTCGTCGACGGTCACCAGGCGGCGCGGCACCTTGTATCCGGCCAGCCTCTGCCGCACGAGATCCTGAACCGCGTCGAGTGTGACGATCACACCGGGATGCGGCACCACGACGGCACAAACCGCTTCTCCCCAGCGGTCGTCGGGAACTCCGATCACGGTGCAGGCCGCCACCCCGTCGAGCCCGCAGACCACATCCTCGACCTCCGGCGAGTACACATTCTCGCCCCCGGTGACGATGACGTCTTTCTTACGGTCCACCAGGTACAGCAGCCCCTGCCCGTCGAACCGGCCGATGTCTCCGGTGTGGCACCATCCGTCGCGCAGCGTCACCAGGGTGGCGGCGTAATCGTCCCAGTAGCCGCGGAACATCGACTCCGAGCGGATAACGATTTCGCCGGGTTCCCCCACCGCGACGTCACGACCGTCGTCATCGACGATCCGGACCCGTACCCCGGGGAACGGAAAGCCGACAGACCGCAACCGATCGGCCGCGTCGGGATGGTCGAGGGCATGTAGTTCCCGCGGCAGTCCCGATACGATGCCTTCGGTCTGTCCGTACAGGTTGAGGAAGCCCGCACCGGGCAGCACGGCCAGCGCCCGTTCCAACGTGGTCAAGCCCATCGGCGCGGCCGAGTACACGACTGTGCGTACGCTGTCGGCGGCACGGGAGTCACCGAGTTCCTCGATGAGGGTCCTCAGCATCACCGGCGCGAGATGCAGCACGGTGACTTGTTCGTCTGCGATCAATCGGATGGCTTCGGCCGCGTCGAACTGCTGCTGCAGCAACACGGTTCCGCCGCGGGCGTGCAGACCGCCGATCATGGCCATGGCGCCGAAGTGGAACATCGGCATATTGATCAGCATGCGATCGGCGCTACCGGAACGCATTTCGGTATTCATCGCAAGTGCCACCCGTCGCAGTTCCCGCTGTCCGAGCACACAGCACTTCGACGCGCCGGTGGTGCCGCTGGTGAACAACAGGCAGCCGATGTCGTCGGGGTGCGCGACTAATACCAGCTCGTCGGCATCTCCATCGGCGACGAATTCTTCGTAGCCGACCACGTCGGGGCGCCCGCCGTCGCCGATGGACACCAGCAACGGTGGCGACGGTAAGAGTGGCGCGAATTCTGCGATCATCGGGGCGAATTCATCGGCGCAGAACACGATTGACGGCGACACCCGACGCAACGCGTCGAGCACTTCCGGCGGCGACAGCCGGAAGTTGACGGTTGCCAGGATGATTCCGCCCAGCTGAGTCGCCGCCATCAGCTCGCCGAACTCCACGCTGTTGCGGCTCAACACCGCGATCCGATCCTGCCGTCGCACACCGGCTTTCGCCATCGCCGACACCAAACGCACCGCGCGATCGTGCAACGCCGCGTGGGTCACCGTGCGCTGACCCAGCCGGTATGCGGGGACATCGGAGAACCGCAGGGCGTTGTCGGTGACGATATTGCCCAGCGTCTGGGCAGCCACTACCGACTACTCAGCAACATCGACCCGGCGACCGGCCCGCCGCCGACGCCGACGGCCACCACCTCGGGCGTCTTCGGCGCCTGCCGGTCACCGCCCTCGCCCCACATCTGCACACATGCTTCGTGAAGGAATCCCATGCCGTGCAATCGGCCACCCGACAGTTGCCCGCCGCTGGTGTTGAGCGGAAGCGAACCGTCGAGTGCGATCCGTTCACCCCCCTCAATGAAGTCGCCCACTCCCCCGTGCTCACAGAACCCCATCGCCTCCAGCCACATCACGGTCAGGAAGCTGAAACCGTCGTAGAGCTGAGCCATGTCGACATCGGCCGGCCTCAGCGCGGTGTTCTCCCACAGCGTCGCGGCCGAGTCATGGGCGGCCATCGTCGTGACATCCGACCGTTGATCCCAGGTGGCGCGTTCGAACATGCCCGGCCCCACCGACTCCACCGTCAGCGGATGACGCGGTAGACCGTTGGCGGCATCGCGGCGTGACACGATGACGGCGGTCGCGCCATCGCACGGGACGTCGCAGTCGTAGAGGCACAGCGGCTCGGAGATCATCCGGGCGCCCAGGTAGTCATCCATCGTCAATGGTTCGCGGTAGATGGCGTCAGGATTAAGCCCCGCGTTACGACGCGCGTTGATGGCGATGTAGCCGAGCTGTTCGCGCGTCAACCCGAAATCATGCATGTAGCGCTGGGCCGGCATGGCCAGCCAGTTCGCCGCTGAGAGCGCACCGAACGGCGCGACCCACTCCAGGTGGGGCGGTAACTTGCCGCCGGTGAACAGCACCGACGCCCGGCCACCGCCGGCCTGCTGCGCGGCAGTGGACTCCCAGACCGACCGGTAGACCACGACGTGGTTGGCCAGCCCGAGCGTGACGGCCATGCACGCCTCGATCGCGGGCCCGATCTGGCCTGCGGTCTCCATCGCCGAGACATACCAGCGGCTGCGCAACCCCAGCGCATTGCGCACCTCGGTGATGGTCGCCCCGGAAAATCCTGGGTCCGGAACCCCCGGTCCGGGGTAGCTGGCGATACCGTCGATGTCGTCCACGCTCAGGCCCGCATCGGAGATCGCGCGCAGTACCGCCTCCAGCGTCAGCTCCAAGCCGGTTCGGCCCAGCCGGCGGCCGACCTGCGACTTCCCGGCTCCGGTCAGGACCGCCTTCCCGTCGAACGGACCGCCCGTCATGACGCGGCCGCCGGCAACACAACAGTTGGCACGTTGAGAATCATCGGACCTTCCAACGGGGTTGCGAGCTCAAGCCGACCGCGACCGAAGTGTAGCGCCCAAGACCCGTATTCCGAGAAATATTTAGTGGATTCGGGCACCGGCGGTCAGAACACGTAACGCGCGATGAGGTCTGCCACCGCGGCCGGCTTGTCGGACCCATCGATCTCGACGGTGTGCCGAACGGTCAGGTTCACGGTGCTGTCGTCGACCTTCGTGGCGTCAACCAGTACGGAGCGCACCCGGATCCGGCTGCCCGCGGTGACCGGCGCCAGGAACCGCACCTTGTTCAGGCCGTAGTTGATGCCCATCTTGGCGTTCTCGACGCGGTAGTTCTCCTTGCTGACGCCCGGTATCAGCGACAGGGTGAGGAAGCCGTGCGCAATCGTTGCACCATAAGGGCTTTCGGACTTCGCCCGCTCGGTGTCCACATGGATCCACTGGTGGTCCCCGGTGACATCGGCGAAAGCGTCGATGCGGTTCTGGTCCACCTCCAGCCAATCTGTCACACCGAGTTCTTCTCCGATCGTCAGAACCGCTTCGCCAACGGATCCGATCACTCTCATGGCCACTCCTGTCGTAACACGCCGGTTATACCGATATCTATTTAACGGTATAGACTGATCGCGCCCCGCCGGGCCCCCTGTCCGGTACCCACCCCACAACCTTGGGAGACACGTGGCCGCAATGACATCTCGCGCAGCGATCGTGGGCGCTGCCCGCACCGCGATCGGCACAGCACGCAAGGGCACCCTGGCCAACCTGCCGGCTATTGAGCTGGCCAAACCGGCGGTAGGCGCGGCGGTGGCTCGGTCCGGGCTCGACGCCGCCGAGTTCGACGACTTCATCCTGGCCGAGAGCCTGCAAGGTGGTGGCGACAGCGCCCGTTACATTGCGGTGGATCTGGGCCTTACCGAAATCCCGGGCATGGCCGTTAACCGGCAGTGCGCCTCCAGCCTCTCGGCGATCGCGGTCGGCGCCGGACAGATCGCGGCGGGCATGAGCCGGGCCATCCTGGCCGGCGGCATGGAGTCGTGCTCGACCACACCGCTGCTGCGTAAACGCAAGCCGTTCACCAGCGGTAAGGCGCCGGAGGATTACCAGGACCCCTGGTACCCGTTCTCGCATCCGCCCACCGACGACGCCCCCGCGCTGGACATGTCGATCACGGTGGCCCACAACTGCGCCGTTCAGTACGGCATTTCGCGGCAGGCGCAGGACGAATGGGCGCTACGCAGTCATCAGCGTGCGGTGAAAGCCATCGACGCCGGATCTTTCGTCGACGAGATCGTGCCGGTCGAGGTGCCCCAGCCCGACGGCAGCTCCAAGACGTTCGCCCAGGACGAGCATCCGCGTCGCGACACTACGGCGGACACGCTCGCCGGCCTGAAGGTCTTGCACCCCGAAATCGACGGGTTCACCGTGACGGCCGGCAACTCCTCGGGCATCAATGATGCCGCCGCGGTGGTGGCACTGGCGAGCCCGGCCGGCCGGACCGACCTGTTGGCGCATGTACTGTCCTGGAGTTCGGTCGGTGTTCCGCCGAATCGCACCGGCAGCGCGCCCATTTCGGCGATTCCGAAGGCACTGGAGTTGGCCGGGCGCAAACTCGAGGATGTGGCGCTGTTCGAGATCAACGAGGCGTTCGCCGCCCAGGCAGTCGCCTGCGCGCGGGAACTGGGCCTCAACGAGGAGATCGTCAACGTCTACGGCTCGGGCATCAGCCTCGGCCATCCGATTGCCGCCACGGGCGCACGCATGGTGACGTCGGCAATCTATGAACTACGGCGTCGCGGCGGCGGGATCGGCGTGCTGTCGATGTGCGCCGGCGGAGGGATGGGTTCGGCAATGGTTATCGAGGTAATTTGAGATGAGCACATTGATCACCGAGGGATTGTTCAGAGTTGAGGGCGACCGCGCGGTGCTGTTCGGCTCCCGCCGACGTTCCACAGGCGTAGTGAAGTTCCCCGCCGAGCGGGCCGAGCTGTTCGACGGCGCGCCAGACATTCAAGCGGACATCGAACCCATCGAGTTGTCCACTGAGGGAACGCTTTACACCTACACCACGCAGGAGTTCGTGCCGCCGTTGCCCTACAAGGGCAATCGGTCGCCCGAGGCGTTCCAGCCCTATGCGGTGGGTTTCGTCGAGTTGGCCGAGGGCGTGCTGGTGGAGACGCTGATCGTCGATGTGGACCCGGCCGACCTGCGCATCGGGCAGCCGCTGGTGTCGACCACCACGACGCTGCAGACCGCCGACGGTCAAACGCTACTGACCTTCGGGTTCCGGCCGGCCGAGCAGGGTTAAGACCCGGCAGCGGCCGCCATCGGTGCGATCATCTCGGCAACCACCGAGATCATCTCGCTGCGCCCGACAGCCACCGTCTGTCTGTGCACCGTGTGCCATGCCCGGTCCAGCAACCCCATCACCGCGACACCGATGACATCCGGCGAGTGCCTGCCATCACCGGCGATGGCCTGCCCCAATTTCCACGAGGCCCTGGTCACCATGCGATTACGGGCGTTGTGGAATGAGGTGTCGTCGGGGGCCGAGTGTGCAGAGGCCAGTACGAACGCACCGTGGTGGTCCATGTAGTCGAAGTAGCGACCGACCCAGGCCTGAATGTCCGCTGGACCGAAGGGTTCTTGAGCGTCGGCCCACTCGGCGATGACCGCGAGGACTTCGTGATACGTGGTCTCGCCGAGGACATTGAAAATCTCCCGCTTGTCCTTGAAGTAGGTGTAGAAGCCGGCCCGCGAAATGCCACACGCCTCGGTGATCGCGTTTATCGGCGTGCCGGAGTAGCCGCGTTCGAGAAACAGTCGGCGGCTGGCATCCAAGATCGCTGACCGAGTTCGCTCGCCGCGGGTGGTGTCCGGCAGCGATTCGGCGGGAGCACCGGAGGTCAGCGTCATGCGGCGAACTGTATATGACGTTCTCGTCAAGTTCAATATCTGCAGCTCATAGGCTTTTAATATAAGTTCACACGCCAGGACTTGACACCTTCGTCAAGTTAGGCGAAGCTCTAGGCAACCCGACGTTGAGGTAAGGAAGAAGCCGATGACGCAGTCCACCAGCCAGTTCACCGATGCACCGATTTTCGATGCCGATCAGCACATGTACGAAAACCCCGACGCGCTGACCCGGCACCTGCCCGAACAGTTCAAGCCGAAGGTGCAGTTCGTCCAGATCGGCAGGCACAGCCGAATCGCGATCCTGAACAAGATCACCGACTACATGCCCAACCCCACCTTCGAACGAGTCGCCGCCCCCGGCGCGCACGAGAAGTTCTACTCCGGCCAGAACCCCGAGGGCCTGACGATGCGGGAAATGTCCGGCCGGGGCATCGACGCACCACTGGCATCGCGCAATCCCGAAGACCGCATCGCCGAACTCGACCGCCAAGGCGTCGACGCATGCTTGAACTACCCCACGCTGGCCAACCTGGTCGAACATTCCGCCGCCGAGGATCCCGATCTGACCGTGGCGATCATCCACGCGCTCAACCAGTGGATGCTCGAGCACTGGGGCTACGCCCACGCCAACCGGATCTACTCGACGCCGGTGCTGACCCTGGGACTCGTCGACGAGGCGCGTCGCGAGCTGGAATACATCCTCGACAACGGCGCCAAGGTCGCCCTGATCAAGCCGGCACCGGTCAACGGCTACAAGGGCTGGCGTTCGCCGGCACTGCCCGAATTCGATCCGTTCTGGCGCGACGTCGAGGACGCCGGCCTACCCATCGTCCTGCATGCCAGCCAACCCCCGCTGCAGGAATACATCGACAAATGGGAGCCGGCGGATACCAGCAGCGCATTCGAGATGTCGGCGTTCAAATGGACCGCTTTGGGCCATCGCGAGATCGCCGACATGCTGACCAGCCTGATCTGCCACGGCACCTTGACCCGGTTCCCCAAGCTGCGCATCGCCAGCGTGGAGAACGGCAGCGCCTGGATCAAACCACTGTTCGACGATCTGGCCTCGACCTACGGCAAGATGCCGCAGAACTTCCCCGAACATCCCCACGACGTGTTCCGCCGCAACATCTGGGTCAGCCCGTTCTGGGAAGGCTCGGTCGCCGACGTCGTCGCGACTGTCGGCTGGGACAAAGTCCTGTTCGGCTCGGACTGGCCGCACCCCGAAGGCTTAGCCGAACCAAAGGGGTACTGGAAGTACGCCGAAGGCATGGACACCCGCCGCACCTACGACTTCATGGGCGACAACGCCCGGCGATTCATGGGCCTACCCATCGCCAACCCCGACCCCGACGCCGTCAAACCGCCGCAGCTCGCCAACGCCTGATTCACTGGTCGACTGCGACAAGGGATCGGCGGGCCTTCAGCTCGCGGCGAGCGGGTGTCGGGGGCGAAAGTTGACAACGGGACGCCGTGGTAGATCAGCTGTAGGCCGCCCTTGTCGGTGTGGATCGTGGGGCCGGTTCCTGCAGGTACTGGAACCATCACCTGCAGGAACCGGCATCATCGCCCTCTGACCGCTCCGGCATATCTAACTTTTTGTTGGATCCGCTACAAAATATGGCGGCGTGCCTAGCGAGTCAAGGGATCGCCCTCAGTGCGAGCGACGCTCCCCAAGGCTCAGGATTGACCTACGGCGCATCTCACCCGGGTAGGTCGTCAGTCGCTGGCTGGTAGCGGTTTGGCCTCTTTGAGCGCCAGCGCCGTCGCCCCCACGCTGAGCGTCCCGGCGCCCGCTTTGGTGACCAGCACCTCGGCGCCGGCATCGTCGACGTAGCGCTTGCCCATTGCGCTGCCGTCGGCGAACGCGGGATCCAGTGGCTGGGACGACTTCTCGGCGCCGATCGGCAGCATGGGCTGTCCCCCGCAGCGCAGATCGTCCAAGCTCTCTGCGGTCTTGACGACGATGACCTGGGTGTCGCAGACCTGGCTCTGCAACCGGCTGCCGCTCTTGATCATGGTTGGCTCCTCGGTGTTCTCATGCGGACGTTTACAGGTCGACGGTGGCGAACTTGAGATCTTCGACGATCTCGCGGCGCACCACCTTCCCGGTGGTAGTGGTCGGCAGGTGGTCGCGAAAAACGATCCGGTCAGGAGTGCGTGAGCCCCGCAGCTTCTTGCGGGCGTACTCGCGTAATGCCTCGGCGTTGTGGACGCTGCCGGGTTCGGGCACCACCACCGCAACGATGATCTGGCCCCACTGGGGGTCCTCGAGGCCGACGACGGCGACGTCGTGAACATCGGGATGTTCGATCAGCACATCTTCCACCTCGGACGGGGCGATGTTTTCGCCGCCCCGGATGATCGTGTCGTCGGAGCGTCCACCGATAAACAGGTACCCCTCCTCATCGGCCGTAGCGACGTCTTTCGTCGGGAACCAGCCCTGCGCGTCCAGCACGGATCCGATCTCGGCGTATTTGCCGGAGACTTGCGGGCCGCGCACGAACAATTCGCCGGTCTCACCGGGGCCTAGCACCGTTCCGTCTTCAGCGCGGATCTGTATCTCGATGCCGGGCACCGGCCGTCCAACAGAGCCCAGCCGCCGGGCAACGGCCTCATCGCTGGAACCATGGGCGACATGGTGATCTTCGGGTGTGAGTACCGTGATGGTCGAGCTGGTCTCGGTCAACCCGTAGGCATTGACGAATCCGACCTCCGGCAGGAGGTCCAGAGCCTTGCGAACCAGCGGCAGGCCCACTTTGGAGCCGCCGTAGGCGAGATTGCGCAGCGTCGGTAGCTCAGTCGGCTCGCTTTCCAGCACAGTCACGATGCGGTCCAGCATGGTCGGTACGACCGTCGCGGTGGTCACCCGTTCACTGCGGACCAACTCCACCCACTCCCTGGGGTCGAACCTGCACAGATACACGATTTTTCGACCCGCATACACGTTCGACAACGCCGCACCCACCCCAGCGATGTGGTAGGGCGGAACGCACACCAGGGCCGCGTCGCCGGGGTCCGCGGAACCGAAGTCCACGGTGCCGGTTATGTAGCTGGTGAGGTTGTTGTGTGACAGTTCTACGGCTTTGGGCCGGGAAGTCGTTCCCGAGGTGAACAGCACGATCGCCACGTCGTCGGGATCGGCAAATTCCGATACGGGATCGGTGGTGCGCGCGGCCGCGGTGAACTCGTCGGAAGTCATCACCTGCTTGCCGGCATCGATAACCGCGTCGCGGTACTCACTGTCGGTCACGATCAGCGGGTCGGGCAGGCGCTCGATCAGCTGGCGTAGCCCGTCGTCACTCAATCTGTAGTTCAGCGGTGTGAACGCTCGACCCGCCCGGGCCGACGCGAAGATCAGCAGGGGCAGCAGGACACCGCCGGTGCCGACATAAACCACATGCCGCGCCCCCGACCCCGCGATCACCCCTGCTCCCCCATCGGCGAGTTCACTGAGGTCGGCGGTGGTCAAACGAACCCCGCCGTCCACCACTGCCTCGCGGTCGGGATCACCCGAAACCGCCATGTCCAACAACAGCGAAATACTCAACGCCTCAGCCCTCACTCGCCACGCTCGCACTGCCCTGAACACGGGCGGTGTGGCGATTCCCGGCCCGTTGCATCAAATCAGCTATATAGTTATAGACTTCGCGGTACCGACATCATAGCGGCGGCGCGGCCGGCAGTCTCACCGCCCAGCCCTGCCGCCCGGAAGGAGCCCCCATGAGCAGCAAGCCCGAGATCGCCATCATCGGTGTCGGACTCCACCCGTTCGGGCGGTACGACGACCGATCGGCGCTGGAAATGGGAGCCGTGGCGATTAACCGGGCACTGCGGGACGCCGGGGTGAACTGGACCGATGTTGGCAGCCTCTACGCCGGCAGCCTGGAAGTGTCCAATCCCGAGGCGGTCACCGGGCTTGTCGGAATGACGGGGCTGTCGGCACGCGCGACACTCAGTGGCTGCGCCACCGGCAACTCGCTGTTGACCCTGGCCGCCCGCGATGTAGCGCTGGGCGAGGCGGACATCGCCGTGGGCGTCGGCCTGGACAAGCATCCGCGGGGGGCGTTTGGCGCCGACCCGTCAGTATCCGGCCTACCGCAGTGGTATGGCGACCAGGGCATGTTCCTGACCACGCATTACTTCGGCACCAAAATCATGCGGTATATGCACGACCATGGTGTGAGCGAGCAGACGCTCGCCCGCGTCGCTGCCAAGAACTTTGCCAACGGCGCCCTGGCCCCGCACGCCTGGCGCCGCAAGCCCATGAGCACCGAGGCCATCCTCGCCTCGCCGGTCGTCAACGCGCCGCTGCGGCAATACATGTACTGCAACCCCAACGAAGGCGCGGCTGCCGTGGTGGTGTGCCGCGCCGAGGTGGCCAAGCAGTACACCGACACGCCGATCTATCTGCGGTCCACCGCGCTGCGCAGCCGCCGCGATGGCGCCTACGAACTGTTGCGGACCTCGATCGAGCTGCCGTTGGCGGCCGGGACCACCGCCGAGGCCGCCAACGCCGCCTATGAGCTGGCCGGCGTCGGACCCGAGGACATCGACGTCGCGCAGCTGCAGGACACCGACTCCGGCTCAGAACTCATCCACATGGCCGAGACCGGACTGTGCAAGGACGGCGAACAGGAGGCGCTGCTCGCCGACGGTGCCACCGAAATCGGCGGCCGCCTGCCGATCAACACCGACGGCGGTCTATTGGCCAACGGCGAGCCCGTCGGCGCATCCGGCCTGCGGCAGGTCTACGAACTCGTGCACCAGCTGCGGGGCACCGCGGGCGACCGGCAGGTGCCCAACGACCCGCGAGTGGCGCTCGCCCAGCTCTACGGGGCACCTGGGACCGCCGCAGTCGCAATCCTGAGCAGGTAACCACGGGAAGGGAGCAGCCGATGACCGACACCCGGACCGACGAGCAGCAACGAGCAGAGGTGGACCTCGACCACCACTCCCCCGAATTCCGTGAGGACCCGTATGCGGCATTCCGTCAGATGCGGGAATCAGGCTGTCCGGTCGCCCATTCGCATCACTACGACGGCTTCTGGGCATTGACGGACTACGCGTCCGTCTTCGAAGCAGCGCGTGACGACGCCCTGTTCAACTCTTATCCATCGGTCGGTGTGCCCGCCAGTGGCATGCCGTTTCCCATTCTGCCGATCGAATCCGATCCGCCGCAGACCATCGAATTGCGCGACATCACACTGCGCCAGTTCTCCCCGGGGTCGGCCGAGAGGGCCCTACCCGCCGCCCTGGAGATGACCAACGAGGCCATCGACGCCTTCATCGAGCGCGGAGAATGCGATTTGGTCACCGAGTTGACGACACCGCTGCCTGCGCGGCTGATCCTGCGACTGCTGAAATTCGACGAATCCCGGTACATGGAGTGGGTGCACTGGGTGCACACCCTGGTGCATTACCGAGCCCACGACCCCGAGAAGTCCGCTGCGGCGGGCATGGAACTGTTCGCCGAGATCAACAAGCACATGGAGCAACGGCGTGCCAACGGCCTGGGCGACGATCTATTCAGCGACATCCTGCGCGGGACCCTGAACGGCGAACCCCTCGACGACACCCAGATCGCCATGTACACGTTCCTGATGATGCTGGGCGGCATGGACACGACCAGTGGATTCACTGGAAACGTGCTGCTGCGGCTCTGTGAAGACACCGAGCTCCGCCAACAGCTGATCAGCGATCCGGGGCTGATCAAGAAGGGCACCGACGAGCTACTGAGGCTGTACACGCCGACGCTCGGATTGGCCCGTACCGTCTCCCGCAACACCGAGTTCCACGGACAGTCACTGTGCGCGGGCGACCGGGCGATTCTCATGTGGGCGGCAGCCAACCGCGACCCGGCGATGTTCGAGAACCCCGAGACGCTGGACCTGACCCGGCCGAACGCGAAAAAGCAGATGGCTTTCGGGGTGGGTATGCACCGATGCCTGGGCTCCCACTACGCGAAGGTGATGTTCCAGGTGATGTTGGGCCAGATCCTTGCCCGCTTACCGGACTTCGAACTCGCCGGCGAGCCGCAGCGGTTCGCGGATGCCGGCGAGGTCTACGCCGTGTGCAATCTGCCGGTCAGGTTCACCCCCGGCAAGCGCATCGGCAACGCGAAGTAGTGCAGCTCCGCGACTTCATCGACGCCCGAGCCCGCCGGCGCCGGCAAAAGTTGGAGTTCCGTCATCCTAATTGGTTAAATAGTTAGAACTTAAGGCGAGGAGGCCCAGCGGTGACGGGTGGCACCATCGCCGGACTCCTCGATGAGTCCGCCTCGGCACGACCGGCGCGACCGCTGTTGCGCGACACCGCCGGGACGACGCTGACCGTGGCCGACGTCGCCGCCTTGACCACCGCCGGTACCCACTGGCTCTGGGAGGCCGGCGTCCGGCCGGGGATGACCGTGGCCTGGCAGCTGCCGTCGCACGCGTGGGCGGCAGTCTTGATGCTGTCCCTGGCACGCGCCGATGTCACACAGGCGCCGGTGCTGCACCTCTACCGGCGCCGTGAGGTGTGCTCGGCCGTCGAAGCCGCCGGGGCGGACATCCTCATCGTCGACGAGACGACGGCCGGCAATGCGCCACCGGGGGTGCGCGTCCTCACGCTGCCGGGTGATTTCCTCGACCAACTGCGCGCGCTGCCCGGATTGCCGCATCCGACGCTGGACCGATCGCGCTCGGCGGACGACATCCGGTGGGTGTACCTCACGTCGGGGACCACCGGCCTGCCCAAAGGCGTGTACCACTCGGACGCGACGCTGTTGGCCGCCATCCGTGGGTTCACCGGCCACCTCGGGCTCGGTGATCACCCGGACGAGGTCGGATCGATAGCCTTTCCGATCGCCCACATCGGCGGAATCATCTATTTGACCAGTGCGGTTCTGGCGGATTTCCCAGTGCTGTTGGTGCCGAAGGTGACGGCCGATGAACTGCCGCAGCTGTTGGCCGAACACCACGTGACCATCGCCGGGTCCAGCCCCGCCCTGTACCAGATGCTGTTGTCGGCGCAACAGGAGGCGGGAATCTCGCGGCCGTTGATCCCGTCGCTGCGCATGTTGATCGGCGGTGGCGCACCCTGCCCGCCCGAACTGCACAAGCAGGTGCGTGAACAGATGGGCATCCCGATCGTGCACGCGTACGGAATGACCGAGGCGGCGATGGTGTGTGTCAGTCGAGCCGCCGATACCGACGAACAACAGAGCAACAGCTCCGGCCTGCCGATTCCCGGGGTGACGGTCCGGATCAGTTCGACCAGCGAGATCGAGGTTCGTGGCGACAATCTGACGCCCGGCTACGTCGACCCCGAACAGTGGGCCGGCGCGACAACACCGGACGGTTGGTTTCGCACCGGGGACCGAGGATACCTGCGGCCCGACGGGCGCATTGTGATCACCGGCCGGACCAAGGACCTGATCATCCGCAAAGGCGAGAACATCGCACCGGACGAGATCGAGAATGAGCTGTTGGCGCACCCGCTGATCGACGAGGTCGTGGTGCTGGGGCAACCCGACCGGCTACGCGGAGAAATGGTCTGCGCGGTGGTGCGCCGCTCCTCCCGACACCGCGACGTCACGCTCGACGAGCTGTGCGCCTTCCTTGACGAGCGTGGGCTGATGAAGCAGAAGTGGCCCGAGCGGCTCGTCATCGTCGACGAGTTCCCGTTGACGGGGCTGGGAAAAGTGGCGAAAACGGAACTGGCCCAACGTATTGCAGGAGGAAACCGATGACCGGGTTGTCCACCGACGAGCGCCAGGAGCTCGCCTCGTCTGTTCGCGCCGCCTGCGAGAAGTTCGCGTCGGAGGAGCGGGTCCGGGCCACGGCCTATAACGGCGACGGCAGCTGCGGCGGCATCGACACCGAGCTGTGGACGGTGCTGTGCGCTCAGGTCGGAGTCGCGGCGATCGCCGTGCCGGAGAGCCTCGGCGGGGCGGGTTACGGCGCCTCGGCGCTGGGCGTCGTCGCTCACGAACTGGGCCGCACACTGGCACCGGTGCCGTTCCTCGCTTCGACGGTGCTGGCGACCGGCCTGCTCCTCGACACCTGCGCCGACGACCCCGATGCGGAGAAGCGCTTGTCCGGGCTGCTCGACGGCCATCGCACCGCGGCGGCCGCGATCACCGGCGACGGTGGGGTGTGGCGTCGCGGGGCGGTGACACTGACCGCAAGCCGCCGCGGCGACGGTTGGGGCGTCGACGGCGTGGTCCACCATGTTCTCAACGGGGCGACCGCCGACGATTTGGTTGTCGTCGCCGCAGCCGACAACGAAACCGCCGTCTTCCTGCTGGACCCGACCGCCGAGGGCATCGCCATCGAAGCGGAGCGGGTGCTGGACGGCACTCGCCCGATGGCCACCATCACCTTCGCCGGCGCTCCGGCGTCACGGCTGACCGTGGAGGCACCAGTAGACGACCTCATCGAGCGCAATGTGGACGCAACGTTGGCGGTGCTCTCCGCCGAGCAGGTCGGAGCGTGCGAACGGGTACTGGAGATCGCCACCGATTACGCGCGCACCCGTGAACAGTTCGGACGCCCGATCGGCAGCTTCCAGGCCATCAAGCACAAGTGCGCCGACATGCTGGTCGACCTTGAGTGGGCACGGTCGGCATCGCAGGCGGCCCTGGAGGCGGTAAACGGTGACGCGGCAGCAGCCGCCGAAGCGAATTGGCGCGCCAGCATGGCTAAGGCCGTGTGTTCGGAGTCGCTACGCAACGCCGCCCACGCGAATGTCCAGATCCACGGCGGCATCGGGTTCACCTGGGAGGACTCCGCCCACCTCTACCTGCGTCGAGCACGCACGGACGAGGTGTTGTTCGGAGGCCCCGGACAGCACTGGGACCGGCTCAGCGAACACGTCAAGCTGCTGTGAAACGCCCGCCGACCTAGTTATCCACCTTTGGTTGCTGGACCACCAGCGCGGTGACTAGAATCACACTAAATCAACTAAATGTTTTACGTTTTCTGTTCGTACGATTGTCCAACGCCACACGAGGAGGCACCGTGCCGCTGCAGCCCTGGATGGAACTGATCTCCGTCGACGACCACCTGATCGAACACCCGAAGGTGTGGAGCGATCGGCTGCCGACGAAGTTCTTGGAGGCGGGGCCCAAGATCATCGAGTGGGAGCGCCCCGACACTCAACAGATGTGCCAGGTCTGGGAGTACGAAGGCCGAATCTATCCCTACATCGGCCTGAACGCGGTCGCCGGCAAGAAGCCCGAGGAGTACGGCATCGAGCCGGTGCGCTACGACGACATGATCCCCGGCTGTTACGACCCCAAGGCACGAGTAGCCGACATGGACATCGACGGCGTGCAGGCGATGACCTGCTTCCCGTCGTTCCCGCGTTTCGCCGGGGCGGTCTTCGCCGAGGGCGAGGACAAGGAACTGGCCAAATTGTGTTCGGCGGCGTGGAATGACTTCCACCTCGACGAGTGGGCCGCCACCGCACCCGACCGGTTCGTTCCCGTCGCCATGCTGCCGTTCTGGGACCTCGACGCCAGCGTCAAGGAGATCCACCGCGTCGCAGCCAAGGGCGCCAAGTGTGTGACGTTCCCAGATCTGCCCGATCGGCTCGGCCTGCCCTCCGTTCACTCCGATCACTGGGACCCGGTGCTCTCGGCGATGGAGGAGACCGACATGGTGTTGGCCCAGCACTTCGGTTCCGGCGGCTTCCCGCCACCGATCGCTCCCGATGCGCCGTTCGCCGTGTTCATCACGCTGATGGGGACCATGTCGATGACCGCGATGACGGACTGGCTGTTCTCCAACACCCTCTACCGGCACCCGAAGTTGAAGATCGGCTTGTCCGAGGGCGGCATCGGCTGGATTCCCTACATCCTGGAACGCTGCGACAGCGTGTGGCGCAAGCACCGCTTCTACAACAACATCAACCAGGATCACCCGCCGAGCTACCTGTTCAAGAAGCACATTCACGGCTGCTTCATCGAAGATGATTTCGGCGTGGAGATGCGGCACATGATCGGCGTCGACAAGATCACCTGGGAGTGCGACTATCCGCACTCGGACTCGTTCTGGCCACAGAGCCGGGAGCGCGCTGCGCAGGCGCTGGAGAACGTGCCCGACGACGAGGTGCACCGCATGGTCGAACTGAACGCCCGCGAGTTCTACAACTTCCCGCGGGCGGCGTGACCTCGGGAGCGGACGGCGGGCCGGACGGCGTGGACCGAATCGAGCAGCTGCCGGTATCGGACTGGACCGATCAGGATCTGTTGACCAAGGACGAGGCCAGGGAGCGCCTCGTCGCGGAGATCGGGCGCTGCCGGGCCCGGTTGGATGAGCTCCAGGCAACCGATTCCGACGAGTCGGAGATCAGGCTGCTCGCCCGTCGGCTCAACGCGATGGAGTCGGTAGCCGACGAGTACAACGACTACCTGGACGGAAAGTGACCCCGGCCCGTCCCCGACCAACAAAAGGAGCGATGGTGCCTGTCCAGACGGAGGACATCGACGCGCTGCGCACCCAGGTGCGCGCTTTTCTGGAGGGTGCACCCAAACCCTCCGGTCTCCGTAACTACGGACCCACACCAACGGCGGCCGATGTCGCTCCAGGGAGGCAATGGCACCGCTATCTCGCGGACCACGGCTACACCTGCCTGCACTGGCCGCGTGCGTACGGCGGCGCCGACGCGACCGTGGCAGTCCAAGCCCTCTTCGCCGAGGAATGCGCACGCGCCGGAGTGCCCCGTCAGTTGAACATCACGGGTGCGGACCTGGTCGGCCCCGTTTTGATCAAGTTCGGTACCGACGAGCAGAAAGCCCGATTCCTCGAGCCGATCCGGGTCGGCGCTGACCTCTGGTGCCAGCTGTTCTCCGAACCCGGTGCGGGATCCGACCTCGCCGCGGTGCGCACCCGTGCCGAACGCACCGCGAACGGCTGGCGCATCGACGGCCAGAAGGTGTGGAGTTCGGCCGCGGCGTCGGCTGAATACGGTCTGCTGTTGGCGCGTACCGGGCCGGACAAACACCGCGGGCTGTCGATGTTTGTCGTCCCGATGGACACGCCCGGCATCACGGTGCGCCCGCTGGTTCAAATGGACTCCGAAAGCAAATTCAATGAGGTGTTCTTCGACGGCGCCGAACTTGCCGACGACGCCCTGATCGGCGAGGTCGGGCAGGGCTGGACGATTGCGCTGGTCACTCTCGGTCGCGAGCGGCTCACCCTGGGCTCGCAGGCAGTCTCGATGTTTCGGCTGCACGAACGGATGGTCGCCGCGGCACGCGATCACGACCTGCTGGATCCGGTGCTGGCCCGATCCATGACCAAGCTGTGGGCCCGGATGTGGCTGCTGCGGTTCACCTGGCAACGGGCCATCGAGTCCGGTGATCTCACCTCGCCGGAGTTCTCGGTGCTCAAACTGATGACGTCGGAGACCGACCGCGACCTGGGCGATCTGGCCACCGAGGTGCTCGGCACCGATGCGTGCACCGACCCCGCCGACGACGAGCTGGTGCACCACATGCTGGTCGGCCGAGCCCAGACCATTTTGGGCGGAACCAGTGAGATTCAGCGCAATATCCTCGGCGAGCGGGTGCTGAGCCTCCCCAAAGAGCCGCGGTGACAACGTCGTTCACCGGACCCGACCTTGCCGCCGCGCTGCGCGCCGTCGTGCGCCCCGCCATGACGGTGGCGCTTGGCGACGGTGTCGGTGAACTGCGCTGTCTCGATGACGGGACGTCTGTACCCGCCACGCTGAGTGCGGTGGCCGGTGAGGTCGGTTCGGTGCGGCTGGTGCTGGGCTGGCTGCCGGCGGCACTGGAGGGTCTGGATCCGACGGCGTTCGCTGAAGTCATCGCGCTGATGCCCGGCTGGGGCGTACGTGACGTGCTGCAGAGCCCAACGGCGCGGTTCCTGCCGACCAGTCTGGCCGGGATCGACGCGGTGTTGGCCGGCACACTCCGCCCCGATCTGCTGATCACCAAGCTGGTGGAACGAAGCGGACAACTGCACTTCGGCACCGAGGTGTCCTGGCAGCGGCAGCTCATCGACCACGGCGTACCGGTGCTGGGCATCCTCGATGCCACCGCGCCGGGCGCGAGCGCCGAGCCGCCGCTGGACCGGTCCCAGGTGCGCGTCGTCGGCCACAGCGGCGACGGGCCGGTCCGCGTGCCGACCCGTGAGCCCGAACCGATTCACGAGGCGCTGGCCGATGCCGTATTGCGTTTCGTACCCGAGGGCGCCCGGCTGCAGTACGGGCCCGGCCAGCTGGGCACTGCACTGTTACGGCGTGCGGATCAACCGCTGCGGATCGACACCGGCCTGCTCACCGACGCGGTCGTCGACCTCGATCGCCGTGGCCGGCTGATCGGTGAACCATCGGCGACCTACCTGCTCGGCAGCGACTTGCTCTACGAGTGGGCTGAGGCTCGGCCGATCCTGCGCGGCATCGACCACAGCCACGATCTGACCCGATTGTCGCGCGGGAACCCGTTCGTCGCGGTCAACACCGCCATCGAGATCGACCCGGTGGGCCAAGTCAACGTCGAAGGCCGTGGCGGAAAAGTGGTCGGCGGCATCGGCGGGCACCCCGACTACTGTGCGGCGGCCCGGATGAGCTGCGGCGGCCTGTCCATCATCGCAGTGCCCACGACGGTAAACGGGCATTCACCGCTGGTCGCCCGGCTGAGCCGTCCGGCATCCACTCCGGCTCATCACATCGACCTGATCGTCACCGAATCGGGTCACGCCGACCTGCGCGACGCCGACTGGTCGCAGCGCCGCGAGCTCATCACCCACCTCTTCGACCAATGAAAGGGAGCAATCGCATGACCCCACTCGACGGATGTGTCGTCCTCGTCACCGGCGGCGGCCGCGGTATCGGCCGTTCCCACTGCCTGGAGCTGGCCGCCCAAGGGGCTGCCGTGGTGGTGAACGACCCGGGCGTGGGCCGCGACGGCACCGGCGGCGTCGGCGAGGGGCCGGCCGCGGAAGTGGTGGCCGAGATCGAGCAGGCCGGCGGCAAGGCCATCGCCCACACCGGCTCGGTGGCCTCGTGGGACGACGTGGCCGACATGGTCGCGACTGCGGTCTCGACGTTCGGCACGCTCACCGGGGTGGTCAACAACGCCGGCATCGTGCGCGACGCGATGATCACCAGTGCGACGGAAGCCGATTGGGACGCGGTGATCGCCGTACACCTCAAGGGCACCTTCGCGGTCACCAAACACGCCTGCGACTATTGGCGGGCGCAGGCCAAGCAGGGCAATCCGGTCGACGCACGGATCGTCAATACCGTGTCCGGTGCGGGGCTGTGGGGCAACATCAGCCAAAGCGCCTATGGTGCCGCCAAGGCGGCGATCGCAAACCTGACCGTAGTGACGGCAATGGAGATGCGCCGCTACGGCGTTGCGGTGAATGCGATCTCACCGTTGGCGGTGACCCGAATCAGCGAGGACTTCTTCGGCGGTGCCGCCGCCGAGGATCCTGCCCTGGACCCGGGACGCAGCTCGGCGGTGGTGGCCTGGCTACAGTCCCCCGAATCATCTTGGCTGACCGGCCAGATCCTGCGCATCAACGGCGACCGGCTCAGCCGTATCAACGGATTCACCGAAGCCGCGGAGTGTTATCACGCCAAAGACGGTGTCAGCCTGCATTTCTCGGAGATCGGGCAAGCAGTCAGTTGGCTGTGGGGGACACTGCCCCGAGGCTTGGCCGGTCCGTTGCCCACGAGTTAGCGCACTTGGCTAGGACGCTTTCCAGGATTGTCCGCAAACGCGACCGTACCTCAGCGGTCAGAGGTGAACCCTCACTTGGTGCTTGACTGCACGTACGCGCCGTCAATCTCGAGGGTGGTCGCGGTGACGAAGCTGGCCTCATCCGACAGAAGGAACGTCACGACGTCGGCAACCTCTCGGGGCACTCCCATCCGGCCCATCGGGATCAAGCGCGCCCATCCGTCTTGCAATTCCTGAGGGAAACTGGCCATCTGCGGGGTCTCGATGGTACCCGGCGCGACGGCGTTCACGCGGATGCCGTGGTTGGCGTAATCCAATCCGGCGTTTCGCGTCAGTCCGACGACTGCGTGTTTGGTGGCGACATAGGCATGCAGGCCTGCAGCGGCTTTGAGTCCGGCAGCTGATGCGGTGTTGACGATGGCGCCACCGCCGTGGCCGATCATGTGGGCGATCTCAGCGCGCATGCAAAAGAACGTGCCGCGCAACCCGATACCGGTGACGGTGTCGAAGGTCGCGGTATCGAGTTCGTGCAGTGGCGTAGGAGTATGACCGATGGCGGCGTTGTTGACGGCTAGGTGCAAGCCACCATAGGTGGAAACGGTGAAGTCGATCAGCGAGTTGACATCGTCTTCCCGGGCGATGTCGGTGCGCCGAAATGCTGCGTCGCCGCCACTGCCGGTGATCTCGGCGACAACGCGCTCGGCGCCGTCTTGGTCGATATCGGCGATGACGACTTTGGCTCCGTATTCGGCGAGCCGTTTGGCAGTGGCCTCGCCGATACCCGAGGCTGCGCCCGTGACAACCGCGACTTTGGAGTCGAAATTCATTGGGGGGTAATCCCTTCTGGTCAACCACAGTGGATACTGTCATGGCCCCCGCGCCGAGCTGGATTGGCTCGCCCGACCCTGGCCCAGGGGTTCAGCGCCCCTTGGCTGTCGGAGTGAGACCGAGTAGACGAAAGACCTACGGTTACGGCGATACTTTCGTTCGGACGATCCCTTTGGCGCGAAGCTGACTCAGCAGGTCGGGTTGGCTGAGGATCCTTCCGGTGAACGACGCCGGCTGCTGAGCAATCCACGCGACGAGTTGCCCTGGGGCTTCCGGTAGTTCGTTGTTGGAATGGTCTGCATCGGGAAGGCTGAGGCGCACAGCCTGGGTCACGGCATGGACTTCCAGCGCGTTGACCGCCACTCCGGTGCCACTCGTCTCGTGGGCCAGCCCCACGGTGAATCTGTTCAAGGCCGCTTTCGACGTCCCGTACGCCAACTTGCTCTTCGACAAGTCGAGGCCGTCGGCACCGAAGCTTCCCCCGGTGGATCCGATTGATTCGGCGAGACGCTCCACTGTTTCGAGGTCCAGGCGCCCGTCTGCCGAAGTGATGTTGACGATGTGACCGCCACCGCGCTTGATCATCTGGGGCAAGAACGCCTTGGCCATCATCATTGGACCACGAATATTGACACCCATGACAAGGTCCCAGCGCTTGACTGACATGTCGAGCAGGGGCGCCAAATAACTGACGGCGGCATTGTTCACGACTATGTCGCACCGCCCGAAGTGGCCCATCGTTTCCTCGTAGGCGGCGGCGACATCCTCCTCCCGCGACACGTCCCCGTGCACGGCGATCGCCTCGACGCCTTGGCTCCGCACGTCGGCGGCGACTTCGTCGATAGTGCCCGAGAAGGTCTTACTCGGAGAGTGTTCGGTGCTGCGGGCGAAGACAGCGACCGCTGCCCCCGCACGTCCCAGTTCTTGCGCGATCGCGGCGCCGATGCCCCGGCTTGCACCCGTCACTATGGCCACTTTGCCTTCTAATTCCATGGTGAGCCTTTCGATCTCCATGCGGTGTTGGAATGTAGCGACTTGCTACTCAGCGGGCCGTCGGTTGGCGATGCACGGTGTTGACAGCGGCAGGGCGATCACACCGGCGCACATTCGGCGCCATCAGTCGGGTGTTCTAACGCCCGCGGCAGCCAAGGCGGGCAGGAGGGTCTGCGCAGAATGCAGAGTGTCTACGTACTCACGAACCTCGACCACTAAGCCGCGGTCGAGGTCGACCCGCGAAATGAACGTGCAGATGTTATGGAAGGCCACGCCACCGGGCAACTCCGCACGGCACTCGACCATCAACGCAACGCGGTCGGACTCCACGATAGCGTCGGTGAATTCAAACGACGGTCCGATGAGGCCGAATGCGCCACGGAGGGTGGGTTTGATCTCGGCCATCGGGGTCGTCGTTCGGGTGGAGATGGCCCACCACGTGCCTGAGTCATCGAGGCACGCCAGCCCATCTTCGAGCCGGCCTGCTCCGATCAGCTCCCATGGCCGGTAGGCGAGTTCGATGACCTCGTCCCGCCTATGCGGCATCGGGAACTGCGTTGCGCGGTATTCCGACATGACGCTCCTTAGATGTTCACGTCAGCGGTGGCAGCTCCGTGATCGGCAGCCGTCCCGACAGTATTTTGACACAACTGTCAGCTGCTCGTGTCGACTTTCCAGAGGTTTCTTCGCAGCTTCCGCGCTGAGCCTGTCCGTGTTGGGCTGTGCCGGGATGGCCTGCCGGCCTGCGAAAGCGATTACGTGCCGCGCTATCCCGCCGCGATGTAGCTGGAGATGGGTCTGCGGATTGGGACATCACCGGCGCCGTTCTGGATAGCATCGGTGTCACCATCGCCGACGCCCGGCTAACACGAGGCTGACCTGGCCACCACGCCGCAGGCAACGGGAAGGAAGCGCTATGAGGCAAGACCGGCTGCGCGACCAGAGCCGCAACGTCGCCTATAACCCGGCCGACAACAGCACTGAAGCCGACCAGCCGGTTCTGCCGGTGACGGTTGCGTGCGCGTCGCGGTCATGACCGGATACGCCACCGATCTGGGCGTGGTCCGTTACGAGCACGAGGCTCCGATCGCACGCATCGTGCTGAACAACCCGGCACAGGCGAACGCACAATCCAGCGCAATGGTGCAGCAGGTCGACGAATGCCTCGACCGCGCGCGGTATGACTACGACATCAAGGTCGTAATTCTCAAGGCCGAGGGCAAGGGGTTCTGTGCCGGTCATGTCATGAAGCCGGGCGCGTATCACGAATTCGACGAGGCGGTCGAGCACCAGGGAAAGAACTGGCAGGGCAGCAGAAAGCTGTTTGTGGACCCCACGCTGCGGTTGTGGGAGTTTCCGAAGCCGATGATCGCGCAGGTGCACGGATACGCGCTCGGCGGCGGGACGTACTGGGCGCTGCTGCCCGACCTGACGATCTGTGCCGACGACGCGTATTTCCAGATGCCCTTGGTGCAGGCGCTCGGCTTTCCCGGCGGGGAGACGATGATCGAGCCCTGGGTGTTCATGAACTACAAGCGCGCCGCCGAGTACCTTTACACCGCGCAGACACTGAGCGCACCTGAAGCGCTGGCCATGGGCCTGGTAAACCGGGTCGTGCCGCGCGCGGACCTCGACGGTGAGGTGGAGCGCACCGCCGCACAGATCGCCCGGGCGCCGCTGTCTACCCTGCAGGCCACCAAGTCGCTGTTGCTGCGGGCGTGGGAGGGCATGGGGATGCGTCAGCACATCACGCAGGCCGCAGACCTCATGGCCGTGCTCGAAGATATGCGCGACGCGCGGGACCACCGGGTACGTCTCCTCGACGGAGGGCGCCTCCCACGCGACGCCATTTCCGATCCCTGACCCGGCTAGCCTTTCCAGACGGCCAGGATCTCGTCGACGGTGACCACCGAACCGAGCAACGAGAACGCATGCCTGAGCATGTCTTCCTGGAAGGACTTCGGGAACCCGGCAGCCGCGTCACGCGCGATCACGATCCGGTAGCCGATGTTCACGGCCTCGATCGCCATGCCGATAATGGCCTCGTTCAACGAGATCCCGCCGATTATCAGCGTGCGAATTCCCAGACTACGCAGAATCGGGTCGAGTTCGGTTCCGTTGAACGCGGACATCCCGTGAATGCGGGCCGCGATGATGTCTTCCTCGCGCACATCGAGTTCTGGCAGCACGGCTGCCTGTTCGGACCCGACAAGAAGGTAGTCCGGGTCCTTGAGCATCGCTGCCATCAGCGGCGTGTTGATGATGATGCCGGCCCGGTCCTTGCGGAACTGCAGGGTTGCATGCACCACACGCGCCTCGTTGTTCCGAGTCCCGTCGATCAGGCTCCGCAGCCCGTCGATGACGCCACGGTCACGCACCTCCGTGGCCTGCGGCCGCATAAGGGGCGGGGCGAGGTCACCGATGATGCCGCGCTGCATTTCCGACACGACAACGGCGGTGTGCGCCGGATCGATGAGTTCGGCAAGCTTCATGCCCACGCCTCCTGCGCGTCGATTGCACCGGATCGCATCGATGTATCGGCGCGCACCTGACGCGGCGCGAGCTGCGGGTGAGGAATCCGGCCCGGGCCTACCGTATCGGCGGCCAGATCCGCACCGGCCAGCGGTCCCTCAACGGTAGACTTCTGCCCGAATGACTCCCGCCACGCGACGCTGAGGAAGACGGGTTGCCGACGTTCGATTCCGCTCCACCCGCGCCCAGCGGTGGTGCAGCGGACATGCTGAGGCAGGATCGGGTTTCCGCCACCGCCCCGGAGCGCCGCCGCGCCCCCTATCCGGTGAGCCCGGTGATTGGCCCCGACGGCACACGGGCGTGGCAGGAGATGGTCGCGGCGGCTCGTGTGCTGTTCAGCGAGCGCGGTTACTACGCCACCACCGTCGAAGCGATCGCCGCCGCCACGGGCCGCTCCGATACGGCCTTCTACCAATACTTTCAGGGGAAGTTGGAGGTCTTCCGGATCTTCGTCGAGGAACTCGGCGCCGATCTGGCCGATCACTTCGCCGCGATACCGGTTCTGGATGCGGACGGTCTCAGTGAAGTCGAGTCGTGGATCGAGGGTTTAGGACACCTGCTGCGTAGGCACTCCCCCGTCTTCGCCGACTGGCCGCTGCATACCGAGGATCAGCCGGCCACTTACAACCCGTCCGAGGACTACATGCGGCGGTTCGCAGACGGCATGCAGGCGGCTCTGAGGAACGCTGATACCGGCGGGTTGGCGCCGCGCGTCTTGGCTACTGCGATCATTTGTCTTGTCGAATGGGCCCACATCGCGTCCGATGCTGCTCACGCCGTCGCGGACCCGCGCAGCCACGAATCCGCGATGCACGCGACTCTGGCCCGGATCATTCATCGCACCGTCTTTCCGCCCGCTCATCCATTGGCGGCCCCGCCGCGCGGCGCGACCCGCTCAGTGCCGCCGCCCCACCTGGTCGCCCCCTTGGCCGGCTTACGTAAACCGGTCAGTAGACGCGGCCAGGCGAAGGTCGAGCACATATGCGCGGCAGCACTTCACGCATTCGAACGCCGTGGACTGGCAGGAACCAGCGTGAATGACATCATTGCCGAGGCTCAGATCGGGCACGGCACCTTCTATCAATACTGGACTGGGCGCGACGCCGTCTTCGCGACCCTGGCGCATCGCGCAACTGGGCTGATGGGCGACCACTTCACGCGGCTGCCCGGGCTCGACACACCTGACGATCTCGGGGAGTGGCTCGATGATTGGTTGTCGATTGTCGCGACGCACGGGACGGTGTTTCACATCTGGACTGCGGAGATCGCGCAGAACCCCGAGCTGTTGCCGGTTGCCCGCTCGGCGCGCATGCACCTCGAGCAGATCACCGCCCGCTTGCACCACCGCTGGCCGGATGTGGCCGCCCTGGACACCCGGTCGGCGGCGACCGCGCTGTGGTCGTTGCTCACCGAGTTCCCGTACAACGCCTGGGTGCGGCATCCGGTGCTAACCCGCGAGCAGATTCTGGAGTGCCAGAAGCTATTCCTGGTCCGGGGCGTCCTGGGCGGTCGCGAACCCAGCATTTGTGGGTCGCTGACCCATTCGGGTGAGTGAGGACGTCGCACGGCCCCGGGAAAGCGGCGAGCGTAACGAATTTCGGGAAATTACCGAACCCCCTTCCATTGTGACATGTCCCTTAGTAGAGTGACGGTCGTCACGATCTGCCGGTCTGCGCTGAAGCGCCCGATGCGCGCGCCGACGAAGGAGCCAGCGCCATGCGAGTACACGTGGATCCCGAAAGGTGCCGAGGCCATGCCCGTTGCCTGACCATCGCGCCGGATGTCTTCGATTTTCTCGACCTCGAAGACCGTGCGGTCGTCCGCGAAGGCGCAGTGTCGGGGGCCGATCCGGCCGTTCTTCGGGAAGCCGAACGCGAATGCCCGGAGCAAGCCATCTCAGTCGAGCTGGACACGGAGGCGCAGGGAAACGATGACGAACACTGAGGCGTTGGCAGAGAACATTTTCACGGATCTGGATCACCACTCCGACTACTTCCGGGAACACAACTACGAGATATATGAGGCTCTTCGCTCCCGATGTCCGGTCGCTCACTCCAACGCGTGGGGCGGATTCTGGGTGTTCCTCGACCATGACGACGTCTACGAAGCCGAGAACAACACCGACGTTTTCAGTTCGGTGAAGGAAAAGCAGGTGCCGCGGAACGACAGTCCCGACCCGTTCGTTCCGATCGACACCGACCCGCCGCTGCTGCAGCAGTACCGCAAAATCACGCTGCCCTGGTTCTCGCCGTCGGCCGCCAAAGAACTGGAACCGACGTTCCGGCGGCTCGCCACCGAACTGATCGACGATTTCATCGAGACCGGGCAGGCCGACATCATCCAGCAGCTCACGACACCGCTGCCGGCTCGATGGATTCTGCTGGCGCTTGGCTTCGACGAAACCCGCTGGCCCGATTGGGTGGAGTGGACGCATGCGGTCGTGCACGACCGCACCTCCAATGTCGAGAAGTCGGTGAGCGCCGTCACCAATATTTACACCAACATCATCGCCGAGATGCAGCGGCGCCGCGACGAGGGGTTCGGCGCCGATCTGCTGAGCACGATCATGCAGGGCGAGGCCGATGGCGAGCCGCTGCGGGACGAACTGGTCATCGGATACGCATTCCTCATGCTGCTCGCCGGCATGGACACCACCAGTGGCTTAACCGGGAATGCGCTCGTCCAACTCGACGAGCACCCCGATCTTCGCCAACGACTGATCGACGAGCCCGGCATCCTACCCAAGGCCACCGAAGAATTTCTTCGTCACGACACTCCAACGCACACGCTGAGCCGGCTGGTCACCCGCGACTGTGAATTCAAGGGCCAGCACCTGCGCTCCGGCGACCGCGTCTTGCTCATGTACGCGGCCGCCAATCGCGATCCCAAGGTGTTCGAGAACCCAGACGTCATCGATTTCGACAGGTCCCCAAACCGGCACCTGGCTTTCGGGGCCGGTCCGCACCGCTGTCTGGGATCCAACCATGCGCGCGTCATGTTCCAGGTAATGATCTCGGAAATCCTCAGGCGTCTACCCGATTACAAAATCACCGGCGAGATCGAGCGCTTCCGCGACGCCGGCGACGTCTATGCCCCGCGTCACCTGCACATCACGTTCACCCCGGGCGAGCGGGCAGATCCCGTTTCGGCCTGAAACCCCACACGCGAAGGAGAGCAATGGTGGATTACGGAATCAAGGGCAGAGTTGCCCTCGTTGTCGGCGGCAGCAAGGGCATGGGCTTTGAGGCCGCGAAAACGCTTGCTGACGAAGGCTGCCCGGTCGCGGTGGTCGCGCGAACCCGTGCCGATATCGACACCGCGGTCGAGGCCATCCACGACCGCGGAGGAACGGCGATCGGTGTGTCGGCCGACATCAGCCAGCGCGGTGAGGTCGAGGATGCGGTTCGTCGGGTCCGCGATCAACTCGGTCCGCCGCTGATCGTCATCGGCCAAACGAAATACCAGAAACCCGGGGACTTCGCTGATATCACCGACCCCGAGCCGTATCGCGAGTCGTTCGAGGCCTACACCATCAGCCAGTTTCATCTGTTGCACGCTGTCCTGCCGGGGATGCGTGACGCCGGCTGGGGCAGGTTCGTCCACGTCGGCTCCGCGACCGCGAAGGAACCCAACGGCAATATTCATCACGTCGTCGCCAACGCCACGAGACCGTCGACGATCGGACTGCTCAAGACCGTCGCCGACGAGTACGCCCGCTACGGGATCACCGTGAATACCGTCGCCCCTGGATGGATCGAGACCCAGAACGCCATCGACTACTTCAAGAACCACATCGGCCTCGACACCGAGGAACAGCGCCGCGAGTTCATGCTCAACCAGGCCAGGGTTCCCGCTGCGCGGATGGGCACAGCTACCGAAATCGCCTCGCTGATCGTGTACCTATGCTCGGAAAACGCCGGGTACATCACAGGGAGCTGGATTGAAGTCGACGGTGGGGTGCACCGGTCGGCCTTCTGATCGGGCGCCTGGCCAGGCCGTTACCGCGAGACTAACCGCGCAACCGCCCGCCGTCAAAGCTGTTCCACGACTGAGGTCTCAGCTCGATGATCACCCGGTCCTGTCTGGCCAGCGCGCGAGCCATCACCGTCGCGGCCGCGTCGTCGGACGTCGCCCGCCGGCAGAACGCCGGATAGAACCAGTTCCCCACGTGCGGGTCGGTGTGCACTGTGGCCAGCGTGCGTGCGCTCACCATCCGCTCGGGTGGCGCTGCCGAGCCCGCACTGGACACCGCGACCGCACTGCGCGGTTCGGCGATCAAGCAGGGAACCCTCGGCCGGTCACGAAACGACGTCACCCAGAACGCGTCCCGCTCCCACACATAGGTCTGGATCGCGGCCACCGGCCAGCCGTCGCCTCTGAGCCAGGTCAGGGTGCACTCCGTCTGTGCCGCAAGACGTTCCGCACGTTCGTTTTCGCTGAGACGGAGCCGGGCGAAATCCATCTCCACCTCTTCAAAGCCAGACATTCACGGGTACAGCAGACGTGACCAATCCGATCCAATCGTCTAATCAGGCCGTCGAACCCGGTCGCTTGCCGTCGACGGAGACTCGTCGATGCGCGAACAGCCACCGGTCTCCGACTGGAACGAGCACGTCGCGGTAGCGGCCCCAGTGGTCGGCCGCATCCACCTGGAAGACCACGAAATAGGCTTGGGTTTCGATGCGTTCGGGGTGTACCGCTGTGAAGAGCAGGTTGGCGACGTAGTGCCGCACGATGTGGTGAGCGCCGGGCGGTGGGGTGTCGGTCCGCGCGACCCGTGGCCCGAGGTCACTGAGCGCGGCGACGATCTCACCCCGGCCCCGGGCGGTGAACCCGCCCTTGACCTCGAGGATGCCGTCCTCGCTGAAACAGGCCGACAGCTGCTCCAACTGCCCGCGGTCACCGGCGTGGTTGTAGCGGGCGTACGTGTCGCGGACGTTTTCCCGCGCGATCAACTCGTCGAGGGTCACCCCGGTTCACCCTTGCTTGCTGAAATATTTCGCCGGTCGTTCGACGAATTCGAAGACGACACCGTCGGGTGATCGTAGAAACGCGATGTAGAGGCCGTCGATCTTGGTACCCGGTAGTGGGCACCACACCGGTTCACCCTGCGGTTCAATGGCCTTCGGCAACGACGACAGTGCCTTTTCGACGTTCTCGACCCGAAGTGCGCAGCGGTAGAGACCCTGACGATTGCCACCCCAGGGCACCGGGGTGGGCTCGGTGTCGGGGTGCGCAACGACGGTCAGGCCGAACTGATGCCCGTCCTCAGCAAGCGCGTACCGAGCCACCACGCAGTCCGTTGACCCGGCGGATCCACCGGGTACCAATTGCTCTCCGGCCACGGGCCGCTTCACCGGCGCCTCGATCTCCACGAAGCCGATCGCGGTGAGGAAGTCTCCGGTGGCGGCCGCGTCGATCGCCGCGATCCTGATGCCCGCGAACAGTGCTCCCTTCGACGCGTCGACATCGGGAGAAGCCTGGCTCAGTTCGACCACCGCGCCGTCGGGGTCCAGCACGAGTACCGACTCGGTGCCGCTGATCAGGCCGTCCACCGGATCACCCACAACGATCCCGGCATCGCGCAGCGACCTCGTCGTGCCTTCCAGATCGTCCACGACGAACAGCGTCGAGCGAATGCCCGGGCGAACCGGATCGGTGCTCGGATCGCGTTTCAGCGCCGGCGTGTGGTACTCGATGGCCTCCAGCGCGCACCCACCGCGACCACCCCGCGCGTCGTAGAGAAACGATGTGGCGCAGTATGTTTGGCCGTCAGTGCCGAGGATGGTGCCATCTGTGGCCACCCGCGGGTCGGTTCGCATCCGCGCGGACAGTCCCAGGTGTTCGACGTAGAGTCGTTCGGTGACCTCCAGCGATCCGCAGTTGAGGTTGACGTGGAGAAAGCGGCGGGCGAGATCGTCGGATACCACTACAGCACAACCGAGTTGATCTTGAAGTCGATGATCTGATCTTCGCTGTAACCTAGTTCGGCCAGCAGCGCGTCGGTGTGTTCGCCGTGTCCTGGCGCGCAGTTCAGCTCAAGCGGTGTCTCGTCGAACTGCACCGGGCTGGCGGCCAGGGCGAACTCGTTGGCCTTCGTGTCGACGGTCCGCGGCAGGTAGCCGTTGGCGATCGCCTGTGGATCTCGGTGAACCTCTTGCGCGGTGCGCATCACGTCCCAGACACCCTCGAAACCGGCGAACGCCTTCTCCCAGTGTGAAAGATTCTCGGCAGCAAAAGATTTACGCAACTCGGCAATGCAGTCCTGGCGATTGCCGAACCGCGCCATCGCGTTGGCGAAGCGCTCGTCGTCGATCAAGTCGGGCCGGCCCAGCCGCGTGCAGAACTCGGACCAGAACCGATCGGCCTGCAACAACACGAACGCGACAAACCGGTCGTCGCGCGTCTTGTAGATGCTGGCCACCGGATTGGGCATCTCCTCGAGCTGAAACTTCGGGATGTCCTGTCCGGTGACGCCGGCACCGACGATGTCGGGCCCAAGCTGCCAGATCGCCGCGTTGAGCAACGAGACGTCGACCACTGACGGCACACCGGTACGCTCCCGCTTGAGCAGCGCCCCTGCGATACCCGCCGCGATGGCCAGGCCGCCGTAGGTGTCGCCGAATGCCGGTCGCTGGAGCGGCGGATAGGACCCGTCGCCGGCCGCGTAGGCGTCGCCGATTCCGCCCCGCGCCCAGTAAGCGGCCAGGTCGAATCCGCCCTGCGATGCCAGGTCGCCCTTGGTGCCGTAGCCGTGACCGCGGGCATAGATGATCTTCGGGTTCCGGGCCCGCACCGCCTCGACGTCGATTCCCATCCGCTGTCGTGAGTCCGGCAGCAGGTTGGTGACGAAGACGTCGGCGGTTTCGATCAACTTCATCAGCAGCTCGAGCCCCTCCGGGTTGGAGGTGTCCAAGCCGATGCTGCGCTTGCCCCGGTTCGGCTGCTCGACGAAATGGTTCACCCCGCCGGCCCCGGTGACGACGCCGGAACTGATCAGGCCGCGCTGCGGATCGCCGGTCTCGGGATGCTCGATCTTGATGACGTCGGCGCCCCAGTCGGCGAGTACCGCCCCGGCAGCGGGGACAAACGTCCAAGCGGCCAGTTCGACAACGCGGATCCCGCTGAGAATGTCGGTCACAGCGGATATCCGATCGTCTTGGTCTGCAGATGTTGCTCGAAGCCCTCGATGCCGTTCTGCCTGCCGATGCCGCTGAGCTTGTATCCGCCGAATGGCGCATCGGCGCCGTAGTACATGCCGCTGTTGATCATCAACGAGCCGGTTCGGATGCGACGGGCAACGGCCATGGCGCGCTCGTTTGAGCCCATGATTGCGCCCGCCAGGCCGTAGGTGGAGTTGTTGGCCATCTCGACGGCGCCGTCGTCACCGCCGTCGTAGGGGGTGATGGACAAAACGGGCCCGAACACCTCCTCCTGGAAGATGGTGTGGTCCGGTGCCACGTCGGCAACGACGGTCGGTGCCACGAAGTAACCGCGCTCCAGGCCGTTCGGCACGCCACCACCGACGGTGACGCGGCCTCCGTCACGCTTGGCGATCTCGATGTAGTTCAGTACCCGGGCCTGCTGCTTGGCCGACACCAGTGGCCCGCAGAAGGTGTTCGGGTCCGAGGGGTCGCCGACGGCGAGGGAGCCGAAGGTCGCGGTGGCGACCTCGACGGCCTGGTCGTAGTGCGAGCGCGGCACGAGCATCCGGGTGGCCAGCGCACAGCCCTGCCCGGAGTGCATCAGCGCGCCGATACAGCCGGGCAGCGCCATGCCCATGTCGGCGTCGTCGAGCACCAGGTACGCCGACTTGCCGCCGAGCTCAAGCATGTTGCGTTTCATGGTGTCGCCGGACAACCGCTGGATGAGCTTGCCAACCGCCGTTGATCCGGTGAAGGACACCATGTCAACCCGCGGGTCGGTGGCGAGCACCTGGGCGATGTCGTTGTCCGACGCCGGAACGATATTGACGACACCGGCCGGGATGTCGGTCTTCTCGGCGATGATCCGGCCCCACCGCAACGCATTCCACGGTGTTTCGATGGCCGGTTTGAGCACCATCGTGTTTCCGGTGGCCAGGATCTGCCCCACCTTGTTGCTGATGATCTCGAAGGGGAAGTTCCACGGCGTGATGGCGCCGACGACACCCATCGGCTCCTTCACCACGACACGGTTGTACGGCACGCCCATTTTGGCGTCCTGGGCAAGCATCCGCTCCCACTGAAAGGTCGAGATCAGCTCGGCGGGGAACCGGATCGCGTCGGCCAGCGGCCATTCCATCTGCGCGATGTGGGTCATCCCCACCGTCGCGCCGACCTCGGCGATCAGCTCGGCACGGATGTCTTCCTTTTCCTGTTGCAGTGCGTCGTGCAACTGCATCAGGCAGCGTTGACGGAACTCGCGGTTGGTCGACCAGTCGGTGGTGTCGAACGCACGCCGCGCGGCCGCGATCGCCTCGTCCATGTCCCCGGCACTGGCGTCGGCACAGACGCCGAGCACCTCTTCGGTGGCAGGGTTGATGTTGTCGGCGGTTTTGCCGGTCGACGATTCACGCAGCCGGCCGTCGATATACATGCGCGTTTCCGGGTTGAACCGGACGGTTGTCGCGGCGACTGGTGAAGCCGTCATTGGTGCTCCCTCTCGCAGATGTGTCAGCGTGGGTTATCGTACCCCTTATAGATAATTGTTTAGCGGATTCGATCGAACCTGTCGATCCGTCCGAAACGACGAAGGGGGGTGCGGATGTCCGCCCCCGTCGACGCTGGCGTCCTCGGCAGTCGCCACCGCGATTATGTGTCACAGGTGGCGCTGTATCGCCAAGATTTCCGCAGCTACCTGCGCAATCTGGACTGGGCCGACGACTGGCGGTCAGCGGCCTTCACCACCGCTGAGGACGGTCTGGCCCACGATGCGGAGGTTCTGGCCCGGCTGTATGAGGCCGGCTGGAACCGCTATGGCTGGCCGGAGAGCGCCGGCGGTCTGGGCGGCGACGAGATTCACCGCGCCGTCTACTACGAAGAACTGGGCTACGCGATGCTGCCGGTGCCAGCTCAGCACTGGACGTTGGAGACGCTCGGCCCGGCGCTGCTGAAGTTCGCGCCGGATCTGGCGGCCAAGCATCTGCCGGGTTACCTCAGCGGCACGGAATGGTGGGGCCAGAGCTTCTCGGAGCCGGAGTCCGGCAGCGATCTGGCCACCCTGCGGACCCGCGCCGTCGAGGACGGTGACAACGGCTTCGTCATCAACGGCCAAAAGATCTGGACCAGCCAAGGCCCCACCGCGACCCGGCTGCTGGTGCTGGTTCGCACCGGCGCGCCGGAGACCCGGCACCGCGGGCTGACGATGATGATGGTCGATGCCGACGCGCCCGGCGTCAGCATCCGCCCCATCGCGCTGGCCAGCGGTCGGCGCGAACTCGCCGAGGTGTTCTTCGACGACGTCCGGGTACCAGGCGAGCGGGTGGTCGGCGACGTGGGCGGCGGTTGGGCCGTCGCGATGCACCTGATGCAGTTCGAGCGCGGCATGTACGGCTACGCGGTGCTGACCAAGGTGGTCACCGAATTGAGCAGGTTACGCGAGGAGATGGTCATCCACGGCGCCACATCGGCACAGCGGGAAAGGTTCGCCCGCGTCTACGTCGACGTGGTATCAGCCCAAGCACGCACCGCCACGACGGTGCGCAGGCTCGCCCGGGGCGAGTCGGTGGGCGCCGACAGCAGCATCGACAAGCTGCTGTTCGGCCGCGCTGAAAAGGAAGCCAACGACTTGATCCTCGACATACAGCGCGACCAGATGATCGCCGGGAAGAGCAGCGCGGAACTGGACACGATACGCGCGGAGTGGTGGTACTCCCGGGCCGCCACGATCATGGGCGGCACGGCCGAGGTGCAGCGTGGCATCATCGCCGATCATCTGCTCGGACTGCCGAAGGAGAGGCGGGGCCAGTGACCGACGAATCGTGGCCGATGGTCGAACAGGCCGTGTTCCGGCTCTTCGATGAGCTGGCCGCCAAGAATGCGGGTGAACACGTCGTGGTCGGTCCGCAGCTCGCCGAACTCGGCTGGTCGGACATCGAGATCGAGTACCCGATCGAGGCATGCGAGCTGCTGTTTCGTGCACAAGGCAGGTCGCTGGCCAGCACTGACTGCCTGGATCGGGTGATGCTGGCTGAGCTGGCGGCGCTGCTCGACGAGCCGGTGGACGGCATTGTGCTGCCGGATCTCGTGGCGGGCTATACACCGGGGTCCGACGCCGACCGGGTGGCCGGAATCGTGTTGGGTCCGCTCGGCGGACGCCTGGTCGTCCCGGTATCCGGCCCGATGGGAACGGTTTCGGTCGGTGTCGTCGACGCCGGGCAACTGAGCGGTCAGCGGCTGGACACCTTCGACTCGTCCGTGTACTGGACACAGGTGAGTGGGCCGTTGGACGTCGTGCTGGTCGAGGCGTCGACCGAGTGGAACCGTGCGATCGCCGCCGCGCACCGGGCGCTGGCCACCGAATTGGTGGCACTGGCTGATAAGGCGTTGCGGATCGCGGTCGATCATGTGAAGGTGCGCGTCCAGTTTGGAGTCCAGATCGGATCCTTCCAGTCGCCGCGGCATGCGTTAGCCGACGCATCCGCTGTCCTGGAGGGAGCACGCGCGCTGCTCGGCGAGTCCTGGCGCTACGGCGGCAGGCTGTCGGCGCAGACCGCCAAGGCGGCGGCCGGGAGGGCACACCGCGCGGTCAGCGATGCCGCGCTTCAGGTGTGTGGGGCAATCGGCCTGACCGCCGAGCACGACTTGCACCGCTACGTCGGGCGAGGATTTCAGATCGACTCGCTGTGCGGCTCCGCCGATCAGTTGGAAGCGCTACTGGGTGAGCGCTTGTTTGGTATCTACGCCCCGGGGCGTGCGCTACCGGCGATAGTAACCTGGGCCGAGGATTAAGGAAAACATATGCGCCGCAACATATTCGATGACGTTCACAATGACTTCCGCGCTACCGCGCGCGCTTTCTTCGAACGCGACTGCGCCCCTAACACCGAAAAGTGGGAACGCGACGGCAAAGTCAGCCGGGAAGCGTGGCTTTCCGCGGGTGAGCACGGGCTGATCGGTTGGGCGCTTCCCGAGCGTTACGGCGGCCTGGGGGTCACCGATTTCCGGTTCAATCAGATTGTGTCCGAGGAGATGTTCGGCACCGGCTCGGTCGGCATCGGACTGGGTGTCCAAAACGACATCCTGGTGCCCTATCTCAACGACCTGACCACCGAGGAACAGAAGGAGCGCTGGCTACCGAAGTTCATCGCCGGCGAGTACATCGGATCGATCGCAATGTCCGAGCCGGCCGCGGGCTCGGATCTAGCGGGCATCAAGACCACCGCCCGCGACGACGGTGATGCATGGATCGTCAACGGCCAGAAGACGTTCATCAGCAACGGCCTACTGTCCAAACTGGTGTTGACCGCCGTCAAGACCGATCCGTCGGCCCGGCACAAGGGCGTCAGCCTGCTGATGATCGAGGACGGCATGGAAGGTTTCACCCGCGGCCGCAAGCTTGACAAGATCGGGCAGTATTCCGCCGACACCGCCGAGTTATATTTCGACAACGTGCGGGTGCCCAAAGAGAACCTGGTCGGCGAGCTCAACCGCGGTTTCTACCACCTGGTTTCGCATCTGCCTAGCGAGCGGGTGGGCATCGCGTGCTACGCACTACCGGCCGCACGACGTGCACTGGAGCTGACCAAGACGTACGCGCTGGAGCGAACCGCCTTCGGCCAGCCGATCGGCAAATTCCAGGTGAACCGGCACTTCCTAGCCGAGATGCAGACCAAGCTCGATGCCGCCCAGACTTACCTGGATCAGTGCATCCTGGCGCTCAATGACGGCGAGCTTTCCGATCAGGACGCCGCCGGCCTCAAATGGTGGACCTCGGAGGTCCAATGGGAGATCATGGACCGCTGTCTGCAGATCTACGGCGGCTACGGCTACATCAACGAATACGAGGTGGCCCGGCTGTGGCGGGACTCTCGAGTGCAACGCCTCTACGGCGGGACCACGGAGATCATGAAGGATCTGATGGGCCGGTCGATGGGGTATTAGACGATGACGTTGCTCACCTCCCGGCCGTGAAATCCCGGTCGACCGGACGAAGTCGGCTAGCCTGCCAAATAATTAATTGATCAATTCAGGGTTGTACTTATCGACGGAGGGTCGATATGGAGGTCACCAGTCTTCGGGAGCCGAAGATGGCCGATCGGGTGGCCACGGTGTTGCGTCGGATGTTCATTCGCGGCGAGATCACCGAAGGCACCATGCTGCCACCGGAATCAGAGCTCATGGAACGGTTCGGGGTATCCCGGCCGACACTGCGCGAGGCGTTCCGGGTGTTGGAATCGGAGTCGCTGATTGAGGTGCAGCGCGGCGTACGCGGCGGTGCTCGGGTGACCCGGCCGCGGCGGGAGACACTCGCCCGCTATGCCGGCCTGATCCTGGAGTACGAGGGCGTGACGCTGAAGGACGTTTACGAGGCTCGCGTCGCCCTTGAAACACCGATGGTCGTGCAGATCTCCAAAGACCGCAATCCGGCCGTGATCGCCGAACTCGAGGAGATCGTCGAACGCGAGGAACAGCTGAAGCCCGGCAGCGAGGCCGTCGACCAGCTGACCGACTTCCACGCCGCTATCGCGCGTCTGTCAGGCGGCAAGACCCTGCAGATCGTCAGCGACATGCTGCATCACATCATCCAGAAGGCGAACCGCTCGCTGCAGCCGACCAAGGGGGCACGTGCCGAACAGGCGGTCCGCCGCTCGGCGAAAACCCACCGGATGATCCTGGATTTGATCAAGGCGGGTGAGAGCGAGAAGGCCGGCGAGCTGTGGCGCAAACACCTGCAGAAGGCGGAGGAGTTCGTGTTGACCGGAGCCGAACTGTCAACGGTTGTCGATCTTCTCGAATGACCGGTCTAGACGAACGAGCAACCACGCGCGACACCGAGACACCCGACACGATCCAGGCCCGGTTTGGGATCGAATTTCTCGACGAGAACCCGGCCAATGCGACCGCCGTGATGTCAATGCCGATGTCGGGGTTGCGCAATCCGTTCACCGACGCGCCGAGCATCGGCCCGCTGGCGATTTTGGTCGACGCAGCAGGCGGCACGGTCAATCACCATCGCCGGCGCGCTGATCAATGGACTGTGTCCAGCGAGCTGTCGGTGGAGCTGAGCGTCGACAGCATTGACGCCCCTGACGCAGTCGTGGTGGCAAGCGCGCGGCCACTGGGTCCCGCCACCGCCACCTCACTGGCGATTTGCACCCTCACGCGCGGGAACACGGTGATCGGCGGTGCAACGGTGCGCTCCTTCTACATTCCCGCGGGCGGATTCGTCGGCGAGCGGCCGCCGGACTCATTGGTGCGCACGGCGCAGACGACACTCACCGATCTGATGGCGGTCCGACCCCGGCCCGTCGACGAGGGCCTTCACGTACTGGAGCAGCACCCCGATCCCAGCCTCTACAACGACATCGGCATCGTGCACGGCGGTGTGGCGGCGGCCGGGTTGGAGGTATGCGCTTCGGCGGCCGTCAATCAGCAGCGCAGCGATAGCTTGCTACGGACGGCCTCGCTGCGGGTGAACTACCTGCGCCCGTTTATCGCCGGCCAGAACTCCCGTTACCTCGGCACGCCCATGAGGATCGGCCGCCGGAGCGCGGTTGGCGACGCGCAGGCCGTCGCCGACGACGACAAGGTGGCGATCACCGCTCGGGTGACCGCCTACCGCTGAATCGAGATTCTCCGTGACCCCACCCGCAGACGTACCGACGTGCTTCTTCGTTGCTGACGATGACCTCTATCACCCCACCCGGCTGGCGCGCGGGCCGTGGGGCCCACACCTGAGCGGCAACTACGTCGGCGGATTGCTCGGTCGCGCGGTCGAACGGCAGGTCAGCGATCCCGATCTGCAGCCGGTCAGGTTGACCGTGGACCTGCTCCGACCGGTGGCGCCCCAACCTGTGCGAGTCGATGCCTACGTGGTCCGTCAGGGCCGTCGCATTCAGCTCGTCGACGCGGTCATGCGCCAGGAGGACACCATGGTGGCGCGCGCCAGCGCGCTGTTTCTCCGCCGTAGCGAGCACCCGACGGCTACGGCGTGGACGTCACCGATCACCATGCCCGACATACCGGACGAGCCCGATGTGATCCCCGACGACCTTCCTATGCTGCTTCATTCCTACGGCCGCGACCCCGTCAACGGCAGTCCGGGTGTGGGAGTGGACCAATGGCGACATGACGGTCAAAAGTTCGTCTGGGTGCGGGAAACCAAGCTTCTCGTCGATGACGAACCGCTCAGTCCGTTCACGCGCGCTGCCATGGCGGCCGACGTAACCAGCTCACTGACCCACTGGAGCACTGCGGGGCTGCAATTCGTCAACGCCGACTACACGCTCACCCTCAGCCGGTTGCCGAAGGGCGTCCACATCGGTCTGGCGTCGGTCACGCATTACAGCCAGGCGGGGGTCGCCACCGGCGTCGCGACCATCTTCGACCGTGAAGGCCCCATCGGCAGTGGGATGGCGACCGCACTGGCCAACCCTGGATTCAACGTGCCGTCCTCGATGCTGCCCGGGTAACGTCGAGGTCTTCGTCACCGGTCATCCGATGTCGTCGGTGGCGCCCCGACGCCTGTTCGGTTGAGCCGCTACGTGCCATTGCTCTAAGACCTCGGCGGTGTGTTCGCCGATCGCCGCCAGCTGATCGGATGGGTGGCCCGCTCCGGACAGCAACCGCGGAGCCGGGGCGGGAACGCGCACGGGATTGCCGTCGTGGTGCCGAAGGCTGCGGATCGCGTTGCGGTAGCGCAGGTGGGGGTCGGCGATCAGGTCGTGCGCGGTGTTGACCGACGCCACCGGGATGCGTGCCTCCACCATCGCGGCCAGTACCTGATCGCGCGGGCGCTCGGCCGCCCATCGTCGCAGCGCCACCTCCGGGGTCTCCGATGCGGCGGCACCGACGAGTTCGCGCACCGATCGCTCCTGGCGGCTGGTGGATGCGCTGACCGCGACCCAGCCGCCGTCCCCGGTGGCGAAGACGTTACGCAGCGCGACACCCGGCAGTCGGCTGCCGAGCCGGTGCGGTGACGTGGACTCATCGAAACCGGACAGTATCGGGGCGGTCATGTGCAACATCGCGTCGACCGGATTGACATCGACAATCTGTCCCGCCCCGCCGTTCTGCTGACGCTGATGCCAGGCCGCGAGGATGCCGAAGGCACCCACATAGGCGGTGACCGCGTCGCCGAGCGGCACCGACGGCAACACCGGGGGGCCGTCGGGGTCGCCGGTCATGTGGGTCAGACCGCTGTACGCTTCGGCGAGGGTGCCGTTTCCCGGGAAATCGGCGGCAGGCCCATCCAATCCGAATCCACTGACGTGGACATAGATGAGCCCGGCGTGCAGAGCGGCCAGCGTTTCATGGTCCAGCCCGCGTCGCTGCAGCCTGGCGGCGGGTTCGTTGACGACGATGACATCGATGCCTCCGATGGCGGCGTGGAGTCGCCGCCGATCTTCGGCGGTCTCCAGATCGAGCACCAGCGAGCGTTTGCCGCGCCCCGTCAGCGCCCATAGGTGACGGGCCGATTCCCGGTAGGGATCCCCGCCGGGCGGTTCCAGCCGAACGACGTCGGCGCCGTGGTCAGCCAGCACGGCGGTGATCAGCGGCGCCGCCAGCAGAGTCGCGGCGTCGAGCACCCGCAGACCCGCCAGCGCGCCGGCCATCACGCGCGGACGGGTCTGGTCTGGGCCATCGTGGTACCCCAGCTGTGCAGCGCCGCAGCGTGCAGTCCACCGAGGCCGCCGGCGAACAACACGATGACGTCCTCCGGGCGCCGCGCCAGCAACACCCGGCCCTGGCCGTTGATCCGGCCGTGCTGCTCGTAGAGCTGTTGATAGTGCACGGGCCACTCGGTGACCGGGATGGACGCGGATTCCCACAGCAGGTTTTGGACGTCGGCCGGGTCGGGGTAGGCCGCGCCGATCATGGGCGCCCACACCGGGTTGAGCACCACCACCACTTCGGCGAAGGACAACTGGAGCAGATAGCCATTAGCACCGTGATAGGCCAACGAGCGACCGATGAACTGCAGCAACGTGTCTGCGTCGGTGGCCATGGTTTCACAGATGTTGACGGTGCCCATCGTCCCGAACGCGGTGACCGCGTCACCACCCACACCGCGGCGCTGCGCCAGCGGGGCCCACGGCGAGCGTTCCTCCCACTCACCGAACACGATGCCGGTAGTTCGGGCCGGTTGCCCGAACGTGCTCTGCGAGGTGACGCCGATCCGCTGCCCGGCCACGTTGCGCATGATGAGTTGCAGTGCCCGCCCGATGGCGGCAGCACGCCCGTCGGCGCCGCCGAGGCAGCCGGCCCCGAACGGAATGCCCAGCGAGTGGCGCTGTTCGCCGTTGACGATCAGGGCCGTCGTCACCGAGCCTGTAGTGGCGTTCAAGGCATGCAGCTCATACCGGGGGTCGGCCACGGCCTCGACCGCAGCGCGCAGCAGCGGCAGCGCCGACGCGGGCGCTCCGGCCATCACAGCGTTGATCGCCAGTTTCTCGGCGGTGACCGGGGCATTCGACGGCGGCAACTCAGCGACCACCTCGGCCGGGTCCACTCCCCACTGCTGCAGATAGCCCTCCACCCGCGCGGCGGTGGGCGGAATCAGCGGCAACCCGTCGCTCCAGCCACGCTCCCGAGCGAACGCGTCGAAGTCGTCCTGATCGGCCGGGACATCGACGGTCGCGCTCTGCAAGGCAGCGGCCATCAGACCACCGCACCGAGGGCGTCGAGCAACCGCGGGAAGGCGTCGCGCGCCGCCGCCCGCACCTGGTCCTCGGGCAGCACATTCAGCGACGAATCCAGTTGCAGCAGCCGCAGGCCGGGGCGGCCGGCATCGGTGGCCAAGGTGGCTGCGAGTCCGACGAAGTGCTCGGTCACGGCGACGACGGTGGGTATTCCCCGGTGCAATGCATTGAGGCCGTCCTTGACGCTCCACGAGGTACACGAGCCGCAATTAGCCAATCCCGAGATGATCGCATCCACGCCACCGACGAACGCGTCGTACTCGGCCTGGTGACGTTCGCCTTCGGGGCCTTTCAACCCCTGGGCCCGCCGCCATGTCGTCACGACAGCCCCCGCTCGTTGAAGTTCCGGGATCCATTCGGCAACGGTCTGGTCGTACGCCGCCCACAACACGTCGACCCGTAAGCCGATCCGCTTGCCGGCCAACGGCCCCAGATCGGGTCCCGGGTCATCGTCGCCCGGTACCACACCGGCCGTCGGGTCCAATACCGAAATGGTGTGCGGCACCGCAACGGTCGAGGCTCGCGCCGGCGCCACCCGCGGATCGTCGAGCAGCAGCGTCCGGACTGCGGGCACAACACTGCGCAACCGGGTGCCGACGACATCGCGCAACCGGTCCGGCGGCAATACGCAATCGGCGCACTCCACGGTTTCGAGGCAAAGTTTGAGTGAAACCGCGCCGCTGGCTTCATCCACGGCGATGAGCTCGAGCGATCCGCCGTCACCGCCGAACATCGCGGATAGCTCGGCAACCACGTCGGCGACCACGGCGCGGCTAATCGGTTCTTTGAGTTCTGTGTCCAACATTGTGAAGTTCCTCTTCTGATGAACGGACGGCCGATGGGCGGTCTCAGCATCGCCCATATCGTAAGGCTTCTATTATAGATTTGTCCATGCGTCAGCAGGCCAAGATCAAGGGTGGCAGCGGCGTCCCGGAGCTCCCCGGTGCAAACAGTTCGCCGGCCAGCTCGAGTTCGAGCGTGGTGGCGCTGCCGAACAGCACGTCGAGCTGCATCGCGCGCGCCACGTAGCGGTGCAGGATGTTCTCCTCGGTCAAGCCGATGGCACCACTCAACTGCAACGCCGACGCGCGCGCCGCGCGTTGAGCATGGCTGGCAGCAATCTTCGCGGCGCGGGCCACGCCATGCCCACCGTCGGTGGCAGCCTCGGCGAGCAGAGCTCGGGCGCCATCGATCTCCGCCTGCGCCTGGGCGAGCTGGTGCCGGACGACCTGGAAAGCCGCGATGCTGTGCCCATACTGGCGGCGGGCGCTGACGTGTTGGGCGGTGAGGTCTAACGCTCGCGCGGCCAGCGCAAGGACTTCGGTGGCGATCAGGCGTCGCCCCTCGGCGACGGTGTCGGACCACTCGGCATCCGCCGGGTGACCGTCGTCGGTCACGGTGGCCGTCGCCTGCAGCCAGGACACTGAGGGGTCGAACGTCTGCAGCGCCACGACGTCGACGTCAGCGGCCGACACCGTGGTCACCCGGATATCGTCACCGGCGAGGAAGGGCACCACGATGGTGTCGGTGGGTTGCGGCGGTCCCTGCAGCAGTCCGACGACACGGCCGGGGCCCGATGACGGGGCGGCACCCGGCGGGAACGGGAGCAGAAGCAGAGCGCCACCCGCCGGCGGAGCCGTGGCAAGAGCCGGGGTGAGCCGCTCGATCAGCGTGCTGTCGAGGAGGTCCGATGTCGTCAACGACACCGCATGCTGGGCCACCAGAATCTGTTCAGCGGCCAGCGGATACTCCTCGGCGACATCACTCCAGCCGAGTTCCCCGAGCATCGGTGCCAATCGGTGAAAGCAGCCCTGCTCGGCCCCGGCGAACATCTCGTTGACGGATTGTTCGATCAGAACCCGTGTCTGCGCGTCAGGTGTGCGGTTCTTGGCCATAGTGCTAATCCTTCGGAAGTGCCAGAACATGGTCGGCGATGATGCCGCGCTGGATTTCCGCGGAGCCGCCCATGATCGTGGCGGCGCGCGAATACCACCACTCCACCGCCCAATCGTGGGCGTAGCGCCGGTCGGTCGGCGCGGCAACCAGCGATGCCGCCTCCATCACATCGGCGACGAGGTCGTGTGCCGCCTTGTCCGCCTGCCCGCACAACAACTTATCGATGCTTGCCTCGGGCCCAAGCGCCTGTCCTGAGGCCAGCCGCCGAAGGGACTGCAAGCCGCGGGCTCTGGCCGTCAACACCTGCACATAGATGCGCGCGAAGGCCGCGGTTTGGGCGGCGCCGGCGATGTCATGAGCCATCATTTCATCGCGGAGTCGCCGCATCGACCGCATCAACCGTGACGTCGACGCATAGCAGTACATGGCCCGTTCCCACTGCATCAGGTACATCGCCACCGCCCAGCCACCGTCGATCTTGCCGATCACCCGTTCCAGCGGCACGTCCACGTCGTCGAAGAACACCTCGGCGAGTTCGCGCTGGCCGCTGGCCAGCGCGATCGGCCGGATGGTGATTCCCGGGCAGTCGGTATCGACCAGAACGATCGTCAGTCCACGGTGCCGCGATTCGGGGGCACCGGTGCGAACCAGGCACAGTAACCGGGTCGCGGTCGCCCCCTGGCTGGTCCATATCTTTTGGCCGCTGATGATCATCCGGTCGTTGTCGATGCTTCCGCGGGTACGTAACGCGGCCAGGTCGCTGCCGGCATCGGGCTCGCTGAACGCTTGCCCCCACCACTCCGCGCCGCGCAGGTATCCCGGAAGCAGCTTCGCGGCCAACTCGGGGGCGAAGCCCAGTACGGCAGGGCCGACCGTATCCAGCGTCATGCACTGCTCCGGGATCGGCAGGTCGGCCATGCTCAATTCTTCGTAGAGGACAGCCCGGTGGATCTCGCTGCCGCCCAGACCCGCCACGGCCGGCGGCCATCCGTAACGGTTCCAGCCTGCCGAATACAGCAGCGCCAGCAGGCGAGCGTGCGACTGGAGAATCTCTTCGGTTGATTGCGCCGGGTCGACACGCCAGGCGTCGAGTTGCGGTTCGGTGCGTAAGAAATGTCGCAGTTCGCGGCGGTAGGCCGTCACGTCCGCGGCCAGCTCCCCGGGCGTGACTCCTACGACGGCCGTCGGCGGCTGCGTGACTTCTGGCGTGTTCATCGGCGACTCCTCGGTTGGCGCGGTCGGCATGAGCATCGAATCTGAAGAAGTAGCCTGGACGCCTCCATAGTAGATGGCTTACGTTATAGGCCAGGCAACGCGGTGTCGTGGCCATCCCGGCGAATCTGGCACCCGTTGAGACCGCGCCGAGGAGTAGCTACCGATGACGGATACCCGCCCCCACACTCAGCCCCGCTCCACGATCGACCTCGACCACCATTCTCCGAAATTCCGCGAAGACCCTTACGGTCCGATTGCGCGGCTACGGGAATCGGGTTGCCCGGTAGCGCATTCCGAGCATCACGGTGGCTTTTGGGCGTTGATGGATTACGCGTCGGTGTTCGATGCGGCACGCGACGACGACCTGTTCAATTCGTATCCCACGGTTGGAGTGCCGCCCAGCGGGATGCCGTTCCCGATTCTGCCCATCGAATCGGATCCGCCGCAGACCAAGGAACTGCGCGATGTCACGCTGCGGCAGTTCTCGCCCAAGGCCGCCGAGACAGCGCGGCCGATGGCTACCGCGATCGCGAATGAGTTGATCGATTCGTTCATCGAACGTGGCACCTGCGACATCGTCGCCGAATTCACCACCCCGCTGCCGGCCCGCGTGATCCTGCGCATGCTGAAGTGGGACGAGTCTCGATACCGCGATTGGGTGCAGTGGGTTCACACGTTGGTGCACGATCGCTCCGACGACCCGGAGAAGGCCGGTATCGCCGGCATGGAGCTTTTCGGCGAGATCGCCAAACAGCTCCAGGCGCGTCGCGCCGAGGGCCTGGGCGACGACCTGTTCAGCGATATCCTGCGCGGCACCCTGGACGGCACACCGCTCGATGACACCCAGATCACCATGTACGGATTCCTGATGATGCTCGGCGGCATGGACACCACCAGCGGGCTGACCGGCAATGTCCTGCTGCGCCTCTGCCAAGAGCCACAGCTCCGCAAGGAACTGACCAACGATCCAAGCCTCCTCGCACAGGGCACCGACGAGTTTCTCCGGCACTGCACGCCCGTTGTAGGGCAGGCGCGCACGGTCTCGCGCGAAACCAGGTTCCACGGTCAGCAGCTGCAGGCGGGCGAGCGCGCGCTGCTGATGTGGGCGGCGGCCAACCGCGACCCGACGGTCTTCGAGAACCCCGATACCTTGGACCTGCGCCGCCCGAACGCCCGAAAGCACCTGTCCTTCGGTGTCGGTATCCACCGCTGTCTGGGGTCTCATTTCGCCCGAATGATGTTCCAGGTCATGGTCGATCACATCCTGCAACGGCTGCCCGACTTCGAGCTCGCCGGTGAGTACGAACGGTTCCCGGACGCAGGTGAAGTGAATGCGGTGCGGCGGCTACCCATCAAGTTCACCCCGGGCCAAGCCTTGCGACGCTGAGACCGCGACGAACCCGAAAGGATCTTGAGTGTCGACTGCCGAAACCACCGTTTGGATCACCGGTGCCACCAGCGGTATTGGCGCAGCCCTGGCCGAGACGGTGCCCTACCCCGGCGCGCATGTCATCAACATCGCGCGGCGACCGCATCCGACATTGGAGAGTGTTCGAGCCGACCTGTCCGAGCCGGCCGACTGGGATGCCGTCGCCGAACATCTCGCCACCGAACTCGGCAACTTCAACGGGCGCCGCGCGGTCTTTGTCAACAATGCCTTCGTCCAGGATCCCGTCGGATTGATCGGCGAGGTCGATCCCGTCGCCTACCGCCGTCATGTATTGGCCAACGCGGCGGCGCCACTGATCCTTGGCGAGGCATTCCTGCGCAACGCCCCCACCGACGTCGAAGTCGGACTGGTGATGATTTCGTCCGCCGCTGCTCGGGTGCCGTTCGCCGGACGGGCAGGGTACGGCGCCGGCAAAGCCGCCATGGAGCAGTGGGTACGCACCGTGCGGGCAGAACTGGCGCAACGGCCGGGAAACCGTTGGGTGGTAGCCATCCGTCCCGGTGCCGTGGACACCCCGTCCTTGCGCGCCGACGCATCAGTCGATGTCTCGATCAACCCGTTGGCACCGAGCATTCGGCAGGCGCTCGCCGATGGAATAGTCGACTCGCCCGAACTGGCGGCGCGCCGGATCTGGGACGTGGTGCCTCCCGGCCCGGAAACACCTGCGGTGGTATTGCTCGGTGAGATGATCGCCCCACCAGGGCGTTAACCTCGTGAGTATCGCTTCAGAGCTCGTGCTCTACAACGGGTGCCTGCTGCCCACGCCGTTTCGTGACTTCGTTGCCGCCGCGGCGTCCGCGGGTTTCGACGCGGTCAGTGTGTGGCCTCTCGTCTACCACCGGGCGGTGTCGCGCGAAGGACTCACACCGGCGGCCATGCGACGGATCCTCCAGGATGCCGGTATCTCCTGCGTCGAACTGGAAGGATGCGACGACTGGTCGCCCGAAACCCCAAACGGGCAGGAAAAGGCGGTATTCCGCTCCCGGTGGGACCGATCGGCGTTCTTCGCAGCGGCCGCCGAACTGGGCGCTGATACCGTCTCGGCAGCGCTTACCGGTGATCAGACGGTGCCGGTCGCCGCAGCCAGCGATCGGTTTGGCGTGCTGTGCGCCGATGCCGCTGCTTTCGGCCTGCGGGTATCGCTGGAGTTCGTCGCGTTCGGCCCGGTGCGCGACTTGGCCACCGGCTGGCAAATCCTGCGCGACGCAGCCCCGCCCAACGGCGGGCTCACCATCGACATCAGCCACCTGATCCGCGGCGGATGGGATGAGCGCACGCTGACCGGCATCCCGCCGGACCGCATTTTCGCAGTACAGCTCTGCGACGGTCCACTCACCGGACCGCCGGACTTGGCCGAGGAAGCGATGTATCACCGCGCGCTGCCGGGAGCGGGCGAATTCGACATTGCGACAATCCTTTCCCTGCTCGCTGATAAGGGTGTCCGCACCCGGGTCGGCCCCGAGCTCTTCCAGGCGAGTTGGGCCCGCCGGGCGCCGTTGGCGGTTGCCCGCGAGTTGCTCGACGCGACCCGCTCGGTGTTGTGTGCCAATGACCGGGCCAACGAATAAGGAGAGCGCCGCATGAAGTTCTCGATCGTGCTTCCCAACTGCATGACCGTCGAAGCGGTCAGCCAACCATGGGAGGCCGGCCTCTCCGGAGCGGAGATCGCCCGAGTAGCCCGCCTCGCCGACGAAATCGGGTTCACCACGGCGCTGGTGTCCGAGCACTTCTTCTTCCCTTCCGAGCACGTCGCGCTCTCCGGTGAGCACGCGCTGCACGCCACCACCGCCCTTGGCTATTTCGCCGGCGTCACCAGTCGGCTTCGGGTCGGATCGTTGGTCAGCATTCTGCCCCTGCACCACCCCCTCATCGCCGCGAAGGCCTGGGCAACGCTGGACTGGCTGACCGGCGGGCGCGCCGTCGTCGGGCTCGGGGTGGGTTGGCTCCGCGAGGAGTTCGACGTTCTGGGCATTCCCTTCTCCCAACGAGGTAAACGGATGGACGAATACGTCGATGCCATGGTCGAATTGTGGACCGCGCAACGACCCGACTTCCACGGCCGCCACGTCGATTTCCAGGACATCGCCTTCGCGCCCAAGCCCGTTCAAACGCCTTATCCCCCACTCTGGTTCGGCGGCGACTCGCGCGCCGCAGTGGAACGCGTCGCCAGAATTGGTTCCGGCTGGGCACCGCTACAGACCCCCCCGGAACGGATTCCCCGTCGGCTCGACTACATCCGGTCGCGACCCACCTGGCGCGATCGGCCACTGGATGTCTTTTACTCCACCGCGTGGCTGAATATGGGCGACGCTCACGCCGTCCTCGACAACCCCGCGGCCAAGGGCAGTTGGCATGCCGACGAGGTTGTCGACCAATGTGGACAACTGGCCGAAGTAGGCGTGACTGAGACCTGGGTACCGCCGCCACCGGTCCGCGACCTGGAGGAGTACCTCGACCACATGCGATGGGTCGCCGCGGAGGTCATGCCCGAATTGCGCCAGTAGCCGCATCGAGGGCAGCCGGGGCGCTTTCTATATCGTAAGCCTTCCGTTATAGTTCGCGTTGTGACGAATCCGTTCGGACCCGAGTTACTGATTGAGGCACGCGGTCTTGTACGGGTGGTGACGTTGAACCGGCCGCAGGCAATGAACGCGGCCAACGAGGCACTGCACACGGCGCTGCAATCCGTGTGGGGCTACCTAGCACGCGACACCGATGCCCGCGCCGTTGTCCTGACCGGCGCCGGACCGGCGTTCAGCGCCGGGGGCGACTTCAACCACTTCGTCGAACTCTGGGACGATCGGCCTGCGCGCCGCCGCGAAATTGAGGGCGCCCGCCGGCTACTGACCGAGATGGTGGACTTCCCGCTCCCGGTAGTGGCCGCGGTCAACGGACCCGCTGTCGGACTTGGCTGCAACCTGGCGGTGCTCAGCGACATCGTCCTGATCGGGGAAAGCGCGTACCTGGCCGACCCCCACGTCAGCGTCGGGCTTACCGCCGCCGATGGCGGCGCTCCCACCTGGCCACTGCTGATGGGCATGCTTCGCGCCAAGGAATACCTCCTGACCGGCGAGCGCATTCCAGCGCATCAGGCCGTTGCGATGGGCCTGGCCAACCGGGTGGTCTCCGACGCCGATCTTCTCGACGAGGCCATCACGGTGGCGCAGCGAATCGCCGCTCTGCCGCCCCAGGCAGTGCAGAGCACCAAGCGCGCACTCAACATGCACATGAAGCGGGCGGTGGCCGGAATCCTTGAGTACGCGTTGTCCGAAGAGTTCGACTCATTCGACACAGCCGAGCACCAAGCGCTCGTCACGGCATTCTTGGACAGAGCCAAGGCCAGATCCACATGACCTGGCTGGAACGGGTCATCGCAACGCACGCCGCCAGCGACCGCCTCGCCGCCATCGACGAAAGCGGAGCCGTCACCGGCCGCGAGTTGGTCGGCAAGATCGCTTCGGCCGCGGAGTTCCTGACCGCATTGAACACCGCCGACGGCCAGTCGGTGCCGGCGTTGCTCACCACCAACGCCGACGCCCTGGCGCTACTGCTCGCCGGCGCGGCCACCGACAAGCCCCTGGCTCCGCTGGGCCCGCGACTGACCGCAACCGAATTGGACGCCGTCGTGCGCGCGACGGGCTCACCGGTCCTGGTGACCGAAGCCGCGTTCACCGGGATCGCCGACGACGTCGCCGCGACCGCGGGGGTGCGTACCGTGACGTTGCCGGCACTACCGGTGTCGTCGGCGCCGGTCCCGTCGCAATGCCGCGGTGCCGCTTTCTACCTGTATACCTCCGGAACAACCGGGCTCCCCAAACCCGTACCTTTCACCGACGATGTGCTCGCGGCACGAACCGAGGTCCTCGGCGGGCTCGTCGGTTTCACTCCGGACGACCGCTACGCGACGGGCTCACCGCTGCATCACATCGGCGGGCTCGGCAACACCCTCGTCGCGCTCGCGTCCGGTGCGGCAATCCTGGCGACCAACCGATTCTCCACCGACTGGTGGTGCGGCCTGCGCCAACTCGGGGCCACGCACTGCCTGCTGGTTCCTTCGATGATCGAGATGCTGCTCACCGAGAACCTGCTGCACACCGTGCCGCTGAAGACCCTGATCTACGGCGCCGCACCGATCACCCCGGACACCTTGCACCGTGTGTTGCAACTGCTGCCCAACCTCGCGCTGGTCAACTTGTTCGGGCAGACCGAGGGCAGCCCGATCACCTGCCTGGGCCCCGACGATCACCGCAGAGCCGCCGCGGGCGCAAGCGCCGTGCTGAGCACGGTGGGCCGCCCGGTACCGGGTCTGCAGCTGCGTATCGATCAACCCGATGCCGCAGGGGTCGGCGAAGTCGTCGCTGCGGCACCGCACCTGTCGGTCCACGGGCCGGACGGCTGGCTGCACACCGGCGATCTCGGCGCCGTCGACTCCGACGGTTATCTGCGCCTGCGTGGTCGGCGCCACGACATGGTGGTCCGCGGCGGGGAGAACATCTACCCGCTCGAAGTCGAGAATGTGCTCGCCGCCCACCCCGATGTCGCGGCCGTCGGCGTGGTCGGGGTGCCGGATTCGCGGCTAGGTGAGACGCTTGCCGCGTTCATCGTGCCCGCCGACCCCGCACGCCCGCCGGCATTCGAGGAACTTCGCACATTCACCAGGGCACGGCTTGCCGGGTTCAAAGTCCCGGCCTATTGGTACGTCGTGGATGCCTTGCCGCTCAACGGTGCCGGGAAGGTGCTGCGCACGGCGCTGCGCAGCCGGCACCTCATCCCGTCCGCGGAGGAGGCTGCCGGCCCCGAGTCACGGACAGCCCTCTCGACCCAAAGGAGATGACGATGTCGCCGGCAACGTCTAGCTCACCGGCCGTGCCGCGCCGCCGCGCCCGAAACTCGTTGAGCCACGAGGAGATTCTTGCGGCGGCGCTGGAGCTCACCGAAACCGAGGGCTTGGCGCAGCTGAGCATGCCCGCGCTGGCCCGCAAGCTCGGTTGTGCCGTCATGAGCATCTACAAGTACTTCCGGAATAAAGACGATCTGCTCGATGCGCTCGCCCACCGGGTGATGCGCGAGCTGCACCGTCGACTGCCGCCGGCCGGCGACGGTGAGTGGGATGTCGAGCTGGTCGCCTACTTCACCGCCTACCGCGACCTGATGGAAGACACCCCCGCGTATCGGGAGGTCGTGCTGTACGCATCCACCTCAGTCGTCCGGGCTGCCCTGACCCCGGCCCAATGGCGACGCCTCGACACCGGCATCGGCCTACTGCAGCGCGCCGGACTGGCGCTCGCCGACGCCGTACGTGTGTACAACGTGTGCTACAACTTCACCCGCGCCTACGTGGCATACGAACACACCGTCCGCGCCGCCTCGTCGGACCTGCCGGCTCCTGACGACACCGCCATAGATCGGCTCGATTCCACCGAGTACCCGATACTGGCAATGCTTCCCGACCCGAGCGCGGCGATCGACGTCAACGAGGGCGGCTTTGCACTCGGGCTTGAACTACTCACCGCGGGAATCTCACGATCCTTCGGTATCCGTCAGACGCGGCGGATGCGATGAGTAACCAGATGACCGACGGCGGCGAGCAAGGTAGACCCCACGCGACCCGCGGACTGCGCGCTATGGCGAAGCTGCTGCGGCTGAGCAGCACGCTTACCTCGACGATCCTGCCGCGCAAGTTGGATCATTGGGTTTCCCATCCCCGGAAGCCCTACTCCGGGCGGCCGCCCCGCCGAGTGCGTCACAAGATCGATGTCAGGCAGGCTGATCTGAGCGGCTGGCCCGTCTACGAAGTGAGTCCCAAGTCAGTAGCCCCAGATGCCCTGAGGGGACACGTTCTCTACTTACACGGCGGCGCCTACGTCCTGGACATCATCCCGGCGCTACATTGGCCCGCCATCGCGAAAATCGCCACCACGTTGCAACGCACGGTCACCGTACCGATATATCCCCTCGCGCCGGAACACACCTACCGCGAGGTCTATCCGTTCCTGCTTGACGTCTACCGGCAGGTCTTGCAGACTCATCACCCGAAATCGGTTGCGTTCATGGGAGAGTCAGCCGGTGGAGGTCTGGCACTCGGGTTGTGTCACGCTTTGCGTGCTGCTGGCCTGCCGCAGCCCGGCGACGCTCTCCTGCTCTCACCGTGGCTGCACGCGGCATTGCCTGACCCCGGCGTCGCCGCGGTCGCGGCGGTCGATCCGATACTGAGCCCCAGTGTGTTGCGTGAAGCCGCCCGGCACTACGCGGGTGGTGCCTCGTTGGACGATCCACTGATAAGCCCAAGCACGGTACCGCTGTCGGGATTGCCGCGCATCAGCATCCTGACCGGCACCCACGAAGTGCTCAACCCCGACGCACGGGCGTTCCGCCGGCGCGCGAACGCCGAGGGGGTGGAACTCGGTTGGTACGAGCTCGACGGCGGCATTCACGCGTGGATGTTTCTTCCGGTCGGCCGCAACGCCCGCGACGCGTGGGACTACATCCGCACGACTGTCGATGAGCAGGCCGGAGAAGTTCGTTGACTATTTCGTTAGAATTGATCTAACATGGGAGTTCAGAGTCCGGTTCAGCCTGATGGACACTGCGGAAAGGAACAACGATGACGCAGTTCACCGACGCACCGATTTTCGATGCCGATCAGCACATGTATGAGCTGCCCGAGGCGCTCACGAAGTTTCTGCCGGAGCGCTATCAAAAGGCGGTGCAGTTCGTCCAGGTTGGTCGGCACAGCCGGATCGCGATCATGGGCAAGATCACCGAGTACATCCCGAACCCGACCTTCGAGCGGGTCGCCGCCCCGGGCTCGCATGAGAAGTTCTACTCGGGCCAAAACACGGAGGGTTTGACACTGCGTGAGATGCAGGGTGACCCAATTGACGCGCCGGCCGCGGCGCGCAACCCAGTGGACCGGATCAAAGAGCTCGACCGCCAAGAAGTGAGCCAGGCGCTGGTGTACCCGACGCTGGCCAATCTCGTCGAACATTCGGCGGCAGAAGATCCCGAACTGACGATGGCCATGATCCACGCACTGAACCAGTGGATGCTGGAGCACTGGAACTTCACCTACGAGGACCGACTCTTCATGACACCGGTGATCAACTGCGCAGAGGTCGACGGCGCACGCCGAGAGTTGGCGTACGTGCTGGAGAACGGTGCCAGGGTGGTGCTGATCAAGCCCGCACCCGTTAAGGGCCTGCGCGGCTGGCGCTCTCCCGCGCTGCCGGAGTTTGACCCCTTCTGGCGTGAAGTCGAGGCTGCCGGGCTCCCGGTAGTGGTGCACGCCAGCCAGCCGCCGCTGACCGACTACATAAACATGTGGGAGCCGCCCGAGACCAACAACTTCATGGCGATGAGCGCTTTCCGGTGGTTGGTACTCGGCCACCGCGAAATCGCCGACATGATCGGCAGTTTGATCTGCCACGGGACGCTGACGCGGTTTCCGAAGTTGCGGGTCGCCAGCGTGGAGAACGGCAGCTCTTGGATCAAACCGCTGTTCCACGATCTGGAAGACCTGTACAAGAAGATGCCGCAGAACTTCCCCGAGCACCCCTTGGACGTCTTCCGCCGCAACATCTGGGTCAGCCCGTTCTGGGAAGGCTCGGTGGCCGATGTGGTCGCAACCGTCGGGTGGGACCGGGTGCTCTTCGGCTCGGACTATCCCCATCCCGAAGGGTTGAGCGAGCCGAAAGGCTTCTTCAAATACGCCGAGGGCATGGACAAGCGGCGCACCTACGACTTCATGGGCGACAACGCCCGCAGGTTCATGGGACTCCCCCTCGCCAACCCGGATCCGGACGCGGTCAACCCGCCCCCGCTGCAGCACGTGGGCGCATAGAGCCCAGCTCCGACTCTCGGTTCCGCGGCACCCTGCATCTCGTCGATGCCGCGGGGCGCCGTTCAGACTGCGGTCTCCTCGCGAATCGCGGGTAGGCCGAAGTGGATCATGTGCTGCAGCAACTCGCGCAGCTCGGCACGCTCGAGCTCAGGCAGTTGAACCGACATTGTGTATGGGAATTCAACAAGCAAGGCCCACAGCAGAACCGGTACCGGATTGTGCCCCTCAGGCTGCGGGCCGGGCACCAGAGCGGTGAGGCGGTCGGTGACGAACGCTGTCATCTGCTCCGCCAGCGCGCCCAACGCGGTGCCATCAAGGGCTGTTTCGTGGGTCCAGATGTGCAGCACCGCCCCGTGCTGCACCACCAGATCGATCCATTCGTCCAGCCACTGGCTGCCGCCCTCGCCACTGCTGAGTACCTCGGCCGCAACGTCATGCGACAGTACACGTTGCAGGGCAACGGAGGCCCGGCCTGCCAGCGTCGAGAACAACGCTTCCCGGTCCGTCCAGTAGGTGTAGACACTGGGCTTTCCCACCTGCGCCTGTTCGGCGATCTGCTGAATATTGGAGCCGGCGTATCCTTTTCGCGCGAATACCTGCGTCGCGGCGTGCAAGATGCGTTCGACGGTAGGTCGGTTCCGCAGGGTGACCGGTCTTCGCAGTCCCGCCATCGGCGACCCGGGGTTGCTCAACAGTATCCCCGGACCGCCCTTGCTGTGATCCCTGGCAGCTACCGCCAAGTTGTCAGTGTGGCCGGCGTGCGTGATGACCCCGTAGAAAAGCCGCGCCAGGGAGTCGTTGAGACGCTGGGGGGTCAGCTCGGGGCTTCGCGCCGCACGCGTGTACTCGGCCCATTGCACGATCGACAGCATCGCCATCGGCACCGACCGCAGTGTGTCGTGCCCTGTCGCCACGGTGGAGAGCCCTAGCCTGGGACGGACCTCTTCGGCAAAGCGGTGCAGGAATGCTTCGGCGGGGGTGAGCAGCTGTTGGTCGGCGGCTTCCGCCGACGGCCACTCGATGGCGGTGACCCGGTGCTTCTGGAACAGGGCGGACAATCCGCCGATGAAGCGCCGCAATGCATCGAACCCATCGGGGCCGACCACCGCGCCCGCCGTCTTGGCATGGGCGATGAGTTCGGCTCCGAGCTCATCGACGAAGATGCGGAAGATCTCTTCCTTGTTCTCAAAGTATTGGTAGACCGCCGGGCCCGAACGGCCTGCCCGTTGAGCGATCTGATCGACAGTGACGCCGTGGTAACCGGCTTCCCCAAACAGTTCCCGGGCAGCGGACAAGATCTCTGCTCGCGCGCGGTTACCGCTCGCCCCGAGGCTGGGGTTGGCTCCATAGGGAGGGCGCCGCTTGGCGGAACCGTTCGGCGTCGTCACATCGGTTGACGGTACCTGCACAATCTCCCCCAGGACATCGCCCCCGTAGCACACCGCGCCGGCCGCGGTGGCAGCACCAGATCGATCATTGACCGCAGACCTGCAGTTGACTAATTTGTTAGAAAGCGGTGACCACACAGGTCACGCCCCGAGTCCGTAGCAGCGACGGGCGGCGACGGAGGAACCGAATGCCAGAGGCGATCATATGACCACCATGCGTGAGAGCGGATCTGACACCCACGGCGCCCCGCAGCTCGAGTATTCGGGATTGCCGCTGGCAACCGACCGTGCTGCCGGGTGGGCGGCTCTGCGGGATACCGGTCCGGTGGTGTTCATGGACGGCTGGTACTACGTGACCCGGCGTGACGATGTACTGGCGGCGCTGCGCAATCCCAAGGTCTTCTCGTCGAAGAAGGCGGTCGACATCCTGGGCAGTCCGGTTCCGCTGGTGCCGATCGCATTTGACCCGCCGGAGCACACCCGGTTCCGCAACATTCTGCAGCCGTTCTTCAGCCCGCACACCTTGGCTGAGATGCTGCCGTCGCTGCAGCGGCAGGCCGTTGCCATCGTCGACTCCGTCGCCGCCCAGGGCCAGTGTGAGGTGATGGCGGATATCGCGATCCCGTACCCGTCGCAAGTGTTCCTGACGATGTTCGGCCTTCCGCTGAAAGACCGCGACCGCCTTATCGCCTGGAAGGACGCGGTCATCGCGCTAGCCGACCTGCCCTCGCTGGAGGGCGCTGACCTCAACCCGGCGCTGGAGCTGTTCGCCTACCTGACCGAGACGATCAACGAACACCGACAAAACCCGCGCCACGACATGTTGTCGCAGCTTTTGACCGGCGAGGATGCCCTCGATGACGCCGAGGCCATCGGCATGAGCTACTTGTTCGTGCTGGCCGGGTTGGACACCGTGACCGCGGCGATGGGCGCCGCTTTCCTGGAACTCGCGCGTCGGCCTCAGCTGAGGGCCGCGCTGCGCGATGAGCCCGAACAGGTCAAGGTGTTCATCGAAGAGATCATCCGCCTGGAGCCGTCGGCGCCGCTGGTGCCGCGGGTAACCACCGAGTCCGTCACCATCGGCGGCATCACGCTGCCGGAAGGAACACCGGTGCGGTTGTGCCTGGGCGCAATCAACCGCGACGACAGCGACGCGATATCGACCAACGACGTGGTGATGGACGGCAAGGTGCACCGGCATTGGGGATTCGGCGGCGGACCACACCGCTGCCTGGGCTCTCATCTCGCGCGGATGGAGCTGAATTTGATCATCACCGAGTGGCTGCGCCGGGTGCCCGAGTTCGAGCTGGCGCGCGGTTACACCCCCGAGATCGTGTTCCCCGCGCAGACTTTCGCGCTGGACACACTGCCGCTGCGTTACGCCTAATGTGCGTCGCATGTCATGGCGACCCGACAACGGCACCGGCGTCGATCAATCGGTGGATGTCCGGTTCGGCGAATCCCCAGTCCGCGAGGACTTCACGCGAATGCTCACCGGGAAGCGGCGGAGGACCGCTGATGGAACCCGGGTTGCGGCCGAAGCGCGGAGCGGGTGTCGGCTGGCGGACACCGAAGGCCGTCGGGTAGGTCATCCGGGCCACATTGTGCGGATGGGCGACAGCCTCGGTGAACGACAACACCGGCGTCACGCAGGCGTCGGAGCCGTCGAAGAGTTCGGCCCAGTGCGCGCGTGTTCGCGATCGGAAGATGCCGGCGAAGCGCCGTTTGAGCTCTGGCCAGTTCGCCGGGTCGTCACGGTCGGGAAGCTCCTCGAGAGCGAGCCCCAGTTTGTCGACCATGATGCCGTAGAACTGCGGTTCGATCGGCGCAACGGCGACGTAACCGCCGTCGGAGGTTTCATAGCTGTCGTAGTAGGGCGCCCCACCGTCGCAGAAGTTCGTACCGGGTGGTTCTCGCCAACGTCCCTGCGCCATCATCGCGTGCACCAGGGTGGTGAGTGACGCGACGCCGTCGACCATGGCCGCGTCGACCACCTGCCCAACGCCGGTCGATCTGCTCTCCAGCAAGGCGCACACCAGCCCGAACGCGAGCATCAATCCGCCCCCGCCGAAATCGGCGATAAAACCGGGCGGAGACGCGGGCTGACCACCAGGGCGGGCCAACAGTTGCAGCGCACCGGTGAGCCCGAGGTAATTGAGGTCATGGCCGGCCATCTGAGCCATCGGACCGTCCTGGCCCCAGCCGGTCATCCGCCCGTAGACCAGTGCCGGATTACGCTCGAGGCACGTCGCGGGACCAAATCCGAGTTTCTCGGCGACCCCGGGACGAAAGCCCTCGAACATCAGATCGGCTTGCTGCACGAGCGTCAGCAACGCGGCCAGGCCATCGGGCTTTTTCAGATCGATGATGATCGATCGGCGTCCTCGACTCAGTGCGTACTTCTCCGGGCTGGCAGATCGGGTACCGGGTCGGTCAACCCGGATCACATCGGCGCCGAGGTCGGCCAGCAGCATCGCGGCATACGGTCCGGCTCCCAGCCCCGCGATCTCGATAACACGCACACCGGTCAGTGGCCCCGATCCCTGCGTCATCTGATTTCTCTCCTCGGCGCTCGATCGACCCACGCGAACCAACTATATTATCTAACTACTAGGCGGGTAAGGCGGGTCGGCCGGACCAGGCGCACCCCCGTCACGGCAATATGTCGAGCACAACCTCGCCGGGCCCGGTGACGAGTTCGCTGATCAGGGTCAGATGTTTGTGCCACAGGGCAACCGCTTCCTCGCTGGATTTGGCACGGATGAGATCGACAACCTTCACATGAGCGCGGTGGGACGCGCGGATCGCCGCTTGCTGACTCTCGTCGACCGGATGCGATTTCATGTAGGACCGGTTTTGCATCTCAACGATCGAGAAGAGCATGTCGAGCAGGACGACCATCGTTTGGTTGCCGGCCAACTCCACGAGCCTGCGGTGAAATTGCAGTTCATGCTTTTCGCCGTACGCAATCGGATCGCTGCGAAGCTCCTCGCCGGCCGCGAGCAGCGTGTCCAGCTCACGAAGATCGGCCGCCGTGCGTTTCTGGGCAAGCACTCCGACGCAGGCAGACTCCAGCTGAGCCCGTGCCTCGTGGAGGTCGGCCATCGTGGCGCCCTGGTACTGCAGCAGAGTCCCGGTATAGCGACCGGCAACGGCGGACTGCGGTACGAGCACGTACGCGCCGCCGCGATTCCCGCGTTTGACCCGCACGATGCGTTCCGACTCGAGGACACGGATCGCTTCGCGCAGCGTGGGTCGGGACACGCCGAACTGGTCCATCAATGCTGATTCCGACGGCAACGCGTCGCCCTCCTTCAGCTCGCCGGAGACGATCTGACGGCGTAGCTGGGCAGCGATCAGCTCGGCGGCTTTCGGCGCCTGCAGTGACTTGATCGTGACCGCCATCGCTACCCTCTCCGCGCGTTACGCATGGACAAGCAGCATACTGTTCACTGCGTTCCGTTCCGCCGGATGCGATGTGCTAGGGCAACACCCGCCGATCCGCTCTATATCCTGCGCCCGTGGGTCAGCCGCCGATTCCGGCCCGCAAAGCCACTACACCCGGGGTACTGTCGCCGGGAAAAAACTCATGCGACCGCGTCACGAGTTCCTCGACGGTCCACGCCCGCTCGCCGGCGGAGAGGTGCACCGCGGTTTGAATGGGACTCTGCAATTCGACATCACCGCCGTAGCACACGAACACCTTGCCGGAGATGTGTCCTGCCCACGGACCGGCGAGCCAGGCGACGACGGGACTGATGTTCTCCGGAGCCCGATCATCGAACTGCCCCTCGACGGCCTCGCGATAGCCGCTGAACGCGCCGGTAGTCATCCGGGTGCGCGCACGTGGCGCGATCGCGTTGACCGTGACCCCGATCCGTTCCAATTCGCGGGCCATGCCAAGCGTCATCCCGACGATGCCGGCTTTGGCCGTCGCGTAGTTGACCTGGCCGACCAGGCCGATGTAGCCGGACTCACTGCTGGTGTTGACGATTCGGCCGTAGACGTCGCCGCCTTCCTTGGCCTTCGCTCTCCAGTAGGCCGCGGCGAACCGCGACGGCGCGAAGTGGCCCTTGAGATGAACCTCCATCACCGCGTCCCAGTCAGCTTCTGCCATGTTGAAGCTCATCTTGTCCCGAAGGATGCCGGCGTTGTTGACCAACACGTCGAGTGATCCGAAGGTGTCAACCGCTTGCGCCACGAGCATTTCAGCGGCGTTCCAGTCAGCGCAGCTGTCGAGGTTGGCGACAGCCCGACCACCGGCCTGCTCGATTTCCGCCACGACTTGCTGCGCCGGCGAGGCGTCTGCGCCGGCCCCGTCTCCCCCGGTGCCTGGATCGTTGACGACCACGGCAGCACCTTCAGCGGCCAGTGTGAGCGCATGCGCGCGGCCAAGACCCCGGCCGGCGCCGGTCACGATGGCGACCCGACCGTCAAGCGATCCCATGTGTTTTCTCCCCTATCGTTGTGGTGATCAGATGCCGATGCGATCAGCGAGGCGCTGTCGGTGGAAGTCAGAGCTGCCGAGGAACAGTTGCGCGTTCTTCGCACGCTTGAGGTAGAGGTGGGCCGGATGCTCCCAGGTGAATCCGATACCGCCATGAATCTGAATATTCTCTCCACAGGCGTAAAGGAACGCATCAACACAGAAGGCCTTGGCCAGACATGCGACCTTGGGAACATCGTCATGACCGACCGATGCCGCCCACAACGCGTAATACGTTGCTGAGCGCGATGATTCGAGCTCCACCAGCATCGACGCACATTTGTGCTTGATCGCCTGAAACGATCCGATCTTGCGACCGAACTGCTCGCGGACTTTCGCGTAGTCCACCGCCATGTCCAGCACCATGCCGGTTCCACCGAGTGCCTCCGCGGCGACCGCGATGGCGGCCAGGTCGAGCATCTTCAGTAACGCGGGCTCTGCGGCTTCGACCGAGCCGACCAGCCGCGCCGGAGTGTCGGCGAAGGTCAGCCGGGCCTGTTTTCTGGTCTGATCCATCGTCGCCAAAGGCTCGACGGCCAGGCCCCGCGCCCCGCTGTCCACAGCGAAAACCCCGACCATCCCTTCGACTCTGGCGGCGACGAGTATCAGGTCGGCCACCGCGCCATCAAGCACAAACGACTTGTGTCCGTTGATGGCCCATGCGTCATCCGCCCCTGTCGCCGTCGCTGCCACCGACGAGGGCTGCCACGACCCGCTGTCTTCGGCGAGGGCCACGGTGGCGATGGACTCGCCGCTGGCAAGGCCCGGAAGGTAGTCGCTGCAGGCCTGCTGGTCATCGAGAGCCAGCAGCAGGTGCGAGGCCATCACGCACGAGGCGAAGAACGGGGTGACTGCCAGAGACCTGCCCAGCTCTTCCGACACGATCCCCAGTTCGACGAATCCGAAGCCGCTACCGCCGAATTCCTCGGGAATGGCCAGACTCTGCAAACCCAGCTGTTGCGCCATCTGGGTCCACAGCGCCCGATCGAAGCCGACAGGGTCCTCCATCTGCTCCCGGACGGCGACTTCCGGCGACTTGGCCTGCAGGAACTCGCGCAGCACCTGCTGAAGTGTCTGCTGCTCGTCGCTCAGCGCGAAGTCCATCGCAACCTCACTTCCGTCTCGCTCGGAAACGTTCTGGCACAGCGCGATATTCGGCAGTGTCATGGGACTGGCTCTCAGCCGCGAGGCCGTATCCGAGCATCGAGGCCGACGCGACACGCAGGTGCTGATTGAGCACCGCCTTGGTGTCCTGCACGGCCTGCCACGGCAACGCCGCGAGTCGGTGCGCGAACTCGGTGGCCCGGGCCATCAACTCATCCGCGGGTACGGCTCTGTTGGCGAGCCCCATTTCGACGGCACGCTCGGCGGTGATGCGGTCGCCGGTCAGCAGGAACTCCTTGGCCCGCAGCAGTCCCGCGTTCAGCGGCCAGGTGATCGCACCACCGTCGCCGGCCACCAGACCGACGGTGATGTGCGGGTCAGCCATGAAGGTGTCTTCAGAGATGAACACCATGTCGCAGGCCGTCGCCAACGTGCACCCCAGGCCCACCGCTGGGCCGTTGACCGCGGCGATCACCGGAAGGTGCACATTGATCAAGTCGTCGAACAACTTCCGACCCTTGCGCAGGGTGGCCCTACGCACATGCAGATCATTGGCCAGCGTGGTGAAGTCGTCAATGTTGCCGCCGGCACTGAATGCCTTGTTGGCGCCGGTCACCACGACCACCTTCGCCTCGGCGTCATAACAGATCTCCCGCAGCGCCTCGATCAACGCCTCATGCAGTTCGTCATCGAATGCGTTGAGCGCATCCGGACGGTTGAGCGTGAGGGCGCGGACCGGGCCGTCCGAGTCGACCAGCACCGCTGCGGACTCCACCATCTCAGGAACCTGCACCGACGAAGTCGCGACCCCGAATGAGCCGCACCGGCGTGAAGGTCGCTACCTCCTCGCCGCGCTGATTGATGACCGTGCACAGCGACGCGACAACACCGCGCCCGGGCTTGCTGGAGGGTCGTGACTCGGTCGTCTGCACGATCACCTGCAAGGTGTCACCAACATAGGTCGGCGCCTTGATCGTCAACTCCATGTGCATGAAGGCAAGGCCGGTGCCGTGCAGCGCATTGGTCTGCAAGATCAGTCCCTCGGCGAGAACGTAGACCAGCGCCCCCGGAACCAGGCGGCCCTGATAGCCACCTTCGGCGGCGTGGCGGGCATCGTAGAACAGCGGTTCGTTGAACCCACCGAGGTGCACGAAGCTCATCAGATCGGTCTCGGTGACTGTTCTGGCGCCGGTCCGAAAGGCGGAACCGGTAACCATGTCCTCCCAGGTGAGGCCCTTGGCCAACGGGGGCACAGAGTCCACGGATTCGACCATGTTGATCCCTTCAGTAGGCTGCAGCACTCGTTCTGTCCTGCCGCCCACGATATAATAGAATTATCGACCTAATTATACTAAACGTGAATCGGGTCCTCGTCATCCAGTCAGGAGGCGATCATGCCGTCGGTGCCCGACACGGACGCATACGCGACGTGGTCACAGCGGGTGCTTGCGAGCCTGCACCTCCGTTCCGGCTCCGCCGCGCTGATCTCGGTTAACGCCGGGTCGGTCGAACGATGGTCCGGCACTGAGTTCGTCGCGATGACCGCGGGCGCACTTGATGTGCTGGACGCAGCGGGGGTCGCTGCCGGCGACGATGTGCCGGCGTTGATGGCGTCGCGTCCGACCTCGATCGCCATGATGCTCGCCGGGGCGGTATCGGGACGACCGTTGGCCCCACTGGCGCCGCGGATGACCCGCCGAGAACTGTTGGCCTGCCTAGAAAACCTCTCGGGTGGCGTGCTCTTTGCCGACCCCGACTGGATGGAGTTGGCCACCGACCTGGCTGAGTCGACCGGCCGACGGGCGCAGATCATCGACGGCCCCACCTTCAGCAACCGTGCTGTGACCGCTAACGACAACCCGCACAGCGTCGCGATGGTGATGCACACCTCGGGTACCACCGGATTACCCAAGCCGGTGCCGGTTCGCGAGTCGCCGCTGGGCCACCGCGCTGACGTCAATGGTCTTCTGCTGGACCTCAAACTCGGTGACCGGCTGGCCACCGCGGCGCTGTTCCACCACGTCGGCGCCCTGGGCAATATCGCGGTGACGCTCGCCAACGGTGCGACATTGGTGTGCTTTCCCGACTTCAGCGTCGACGCGTGGCTCAGCCTCGAGTTGGTCGCACCGACTCATGCCGTGGTGGTCCCATCGATCATCGAGATTCTGTTGGCCGCAGATGCCTTGACGCTGCCGACATTGCGGGTGCTGGGCTACGGCGGGTCGCCCATACATCCCGACACGATGCGGCGCGTCCAGACCGTCATGCCCGGTGTCGATTTGGTGAACCTGTTCGGCCAGACCGAGGGCAGCCCGCTCACGGTGCTCGACGCGGCCGACCATCGCGCTGCGGCCGCAGGCCGCACCGACTTGCTCCGGTCGGCGGGCCGCGCCGCGCCCGGCGTGGAGTTGCATATTGACCATCCTGGCCCGGACGGGGTGGGCGAGGTATGGGCGCGCTGCGCGCATTCGTTCGTCACCGACGGCGACGGTTGGCAGCGCACCGGCGATCTCGGACACCTGGTCGACGGCTACCTGTACCTCGTCGGCCGTCGCGGGGACAAGATCATCCGTGGCGGTGAGAACGTCTTTCCGCTCGAGGTCGAGCAGGTTCTCGAGAGCCACCCCGAGGTGCGCGAAGCAGGGGTGGTCGGGGTTCCTGACCGGCGCTTGGGCGAGACCGTCGCGGCGTTCATCGTGCCGACCGATCCGGCGATACCTCCAAGTCCGCAAGCCCTGCACCGTTACGCCCGCGAGCACTTGGCCGGATTCAAAGTGCCGGCGCGCTGGGAATTCCTCGAGGCGCTACCCCGAAACCCCAGCGGCAAGATCGTGCGGCGGGAGCTCGCGCGCAGGTGCGCATCGCAATGAGTCCCTACAGCAGATCGAGAACCGAATGCCCGGCCACACCCGTCGACAGGACGAACTCTTCGGCCAAGTCGAGATGGCGCTTCCAGTGCGCTCTGGCGGCTGTGACGTTCTTCTTGTCGATCAGGTCGACCAACCGCAGATGCGCGCGATGAGCATCCTCGTAGGCCTTGACCGTCGCCGGCGAACCCGCCGTGTCCTGCACCGACTGCAAGGTGGACTTATCGATGATCGTCCGCAGCATCGACGACAACACGATCATGGTCTGATTGTGCGAGGCTTCCACGACTGCGGCGTCGAACCGCGCATGCAGCGCAATGCGCGACGTGCTGTCCGAGGTGTCGGTGATCTCTCGGCACAAGAAGCGCAAACGAGCCAGGTCTTCCTTCGTCCGGCTCTTGGCCGCCTCACCCGCGCAGGTGGATTCGATGATGGAGCGGGCGTCGAAAACATCGCGCAAGGTGGTACCTCGGTGCTCGAGAACCAGTCCGGCGTAGCGCGCCGCCATGCGACCGTCGGGGCTGTTCACGCGGGCCCCACCGTGCGCACCGCGTCTGATGGTGATCAGCGCCTCGGACTCCAGGACCCGGAAAGCCTCGCGCAGCGTAGGGCGGGAGACGCCGAACTGTTCCATCAGCGTGGCTTCCGACGGCAGGGCGTCACCCTCACGCAACTCACCGCGGACGATCTGTTTGCGCAGGTTGCTGCCGATCAGCTCGGCCATTTTGGGCACATGCAGGGGTTGACCGACCTGGATGTGAGGATCAACGGTCTGGTTGTCGGCCATGAGTCCTCCTCGGGTTACACCCGACATGCCGTAGTGCTTCTGAACTCTTCCCACACGGAAGGACCGTGGGGATTGACGACGTCGTCGGGCACCGATGGCAGTGAAACATTAATTACATTTAACTATATACTGGCTACCGCCTGCACCGGAGGAGATAAGACGTGACTCGCGCCGCACTGGACGGAATCCGTGTGCTGGATCTTAGCCGGATCCTCGCCGCGCCGTTGGCCGCGCAAATTCTCGGCGACCTCGGCGCCGAGATCATCAAGGTGGAACGACCCGTCGTCGGCGACGACTCGCGCCAGTACGGTCCACCGTTTTTGTCCGGCGACACTTCCGGCGGGATGTCGGCGTTCTACCTCAGCTGCAACCGCAACAAAGAGTCGGTGACGATCGACTACACCACACCCCGCGGCAAACAGCTGCTGCTTGACCTGATCGGCCGATCCGATGTGTTGCTGGAGAACTTCCGGCCCGGGGTCCTGGCGAAATACGGTCTGGGCTACGAGGATCTGCGCGGGCGCTTCCCCACGCTCGTCTACTGTTCGGTCACTGGATTCGGGCAGACCGGTCCGTACCGCGACAGGCCCGGCTACGATGGGATCTTCCAGGCACTGAGCGGAATGATGAGCGTCTCGGGCCACCCTGACGGCACCCCGGGGGCCGGCCCGATGAAGTCGGGGCTCTCGCTCATCGACATTCTGACCGCTTTACACACCAGCACCGCGGTTTTGGCTGCCCTGCGCCATCGCGACCAGCACGGCGAGGGGCAGCACCTCGACGTCTCATTGCTCGATTGCGGGCTGGCGTCGATGTCGCACTATGTGGAGAACTATCTGGTCTCCGGCGCTGTCCCCGAACGACGCGGCAACGGCGGCTTCGGCGGCATTCCGTCTCAGGCCTTCCACTGCGCCGACGGCAACCAGATTTTCCTCGTCGCGACCACCAATCCGCAGTTCGCCCGCGCCTGCCAGGCGCTCGGGCACCCGGAACTCACCGCCGATCCGCGCTTCGCCAGCATCGCCGCACGCATCGAGCACCGATTGGAGTTGCTCGCCGTGCTTGAGAAGATCTTCGCCGAACGGGATGCCGCACACTGGATCACCGCGCTGGAGGCTGCTGACGTACCGGTCAGTCCTGTCAACGATGTACACGCCGCCCTGGCGGACAGACACGTGCGCGACCGCGCGATGCAGATCAACATCGCACATCCACAGCTGGACACCATCCCCGCGCTGCGATATCCCATCCGGATGTCACGCACGCCCGTCACCGACTACACCGCCCCGCCGGTCCTGGGTCAGGATACGCGCGAGGTGTTGAGTCGGGTGGTTGGTCTTTCCGATGCCGCGATCGACGAGTTGCAGCACGACGGCGCCATCTGAGCTTGGCTACGGGGTCTACCCGGGGCGCGGTTCGCGCGGCAGGCCCAAGGTGCGTTCCGCCAGCACGTTGAATTGAATTTGCGTGGTGCCACCGTAGATTGACTCGGCGCGACTCGTGAGGAAGATCTGCTGCAACCGGTCCAGTTCGTAGCATGCGCCCACCAGCTCGCTGCGCGCACCTTGGGCCAGCATGGCCAGTTCGCCCATCCGTATGTGGGATTCGCTGGCGAACACTTTGTTCATCGAGGCCTGCGCCGCGGGGTCACCGCCACCACCCTTCAGGGTGCTCATCAGGCGTAACCCGTTCCATTCCATGATCTTCGCATCGGTCCACGCCCGTGCCAGATCAGCACGCATGACGGCGCTGTGTTCGAGCCCGGAATCGCGTGCCGCCCCGATCATCTCGTCGACCTCACGGGCGATCCGCAGATGCTCAGCCAGCAGTGTGGTACCCCGCTCAGTGCCCAGAGCGCCCATCGCCACGTTCCATCCGGAGTTAACCTCGCCGACCACGAGATCGGCGGACGTGCGGGCACCGTTGAAGAACACCTCGCAGAACTCCGCGCCCCCCACAATATTTCGGATCGGCCGCACTTCGACCCCGGGCTGATCGACGGGCACCAGGATCATGGAGATGCCGCGGTGACGCGGCGCCGCCGGATCGGTTCGGCACAGGACATACATCCAATCTGCCCGGGTCCCTACCGAGGTCCACACCTTCTGACCGTCGATGACCCACTCATCGCCGTCGAGAACGGCCTTGGTCCGCAGGCCGGCAAGATCCGACCCGGCGCCGGGCTCGCTGAATCCCTGACCCCAGAACTCCTCGACCGCCACGATCTTGGGCAGAAACCGTTGCTTCTGCGCTTCGGTTCCATAGGCCAGCAGGGTCGGACCGAATAAATCTTCGCCTTGCGACGCCGCCCGGTACGGCGGGTTGGCACGCGCGTACTCGAGATGAAAGACGAGCTGCTCATCGACGCTGGCGTCGCGTCCACCGTACTGCTTGGGCCAGCCCAGACACAGCCAGCCTCCGGCCGAGAGCTCCTTCTCCCAGGCCACGCGCACGTCCCACGCGGCGTCGTCCCAGGAGAAGCCCACACCACGGTGCTCCGCGAATTCACCGACCAGATGTTCGGCGAACCAGGTGCGCACCTCGTCTCGGAAGTCACGCAATGCCGGCGACAGCTCAAGATCCATGCTCAGCTCCCTTGTCCTCGACGGGGCCGTCGGTGGCCGGCACACCCACGACGCCGGCTCTCTTCAGGTCGTCAATCTCGGAGTCGATGCGGCCCAGCTCTTTGAGGATCGCCACGGTGCTGTCCCCCACGTCGGGAATGCGGTCCATTCGCAGGTCCCACCCCGGCGATACCGGCGGCGGCAGCAGCGACCTGATCGGGCCGACGGGTGAGTCGACGTCTCGCCACCGCCGCCGCGCCTCCAGCTGCGGGTGTTCGATCAGCTCGTTGGGCAGGTTAACCCGTCCACAGGCCACCCCTGCATTATCGAGGGCCTCGATGGCCTCCTCCAGGGTCATCCGGGCCAGCACCTGCCCGCACAGTGCGGTCACCTGCTCACGATGCGCGGTGCGGGCCGGCCCGGTCGCAAACCGGGGGTCCTCGGCCAGCTCCGGCCGCCCCAACACCCTGGTGGCCAACCGTGCCCATTCCCGGTCGTTTTGGACACCGACGACCACTTTGCGTCCGTCGGCGGTCTCGAACGCCTCATACGGCGACAACGACGGGTGGCTGATGCCGTTGGGCGTATGGGTGCGCCCGCTGTAGCTGGTGAAATAGATGCTGTAACCCATCAACTCGCAGATCGCGTCGAACATGCTGATCGAGATCGCCCGGCCGCGGCCGGTTCGCTCGCGTTCGTAGAGCGCGGCCAGCACGCTGCTGAACGCGTACATCCCCGCGGAGAGATCGGCAATGGCGATCCCCGGCTTGGCGGGACGGTCCGGCCAGCCGGTGGTGGCGATCGACGCGCTCTCGGCCTGGACGAGAAGGTCGTAGGCGCGTTTGGCGGCGTACGGCCCGCCCTCGCCGTATCCGGTTACATCGCAGGCGATGAGCCGTGGGTGGGTGGCGACGAGTCGGGCGGCGCTCAGGCCCATCCGTTCTGCGGTGCCCGGCGCAAGGTTCTGCACGAATACGTCGGCGGAGGCGATCAGCTCGTCGAGGACGGCCCGCCCGGAGGGCACGGTGAAGTCCAGGGCAACGGATTCCTTGTTGCGGTTGACCCACACGAAGTGGCTTGCCATCCCACGAATCTCGTCGTCATAGGCACGCGCGAAGTCACCATCGCCGACGCGTTCGATCTTGATCACCCGCGCGCCCAGGTCAGCAAGCTGGCGGGAAGCGAACGGTGCACTGACTGCCTGCTCGAGAGCGACGACCGTCACCCCGTCCAACGGGCCGGCCACCTCACACCCCGCCGAGTCGGACCACTTCAGAGACGTTCAAGAATTGTCCCCGTTCCCATCCCGCCGCCGACACACATCGTGACCAGACCATAGCGGCCGCCGACGCGCTCAAGCTCATGCAACGCCTTCGTCAGCAGCACCCCTCCGGTCGCGCCGAGCGGATGACCCAGTGCGATCGCGCCACCGTTGACATTCACGTTCGACAGATCGCTTTTCATCTCGTGCTGCCAGGCCAGCACCACCGACGCGAACGCCTCATTGATCTCGACGACATCGATGTCGTCCAGCGTCAATCGGTTGCGCTCCAGGATCTGCTGCGTCGCCGGGATCGGACCGGTCAGCATCATGACCGGATCGCTCCCGATGAGTAGCGAGTCGACGATGCGAGCGCGAGGACGCAGGCCCAATTCAGCGGCGCGGGCCTCGGTCATGAGCAGCAGCGCCGAGGCGCCATCGGAGATCTGTGACGAGGTACCCGCCGTGTGCAGAGCGCCCGGGCGCGACGCCAGGTTGACCCGAAGGCCGGCCAGACCCTCTCGGGTTGTCGGCCGGACGCATTCATCGACACCGACCGTGTGTGTGCCGTGCTGAGCTCCGTCCTCACCAAGCACAGGCGCCTCGATAGGAACAATCTGCCCAGCGAAGCGTGACTGTGAGATCGCCTCTGCGGCAAGGCTTTGCGAACGCACTGCGAACTCTTCAAGCTGATCACGGCTGAGTTTCCAGGCCTCGGCGATCCGATCCGCCGCCTCGAACTGAGTCGTGATCTCGTAGTGCTGCGCGAAGCGAGGCGTCCGGGGAGGCCCGTACTCGGCGATCGCGCTCGCGGTCATCGGCACCTGATTCATCGATTCGACGCCCCCGGCCACGGCTACGTCGACGACGCCCCCGGCGACCAGACCGTAGGCCAACGTAAAGGCCTGCTGAGAAGAACCGCACTGAGCGTTGACCGTCGACGCGGGCACCCGCTGGTCGAGGCCGGCGGAAAGCCATGCGTTGCGGGTCACGTTGCTAGTCTGCTGACCGACCTGGCTCACGCAGCCGCCGATCACCTGGCCGACCAGCGCAGAATCGATGCCCGAACGCTCGATCAGCGCGGCGAACACATCGCTGAGCAGGTCGGGGGCCAGGCAACCGGCCAGGCCGCCGCGCCGCTTGCCCACCGGCGAGCGGACAGCTTCAACGACGACGACGGACACGGATCCTCCTGAGTTGTCCCACACTGGCGAATATCTTCATCACGGCACGCCTTTTCAGTAACTTCGCAGGCCCATGCTGCGCGCGATCCCGTTGCGCTGAATCTGGCTGGTACCTCCCGAGATCGGCGCCACGATGGATTCGCGCCACCGGAAGCTCATGACGCTTTCGGTGGAGAAGCCGTGGCCGGCGCAGATCTGCATACCAAGCCGCGCGGCATCGACATAGGTCTCCGATCCTTTGAGCTTGGCCATCGCCCCCTCGCGGCTGCAGGCCATCCCCTGGGCATGCATCCAGGCGGCACGATAGGCGAGCAGCCGGGCGGAATCGATTTCGACCTGCATGTCGGCCATGGCATGGGCGAGGGACTGAAAGTTGCCGATCTGCCTGCCGAAAGCCGTGCGCTGCTTGGAGTACTCCAAGGCTTCATCCAGGGTTGCCTGCGCGACACCGACATAGGCGCCACTCATCAACACCCGCTCGAGTTCGAGGTTGGACAGCATCACCGTCCAGGCATGGTCCTGCTCGCCGACGAGATTATCCTTGGGCACCACGACGTCGTCGAGGTAGACCTCGTAGGTACCCAGAATGTGACGCGCGAGGGTGGGCATCTGCCGCAGCTTCAGGCCAGGGGTGTCGGCGTCGATCACTACCAGGCTCAGACCGTCGTGTTTGCGCCCCCGAGTCGAGGTCCGGACGTACATCATGATCCGCGTCCCGGGCAGGCCCGCCCCGGTGCACCACATCTTCTGCCCGTTGATCACCAGGTGATCTCCGTGATCCGCCGCGGCACAGCGCAAAGCCGCCGCATCCGAGCCCGTTTCGGGCTCGCTCATTGCGACCGCGAAGCGTGCCGAGCCGGTCAGCATGTGCGTCTTGATCCACTCCCGCTGGGCGTCGGTCCCCCACTTGTACACGGTCAGCGCGGGAATGAGTGAGCCGATGTAGCACATCGCGACGTCGAGGCTGGCGTGCCCGAGTTGCTCGGCGATGAGGGCGAGTTCGACGGCTCCGCCGCCGTCACCGCCGGCGGATTCCGGAAAGGGCAGGCCGAACCAACCGATCTCGGCGATCGCTTTGAAGAGTTGCTCGGGGTAGGCGCCGGCCTCGTCCCAGTCCTTGGCTTGCCGCGGCGGGCAGTGCCGTTCGACGAACTGACGCGCGACCTCCTGCAAAGACGCCTGTTCCTCCGAGAGTCCGAAGTCCATCGCAACCCCTCCCTCAAATATCTATATGATAGAACTATAAGGCTCTCGGCGCCTTCCAGGCAACCGAGTCGTCATGTTAATGTCTAACTTATTAAGTCATATGGAGGGAGTGGCGGGTGCCAGACTGGGATGGCCGGTTTCCGAGCCTGAAATTCGACCTGCAGGACTCCGGGGTCTTGAACATCGTTCTGGAAGCGCCCGGCCTGAACTCGGTCGGGCCCCAGATGCACTGCGACCTTGCCGATGTGTGGCCGGTCATCGATGCCGACCCGCAGGTGCGTGCGGTGATGGTCCGTGGGGCGGGCAAGGCCTTTTCCTCCGGCGGTAACTTCGAGCTGCTCGATGACATGATCAACGGCTACGACAGCCGCATGCGCGTCATGCGCGAGGCTCGGGACATGGTGTACAACCTCATCAACTGCTCCAAACCGATTGTCTCCGCGGTCCGGGGCCCCGCGGTGGGGGCCGGTCTGGTGGTCGCCATGCTCGCCGATATCTCCGTCGTGGGCCGCACCGCCAAAATCATCGACGGCCACACGCGCCTCGGTGTCGCCGCTGGGGACCACGCCGCGATCTGCTGGCCCCTGCTGGCGGGCATGGCCAAGTCGAAGTACTACCTGCTGACCTGCGAACCGCTGCTGGGCGAGGAGGCCGAGCGCATCGGACTGGTGTCGAAATGCGTCGATGACGACGACGTCGAAGAGACCGCCGCCCGCATCGCGACCCAACTGGCCCACGGAGCACCGACGGCGATCCGGTGGACGAAGCACAGCCTCAACCACTGGTACCGAATGGCGGGTCCGATATTCGACGCTTCGCTGGGCCTGGAGTTCATCGGCTTCGGCGGACCGGAGGTTCGCGAAGGGCTGGCCGCCCACCGCGAGAAACGAGCACCGCGTTTCGTCGACGGCGCCGGCGATGCGAAAGGCGCTGACTAACATGACGTCGCTTGCCGGACGGACCGCGCTGGTCACCGGTGCAGCCGGAGGGATCGGGCGCGCGCTCGTGCGCCATCTGGCCGACGCGGGTGCGACAGTCGCGGTGTGTGATCTCGACGGCAGCGCCGCCGCGGAGGTGGCCTCGGCCCTGGGCGGGGAACATGCCGGTTTCGCCATGGATGTGTCCGACAGCGGCGCGGTGGCCGACACTCTGGCCACGGTCGAGTCTCAACTCGGCCCGGTTGAGATCCTGGTCAACAACGCCGGTATCGACAAGATCGAGAAGTTCGTCGACTCCACCGAATCCACCTGGCGATCGATCGTGTCGGTCAACTACCTCGGGACCGTGATCGTCACCCGAACGGTGCTCGACTCGATGATCGAACGGCGCTACGGGCGCATCATCAACATCGGATCGGATGCGGGTCGGGTGGGCTCCAGCGGGGAGGTGGTCTACGCCGGAACCAAGGGTGCGGTCATCGCTTTCGCCAAGGCACTGGCGCGCGAGGTGGCGACCAAGGGCATCACCGTCAACACCGTGTGCCCCGGGCCTACCGACACCGCCCTGCTTGCACAGGTGGCGGACATGAGCCAAGGCATGTTCGATGCGCTGGCCAAGGCGGTGCCGATGAAACGGATCGGCACGCCCGACGATGTTGCTCCGGCGGTGGTCTTCTTCGCCGGCGACGGCGCCGCCTACATCACCGGTCAAACGCTGTCGGTCAGCGGCGGCCTGACGATGGCGTGAGAACGCGATGACCACACAGATCACCACACGGCGCGACGGGCCCATCGGCTGGATCACGCTGGACGGCGAGGCCCAGCTCAACGCGATCAGCTCGGCCACCTACACCGCGCTTGCCGTGGCGACAGCCGAACTGGAATCAGACGGGGCGACGCGCGTCATCGTCATTCACGGTGCCGGGCGCGGGTTTTCGGCCGGGGCCGATATCGCCGAGATCAACGCATTCAGCGGTTCGACCGATTTCGAATCCTTCATCCACGGCTTCACCGACGCCCTCGAGGTCCTGTCCAACAGTCCGTTGCCCATCATCGCGGCGATCCACGGCGTCGCCTTCGGCGGCGGGCTCGAACTGGCCATGGCGTGCGATCTGCGCATCGCCACCGCCGACGCCAAGCTCGGTGTCCCCGAGGCCAAACTGGGTGTACTGCCGGGCGCCGGCGGAACGCAACGGCTGCCCCGACTGGTACCCGTCGGGGTCGCCACCGAGATGCTGATGCTCGGCGGCGTCATCGACGGCCGCCGCGCCTACGAAGTTGGACTGGTCAACCGCGTGGCCACCGACGCCGGACTGCTCCACGACGCGACCGCGCTCGCGGGGCAGATCGCCGCAGGGGCCCCGCAGGTCTTCGCGGCAACGAAAAGCCTTTTACGACGCACCCAGAATCTGTCCGTCTCCGAGGGTATCCCGCACGAACGGGCCGTTGTCTCAGCGTTGTTCGGTACGGGCGACGGCCGCGAAGGATTCGCGGCCTTCACCGAACGCCGCCCTCCTACCTTCACCGGGGCCTGAGCTCGTGGACCCCAGCTACCCCGCCGAAGCCGAGGATTTCCGCGTCGAGGTCCGGACGTTTCTGTCGGAGGAATTGCCGCCCGACTGGGCAGGGCTGGGTTCCCTGAACACCAGGGAGGCCCACGCTTTCACCGAACGCTGGCGAGCGGTGCTGGGCCGGCGTGGCTACCTGGCCCCGACCTGGCCCGCAGAGTACGGCGGAGGCGGCCTGACCAAACTTCAGCAGGTGATCCTGGTCGAGGAATTCGCCAAGGCCGGTGTACCCGCTAACGGCGCCAACGACAACTTCAGCATCAAAATGATCGGCAATCTGCTCCTCAAACACGGTACAGCCGAACAGAAGCAAACTTTCCTGCCCCGCATCGTCAGCGGTGCTGACCGCTGGTGTCAGGGATTCTCCGAGCCAGGAGCGGGATCCGACCTGGCCGGCCTGGCCACCAAAGCCCGCCTCGACGGCGACGAATGGGTCATCGATGGACAGAAGATTTGGACATCCGAGGCGACAACGGCCAATTGGATATTCGTGCTCGCCCGGACCAACCGTGAGGCGGCGCGGCATCGCGGGATCAGCATGCTGCTGGTGCCGCTCGATCAGAAGGGCATAGAGATTCGTCCGATCCGGATGATTTCCGGCACTTCGGCGTTCAGCGAAGTGTTCTTCACCGGGGCGCGCACCCATGTCGACAACGTGGTCCTCGGTGTCGATCAGGGTTGGCAGGCGGCGATGACGCTGCTCGGCCTGGAACGTGGCGACGAGGCGGCAACCAATCCGATCATGTTCCGCGCCGAAGTCGACCGCCTGATCGCGCTGGTGCGGGAACGCAGCCTGGGCGACGATGAAGTCATCCGCGATCAGCTCGCACGGGCCTACACCAAGGCCGAGATCATGCGGTTCCTCGGGATGCGGATTCTGACCGGTTGGCTGCGAGGCGAGCCGCCAGGCACCGAGGCGTCGGTGTCCAAGCTCTACTGGAGCGAGCATCACCCCGCGGTCACCGATCTCGCCATGACCGTGCTCGGCCCCGCGGCAATGGTGCCCGAAGGACGACACCCGCTGCGCCACTTCAGAACTGATGATCCCGGCGCCCCCAACTCAAGCGCATCATGGTCGACCACCTGGCTGACGTCGTTCGCGGGGAAGATCTATGCCGGCACCTCAGAGATTCAGCGCAACATCCTCAGCGAGACGGCGCTCGGACTGCCCAAGGAGACGAGAGGATAACCCGCTGAGCATGCGTGTCGACGGAAAACTGATCCCGAGCACCATCACGCAGGTAGCCCAGACCGCGCGGACCCACGAAACCGACGGCTACTGCGGATTGTGGTCCTCGGAGTCCAAACACGACCCTTTTCTGCCGCTGGTTGTGGCCGGCGAACACACCAGTACTCTCGAACTGGGCACGTCGATCGCGGTGGCCTTCGCGCGATCACCCATGACTCTGGCCCACACCGGCTGGGATCTGCAGAACTACACCGGCGGGCGTTTCCTACTCGGGCTGGGCAGCCAAGTCAAACCCCATATCGAACGGCGCTTTTCGATGCCTTGGAGCAAGCCGGCCGCGCGCATGCGGGAGATGGTCCTCGCGATCCGCGCGATCTGGGACAGCTGGGAGAGCGGCACTCGGCTCTGCTTCGAAGGCCAGTTCTACCGGCACACCCTGATGACGCCGTTCTTCTCGCCCGGACCGAACCCGTACGGCTCACCCAAGATCGTGATCGCCGCTGTAGGGGAGGCCATGTGCGAGGTGGCCGGCGAAGTCTGCGACGGCATCTTCCTGCACGGCTTCACGACCGAGCGCTACATCAGAGAGGTCACCCTGCCCGCGGTGCAGCGCGGTCTGGACAAAGCCGGCCGGTCGATGCGCGACTTCGAAGTATTCGGGCTGCCCTTGACCGCGACCGGACCAGACGAGGATTCGCTGCACAAGGCGGTCGACGCCGTCCGCAATCAGCTCGCCTTCTATGCCAGCACCCCGAGCTATCACGGCGTGCTCGACCTGCACGGTTGGGGTGAGCTGGGCAACGAGCTGCACGCGATGTCGCGGACGGATGATCCGGAAAGATGGAACACGATGGGAGCCATGATCGACGACGACGTCCTGAATGCGTTCGCGGTCGTCGGCCCACCGGCCGGTATCGGTGCCGCGATCACGGCACGATTCGACGACGTCATGGACCGGATGCAGTTCTATGCGCCCTACCCCCACGACATCGGCATGTGGTCTCCGATCATCGCGGAGCTGGCCGCTGGACACCGTCGGCAGGACACGTCCCAGCGCTGAGCGCCCGCCGGCGCAGGTCGTTCTTCAGCACCTTCATGCTGGCGTTGCGGGGCAGCTCAGGGACGAGGAACACCCGTCGCGGGCATTTGAAGTTGGCAATGCGGGTGGCGGCCCACGCCCGGAACCCGTCGGCGGACAGCGCGCTGCCTGGCCGCGGCACCACGAAGGCCACCGCGACCTCGCCGAGCCGCCGATCGGGAGCTCCGACCACGGCGATGCAATCGACGTCAGGATGCTGGCCGAGGATCCGTTCGACCTCGGCCGGATAGACGTTGAAACCCCCCACGATGATCACGTCCTTCTTGCGGTCGGTGATGCGGATGTAGCCCTCCTCGTCTCGGACGGCGATGTCGCCGGTATGCAGCCAGCCGTCAGCAGAGATGGCCGCCGCGGTCTGCTGCGGGTCTTCCCAGTAGCCGCGCATCACGTTGTAACCGCGGCAGAGCAACTCTCCAGGCACCCCGGCGCCGACGTCGCGGCCGCTGTCGTCGACGATGCGCACCTCGACTCCCCAGGCCGGGCGGCCCACCGTGGTGGTTATGGCCTCGATCGAGTCGATCAAGGGATAGGTCGTGGTCACCAGTGACGTCGCTTCGGTGAGCCCGTACGCGGTGTGGGTGATCCGCGCACCCAGTTCCTCGCGCATCCGCAGGACCAGCTCGGGGGAGACCGAAGCGGCCGAGGCCATCGTCACCCGAATGCTGGACAAGTCGTGCTCGCCGCGCTCGGGGGCATCGAGGATGCCCTGGAACAGCGCAGGCGGACCCAGCAGGATGGAGATTCGTTCCCGTTCGATGATGTCGAGAACCTCATCGACGGAGAACACCGCGAGCGGCAGCGCCGTGACACCGTGGACGATGCACGCCATCCATCCCGCCTTGTATCCGAACGTGTGGAAGAACGGCGGGATGATCAAGTACCGGTCGCCGGCGCGGAAGTCCATCACCTGGGCCAGCCAGCCGTGCGCGCGCAGCGACTGTCCGTGCGTGAGCATGACGCCCTTGGGATGGCCGGTGGTGCCGGAGGTGAACATGATGTCGGAGAGATCATCGGCGCTCAGGGCGTCGATGGCGGTGATCGCCGCCTCGGGCGATACCCGCTGCCCGGCAGCCAGGAATGCGTCCCACGACAACTGGCCCTCGGCGGCGTCACCAGAGGCCACGACGATCCGCCCCGGCCTCAGCACCGGCAAATCGGGGTCGGCGGCCTGAAGCATCCCGATGTAGTCGGCGTCGAGGAAATCGGTGACCACGACAAGAGCCGTGGCGCCGCTCTTGCGCAGCACGTAGGCGGCCTCGTCACCCTTGAACCGGGTGTTGACCGGGACCAGCACGCCGCCGGCACCCTGGATTCCCAGCGCCGCCAGGACCCAGCGCGCACTGTTGGGAGCCCACAACGCGACCCGGTCGCCCGGGGCGACCCCGAGGGCCATCATGGCCCGCACACAAGCCAGCATCGCCTCTTCGAGCTGACGGAACGTCAGCCGGTTCGTCGCGTCGATGACCGCGTCGCGATCACCGAACCGGCGCGCGCTCACCCGGACCGCGTTCGGAATGCTGACCAGGTGCTCGTCGTAGCGAATGCGCAGCTGCTCGGGAACGCCGTCCCAACTCGCCGACGAACCCTCCGGTCCGGCCATCTGCGCTCCCCGTCGTCGCGCCCACAGACGCACCGTTCTCGCGGCCCTGGACAGCATATATTTAAACAATTAAACTAAAATGGTCTTTCTAGTGCAAAGATTCTCTCTGGTGAGGAGCAAGTCGACGGTGACCAGCAATGTCCTTGTGACCCAAGACGTCATCGACGGTGTGGCGATCGTGACCTGGAATCGGCCGGAGCGCAACAACGCCTGGTCGATTCCGATGGAGGTCGAGTACTTCCGGCTGTTGACCGAGGCGGCGGCCAACCCCGACATCCGGGTCATCGTCGTCACCGGGGCAGGAAAGAGTTTCTGTCCCGGCATGGATTCACACACGCTCGCCGAGCAGCGCAATGGCGAATCGATGACCGAACCGCATCTGCGGCAACCGATGACGCTGCCGCGTTCGATTCCCAAGCCGATCATCGCGGCGATCAACGGGGCGTGCGCCGGCCTGGGCCTGGTCGCGGCGATGAATTGCGATCTGCGGTTCGCCTCGTCGGCAGCGAAGATCACCACGTCCTTCGCCCACCGCGGCATCATGGCCGAACACGGCCTGGCGTGGTCGCTGCCCCGGGTGACGGGCACCTCGAAGGCTCTGGACTTGCTGTTTTCGGCGCGGGTGGTGCGCGGTGAGGAGGCGCTGTCGTTGGGCATCGTCGACCGGATCTTCGAACCCGAGGAACTGATGGACAAGACCCTGGAGTACGCCCGCGACCTGGCGGCGCATTCGTCTCCGACCGCGATGGGCATCATGAAGCGGCAGGTCTATCAGGCCGAGGGCGGAACCTACGAGGACGCGCGGACGCTGGCCATCCGCTACTGGCTCGACGTGTTGCGCGACCACGGTGACTTCAAGGAAGGCGTGAGCAGCTTCCTGGAGAAGCGGGCCCCCGCGTTCGCGCCCTGGGATCCCTCCACAACGTCGGAGCCCGCGCCGCTGCCGACGGACTAATGTGTCTCAGGGAAATTTCGCCCGAACCCATTTGGTTGACGCGATCGCCATGACGAAGCTCGAACGGACCTTTCGGCCCCACGAGAACGGAACTCATTTCCACCGCCCTACTCCTACGGCGGGTCGGCGATGAGGCTCCGCCTTGAACAGGAACTCGAGGACTTCCGTGACGCGATTGCGGGGCAAGCGGCGCGAACCGTGGCACCGCTGGCCGAAGAGGTCGATCGTGTGCAGTCGTTCTCAGCCGGATTGTGGGCTGCGGTCCGCGATTTGGGCCTGATCAGACTGCCGTTCGGCACCGAGTACGGTGGCGAGGGAGGCACCGTCCGCGCGTATACCGTGGCCAGCTGCGAGGTCGCCCGGCACTGTGCCGTGGCGGCCCTCTACCCGGGAACCACGATCCAGGTTGCGATGAGCATCCTTGCGCACGGCACGCCGAACCAGATCGAGCGCTTCGTCCCGACGATCGTCGCAGGCGACGCGCCCGCTGCTTGGGCTTTCACCGAGCCCGCGACCGGCTCCGATCCCCGCCAGATCACGACCCGGGCGATCCGGCACGGCGATGACTGGATTCTTTCCGGCTCAAAGCAGTTCATCTCCTTTTCAGGTCAAGCCCGCGTCGCGTTGGTCTTTGCCCGGACCTCTGACACCGCACTTGGCGCATTCTTGGTCGACACCTCCGCTGCCGGCTGGACGACGGGCCCACCCAGCAAGGTCCTGTCCATGGGAGGCACAGAGGCACGCCCGGTCACACTCGACGAGGTCGCAGTACCCGGCGACCACCTGATCGGCGGCATCGACGCCGGGTTCGACGTGATGGTCGCGGGCGAGGCGTTCGGCAAGGTTCGCGCCGCCGCGATCTGTGTCGGGATCGCCAGGCACGCGCTCGAGGAGGCCACCCGCTACGCGTTGACACGGGAACATCGCGGTGCCCCGATCGGTCGCAAATTTCCCACCCTGCAAGCTCTGCTCGGATCTGCTGCGGCCGGCACCCTTGGCGCCGAGGCCCTCGTGCTCAGCTGCGCCGACTTGGTCGACCGCGGCGAATCAATTGCGGCGGAGGCTGCGTCCGCGCGACTGGTGGCGGGGCGCGCCGCACGGGAAGCGGCGAACGCGGCGATGCATGTCTGCGGCGCATATGGGGTGACCCGCGACCTGAGCGCGGAACGCCTCTACCGCGAGGCGATCTTTTTTGATGTTGCACAAGGTGTATCGGAAATTCAGCAGATCATCGTGGCGCGTGAACTGCTAGCGGATGTAACGCGGCGCAGCACGTCGCCGCGCAGTTCTGCGGTCATCGCGCAGGGAAACCGTGATGTCGACTGAATCTCGTAATGAGCGGCTCGCGCGCAGCGTTTCCGATTTGTACGCCACCGACCAGCGGCTCCCGCAGATTGTGTGACTCGTCAAGGAGTGCTATGCGGACCGGTCGGAGCTCGGGCAGCGCGGTGTCGAGTTCGT
>NZ_QMEX01000080.1 GCF_003284925.1 Mycolicibacter senuensis
GCCTGGTGCTGGCGGGCCTGTTGGCCCGCTCGCCGCGGGCCCTGATCCTCGACGAACCGCTCGCCGGCCTGGACGCCACCAGCCGACTGGGGCTGCTGCGGCTGCTGGAGGGCCTGCGGCGCGAGACCGGCCTGACCGTGGTGGTCATCTCGCATGACTTCGCCGGTCTGGGCGAACTGTGTCCCAGGACCCTGCACCTGCAAGACGGTGTGATGGTGGCGGCACCGGCGGGTGCGGCATGACCGGGGAGGCACGCCGAAACCCACGTCCGGTGGTGCTGCTGCGCCCGGTGCCCGGCAACTCCGTCGTGCACCGGTTGTGGGCGGGAACCAAACTGCTCGTCGTCTTCGGTATCTCGGTACTGCTGACCTTCTATCCGGGCTGGGTGCCGATCGGTGCGGTGGGCTTGTTGGTGTTCACCGCGGCCCGGGTTGCCCGCATACCGCGAGGCACCCTGCCATCGGTACCGCGCTGGCTGTGGGTGTTGCTGGTGGTCGGCGGTGCCACCGCCGCCATGGCCGGCGGCGAACCGGCCGGTCTGGGCGGACTGTTGAATTTCCTGCGGATCACCGCGCTGTCGATCGTGCTGCTGGGCTTGGGCGCGATGGTGTCGTGGACCACCAACGTCGCCGAAATCGCGCCCGCCGTAGCCACCCTCGGCCGGCCATTGCGGCTGCTGCGCATTTCGGTCGACGAGTGGGCGGTAGCGCTGGCGCTTGCGCTGCGCGCCTTCCCGATGCTCATCGATGAGTTCCGCGTGCTCTACGCCGCTCGCGGACTGCGTCCCAAGACCCGGCCGCGGACCCGCCGGGAACGTCGACGCCGCTGGGCTCGTGAGGCGATCGACCTGATCACCGCGGCCATCACCGTCACGCTGCGCCGCGCAGACGAGATGGGCGATGCGATCACCGCTCGCGGTGGCATCGGCCAGATCTCGGCATCCCCGGCGCGGCCGAAGCTGGCCGATGCGGTGGCGCTGGCACTGGTCACCGTGACCTGCGGTGTGTCGCTGGCCCTCGAGCTGACGGTGCTGAGCACGGTGGGCTAGCCGCGAGATCACGCTCACGCAGGTCGGTACTCGGACATTTCCTGCGTGGATCCGATCTCGCGCGGGCTCACCGGGCGGCTGCGGTGTTGGCGGCGTCTTGAGCCCGGCGCAGCGTGGCGGCGACGTCGGTGCGACCCAGGAACATCTCGTCGAAATACGGCTTGATCGCCTGGTTGCCCGCCGGGAAGCCCGCACCGCCACCGGGAGCCGGGATGCGCGGCCCGTCCAGCACCGCGAAGAACGGGGTGACATCCACCCCGTGGCGCGCCCAGTAATCGAAGTAAACCTGTTGCGCGCTGAGCACGGCCGGAATCGCCGCCCCCTGACGGCCCAGGTATTCGTTTCCCTGATAGCTGCCGAGCCAGGCCAACACGTCTCGCACCGCCTGCGGGTGGGGCGATGCGGCGTTGCCGACCGCGGCGATGCCGTTGGTGACGCTGACCCGGCCGGCCGGCCCGACCGGCAGCATCGCCACACCCCATCCGAACGCGGCCTGCTCGGCGACCGCGGCCAGGTTGTAGGTGCCGGACTGGAACAGTGCCATCTTGCCGGCGAGGAACTGGTTGCGGGAGAAGTCGCCGTTGGTGTTGGTCTCCGACGCCGGCGGCGCCACGTGATCGTCGTTGATCAGCCGCACCAGGTATTCGAACGCGGCCACGGCCGCGGGGTTGTCGAAGGCGAACTCGTCGCCGCGCTGGAACACCCCGCCGGCCGAGCCGATGTAGTTCAGGTAGATGCCCTGCGGGTCGTTGGCGGCGTTATAGCCCCACTGCCGGATGCGGCGCTCGTCGAATTCGGGGTTGTCAGCGCTGCGCCCGGCGACATCGCGGGTGAGCTTGGCCAGCAGCGGCCGCAGCGTGTCGTCAGCGGGGTGCGGATCCCACCGCAGCCGTGTCAACGCGGTGGGATCGACGCCGGCCGCGGCCAGCAGCTCCGCGTTGTAGTACACCGCGATACCGGCGTCGGTGAGCTGCGGTACCCCCCACAGCGTTCCGTCTCGGGTGAATTGGGTGACCACCGACGGCTCCCAATCAGCTTTGTCCGCATCGATTTTCAGTAACCGCCCGCTATCGGCATACCCGGCCAGGTAGGCGTTGGACAGCCAGAAGATGTCGTCGGCGCCGCCGCCGGCCACATCGGTGCGCAGCGTGTCGAAGTAGGTGGCGTAAGAGACCACGTTGACGCGCACCTCGATGTCGGGGCGCGCGCGGTGCAACGCCGCGAACGACTGCCGATAGGCCCCGGCGACCTGCTCGTCCCACAGTCGCACCGTCACCACCGTCGCACCGGTGGTAGAGCGGGTCGAGGCGTGATCGAGCAGCACCCCCGCGGCGCCGAGCAGTGCGGCGAGTGCGATCACCGCCCCGGCGAACAGGGTGGAGAACCGCGGCCGGCTCACTTGATCCCCGTCACGACGATCGACTGCACGATCCGCCGCTGGAACGCCACGAACAACACGATCAGCGGGATCATCGCCACCGTGGTCGCCGCCATCACCAGCGTCCACTGCGCGTTGTAGCGGGACTGCAGCGCCGCGGTGGCCACCGTGAGCACCCGCCACTTGTCGCCGCTGGTAATCACCAGCGGCCACATGAAGTTGTTCCACTGCGAGACGACGGTGATCAGACCGAGGGTCACCAGGATCGGCCTGCTGGCCGGGACCATCACGTGCACGATCACGTCGAGGGTGTTCGCCCCGTCGAGGCGGGCGGCGTTCACCAGGTCGGCAGGTACTGCGCGAAAGTACTGGCGTAGTAAGAAGATCGCGTAAGGGGAACCGAACACGAACGGCAACACCAGGGCCCAGAAGGTGTTCCGCAGGCCGAGTTGCGCCATCATCAGATACAGCGGCACCACCGTCACGGTGGCCGGCACCATCAGCGTGGCCACGTAGACCCAGAACAAGGCGTCCCGTCCGGGAAACTCCAGCCGCGCGAACGCGTACGCGGCCAGCACCGAGAACGTCAGCTGTCCGAGCACGATCACCGCTGTCATCAGCGTGGTGACTGCGGCCGCCCGCCCGAATCCGGCACCGCCCAGATCGGCGTAATTGTCCAGGGTCGGCGGGTCGGGCCAGGCCAGCGGAGTGCCCCTGGCGAATTGGCGTGCCGGGGTGAACGACGTCAGCAGCCCCAGCCCGAAGGGCGCCAGCGTGATCAGTGCGCCGAGCATCAGCAGCGCGTAGACGCCGGCGTTACGTGAGGTCATAGCTGACCCGCCGGCCGAACGAAAGCTGCTGAACCACCGTCACCCCCACCAATACGGCGAACAGCACCAGCGCCATCACCGCGGCCCGCCCGATCGCCGCCGCCCCGAACGCCTCGTCATAGATCCGGTGTGCGATTAGGTCGGTACGCCCACTGGGCCCGCCGCCGGTCAAGGCATACACCGTGTCGAACACCTGCGCCGCGCTGACCACTCCGGTGATCAGGACGAAGAACATGGTGGGCCGCAGCATCGGCAACGTCACCCGCCAGAACCGCTGCCAGCCGTTCGCCCCGTCGATCCGCGCCGCCGACAGCACCTGGGTGGGGATGGCCAAGATGCCGGCCACAAAGAACAGTGCCACGTAGCCCACGTTGGTCCATACCACCACCGCCGACGTCACCGGTAACGCCAGCCCGGGATCGGTCAGCCACTCCACCCGGTGCCCCAATACGGTGCTCACCGCGCCGTCGGTGGGGCTCAGGATCCAGCGCCACAGCACCGCGATCGCCAGCGGCGCGCAGATCCACGGCAGCACGTAGATGGTGCGAAACATCCCGCTGCCGGGCAGGCCGTGCGCCAGCAACACCGCCACTCCCAGTCCCAGCAGGGTTTGCAGCGGGACGACGATCGCCACGAACAACACCGTCACCACCAGTGAATTGCCGAACACCGGATCGGTCAGCACCGATCGCCAGTTGTCGCCGCCGACGTAGCTGATCGGCCCCAGCAGATCCCAGCGGTGCAGGCTGAGCCACACCACCACCAGGATCGGCAGCAACAGGAACGCCACCACGCCGAACAGGCTGGGCGCCAGCAGCGCGTAGCCGAGCGCGGTGGATCGGGGTGCGCGGCGCATAGGTGTATTAAAGCGGCCGCGGCAAGTCAAAAGCGGGTCTTCATCCGCTCGAGAACTCCGGGAACGTCGACGAAGGAGAAGGACTCGCCGGACAAGGATGTCACGGTGCCGCGGTAGGTCCCGGCGAGCTGCCAGTAGTCGATCGCGGCCGCGACCAGGTTGACCTTGACCGCTTTGCGCCCCGCGGGTGTGAAGGTCACCTTCAGCCTGCGATCGCGGTCGCAGACGTTCACGCTGGACAGCCGATCACCGGAGGCGAAGTCGAACCGAACCCCGGCGAGCGGCTCGACGCCGCCGGGAACCCAGTTGGACGACTCGTCGTCATCGTCGCTGAGCTCGGTCCGGTCGACGAAGTTGGAGCCGACCACACCGCCCGGCATGCGGACCGCGAAAGTCCCCCACGTCCAGGTCGTCGCATACGGGAACTGCGAACGGTGCTCGTCGAGGATGGCGAAATCGCGTGCCGGGTCGAACTCGTAGGTCCGGTCACCGACGGTGACCGTCCCCTCGACGGGAAACGGTTGCTTGAACGTGTAGTAGTCGATCGTCGGGGTGAGCTTCGCGCTGAAGCTCAATGGCGGCGCGGCCCCCCGCGCATCCAGCCGCAGTGCACCGGTGATCGCAGGCCCGCGCTTGTCCGCCGCGCAGTCGATTCGCACGGTGTCGGCATCGAAGTCGTATTCGAGCCGATAGCCGCGCTTGGCGATCCGGCAGCGCCCGCCGCGCAGCAGCTCGTGGGGCAGGTCCAGGCTGCCGCCCCGGAAGCGGGTGCTCTTCTCCACCAGCACACCGGCCGCGTCGCGGACGAACAGCTCCGAGGACCCCAGATACTTGACGTCCTGCATGATCATCGCGCCCGACATCTCGGGGTGGATCAGCGCGAAGCCGATCCACTCCTTGAGCCGGAACTGGTGCCAGCGGCGCGACCAGCCGCGGTGGGCGTCGACCGGGTTGGTGACCGCGACCCGCTGGGCGAACCGGCCGTACCGTCGAACACCGTCTTCAACCAGCCGCTGCGGCGCCCTCACGCGGTGATCATTATCGACACCTATGCCGTGGTCAATCACCGGCACGCCGTTACGGTGGACCGGTGACACCGAACCGGGGGATCGATGCCCAATTCCTGGCGCTGCCCCGCCACGAGCTGGCCGACGCCGCGCTCTCGGCGGCCAGAGCGGCCGGCGCCGAGCACGCCGACCTGCGTATTCACCGGATCGCCACCGAGATGGTCCGGCTGCGCGACGGCGAACTGGAGACCGCGGTGGTCAACCGCGAACTCGGGTTGGCGGTCCGGGTGATCGTCGACGGCACCTGGGGCTTCGCCTCGCACGCCGAACTGGCGCCGGGCGTCGCGGCCGACACTGCCCGCCGGGCGGTGCAGGTGGCCAAGACGCTGAGCACCCTCAACGCCGAACGCGTCGAGTTGGCGGCCGAACCGGTCTACCGCGACGCCAGCTGGGTGTCGGCCTATGCGATCGACCCGTTCGCAGTGCCCACCGCCGACAAGATCGACGTGCTGGAGGACTACTCCGGCCGGCTGCTGGCTTCCGACGGGGTCAACCATGTGACCGCTGCGCTGACCGCGGTCAAGGAACAGGCCTTCTACGCCGATACGTTCGGCTCGTCGATCACCCAGCAGCGGGTGCGGGTGATGCCAGTCTGCGAGGCGGTCACCGTCGGGCCGGACGGTTTCGATTCCATGCGCACGCTGGCGCCGCCGACCGCGCGGGGCTGGGAGGCGGTGGCCGGCGACGAGGTGTGGAACTGGTCGGATGAACTGGCGCAGCTGCCGGTGCTGCTCGCCGAGAAGATGAAAGCCCCCAGCGTGATCGCCGGCCCAACCGATCTGGTGATCGACCCGACCAACCTGTGGTTGACGATTCACGAATCCATCGGGCACGCAACCGAATACGACCGTGCCATCGGCTACGAGGCGGCCTATGCCGGCACTTCGTTCGCCACCCCGGACAAGCTCGGCACGATGCGCTACGGGTCGCCGGTGATGAACGTGACCGCCGACCGCACCGTGCCCTACGGGCTGGCAAGCGTCGGTTACGACGACGAGGGGGTGGCCGCCCAGAGCTGGGACCTGGTGCGCGACGGGGTGTTCGTCGGCTATCAACTGGACCGGGTGTTCGCGCCCCGGCTGGGCCAGACCCGCTCCAACGGGTGTTCTTACGCCGACTCGCCGCACCATGTCCCGATCCAGCGGATGGCCAACGTGTCGCTGCAGCCGGGCGCCGAGGACGTCTCGACCGCCGATCTGATCGCCCGGGTGGACGACGGCATCTACATCGTCGGAGATCGATCGTGGTCGATCGACATGCAGCGCTACAACTTTCAGTTCACCGGGCAACGATTCTTCCGGATCCGCGACGGCCGGCTCGACGGCCAGCTGCGCGACGTCGCCTATCAGGCCACCACCACCGATTTCTGGAATGCGATGGAGGCGGTCGGCGGTGCCTCGACGTGGCGCCTCGGCGGGGCGTTCAACTGCGGCAAAGCCCAGCCCGGTCAGGTGGCCGCAGTCAGCCACGGCTGCCCGTCGGCACTGTTCCGGGGGATCAACGTGCTCAACACCCGGGCCGAGGGGGGCAGGGAATGATCGCCGGCGCCGACGACGCAGTGGGGGTACCCCCAGGCGCGCAGCGGCGAGGGGGACGAAGCGATGAGGAGAAGGCGGCGCAATGATCACAGCGCAGCAGGTGATTGACCATGCCCTGAAAGCCGCGGGCAGTGGTCGGCATGCCGGCACCGAAATCGAGACGATCGTGCTGGTCACCGACCGCGCCGAGGCTTCGCTGCGCTGGGCGGGCAACTCGATGACCACCAACGGGGTGTCCAACAGCCGGACCACCACGGTGGTCACGATCGCCCGCGACGACGAGGGGCCGCGGGTGGGATCGCTGTGCTCAGCGGAGGTGGATCCCGCGCTGATCCCCGAGCTGGTGGCAGCCTCCGCGGAGGCCGCCGCCGGCGCGCCGGAAGCCCGCGACGCCGCAGAGCTGGTGAGTGGCACCGGCGTGCCGGATGATTGGGATGCCGAAACGCCGGGTACCGGCGCCGAGGTCTTCGCCGGGCTGGCGGAGTCGTTGAGCCGGGGTTTTCGCGGTACCGACCAGTTGTACGGCTTCGCCCGACACGAGATGGCGACGACGTTCTTGGCGTCCTCGACCGGGCTGCGGCGCCGCTTCACCCAGCCCACCGGGACGGTGGAGATCAATGCCAAACGCGATCGCGCCAGCGCCTGGGCCGGAGTGAGCACCCCGTATTTCGTTGACGTGCCGACCGATTCGCTGCTCGAGCAGCTGTCGACGAGGCTGGGGTGGGCGGCGCGCACCGTCGAACTGCCGGCCGGGCGGTATGAGACGTTGATGCCGCCGTCCACGGTGGCCGACATGATGATCTACCTGGGTTGGACGATGAGTGGCCGCGGCGCTCAGGAGGGCCGCACCGCCTTGTCGGCGCCCGGCGGCGGCACCCGGGTGGGGGAGCGGCTCACCGAGTTGCCGTTGACCCTGTACTCCGACCCGCACGCGTTCGGCCTCGAGTGTGCGCCGTTCGTGGCGACCGGCGCCTCCTCGGAGACGGCGTCGGTGTTCGACAATGGCCTGGACATCGGCTGCGTGGACTGGATCCGCGGTGGGGTGATCAACGCGCTGGCCTACCCGCGGGCGGCTGCCGCGGAATTCGGTGCCCCGGTCGCCCTACCCGCCGACAACCTGTTGATGACCGGCGGCTCGGCCAGCATGGACGAGATGATCGCCTCCACCGAACGCGGTCTGCTGCTGACCACGCTGTGGTACATCCGCGAGGTCGACCCCACCACGCTGCTGCTGACCGGGCTGACCCGCGACGGCGTCTATCTGGTCGAGGACGGCCAGGTGACCGCGGCGGTGAACAACTTCCGGTTCAACGAGAGCCCGCTGGACCTGCTGCGCCGCGCCACCCAGGCCGGCATCGCCGAGCCGACGCTGCCGCGGGAGTGGGGCGACTGGGCGACCCGGGCGCTAATGCCCTCGCTGCGGATACCCGACTTCCACATGTCGTCGGTCAGTCAGGCGCAGTGAGCTCGTCGAAGCGGGCCAGCGCTGCGTCAAGGTCATCCTCATCGAACAGCTCGCAGCGATTGACCGAATCTCCGTCGACGGTCACAATCGCGACATCGTGCCACTCGGCGTCGAACCCCTCGTTCGTAAGCCCTTGCGCCACATGGGTGACGACGGCTCCGAGCGTGCTGAGCCGATGCACCTGCTCAATGTAAATCCTGGTGTCGGGTGAGTCGTCCCAGGCGGCCTGCAGGTACGGGATCATGTCCCCCGACGCAAAACCTGCTCCGTGCCGGTGGTCGATGTTCACCCAGTCTGGCGCCGTCGCCGCAAGATCGCGTCGGTTGAACCCGGCATAAGCGCCAGTGACCAATGACCACGTGTGGGCGTGGGCGGCCGCTTCACCGGCGAGGTAGCGGGCGTCGAGTTCGGCGAGGGCGGCTTCGAAGTCGTCGAGGTCGAATGTGAGGAGTGCGGTCGCCCGCTCTTCCGCGTTGACCTCCATGATGCCAAGTACTTCGGTGACAAAGGCCCCGGATTCTCGATCGTTGCCTGAGAAGCTGTTGCGAACGAGGACCAGGTGTGTCCCACGGGTCGCTATGAATGTCGGTGTCATGTTTGCGAACAGGTTCGCAGTGGCTTGTGCGTCTGCTATCTCGGCATCGCGGCCATGTCGAATTCCCGATCCGACGACCCGACGGCGATCGTCATTGACGAAGTTGTCGGCAAGCATCTTCGCCACTGCGTTCCAGTCGCGTGACGTGATGAGTGGTAGGAAGCGCTCTGCCACTTGGCGTGCCGTGTTCTCCAGCCGCCTTGGCTGCCGGTGCAGTTCGTCGAATCTCGCGATGGCGGCCTCGAGGTCGTCTTCGTCGAACATCTCGCAGCGGTTGATCCGGTCGCCGTCCACCGTGACGGTGTCTAGCACGCGCCACTCGACATCCAAGCCGTCGCGGGTCGTCCCCTTGGCGACGTGGGTGACGACGGCGCCGAGGTCGGTCAACCGATGAACGGCCTCGACGTAGATGACATTGTGCACTGTGTCGGCCAACGCGACACGGAGGTATTCGATCAGATTGCCCTGCCCGATCGTCGCAATCGACCGATGATCGACGTCAACGAAATCGGGCTTTATCAGCGGTATTTCGCCCCGACCGAGCGCGGTGAAACTCGTTGCGATCGCCGACCATGTGCGCGCATGCGCAGCCGCTTCCCCGGCAAGGTACCGAGCGTCGAGCTCGGCGACGGCGGCCTCGATGTCGTCGAGGTCGAAGCCGATCCGTGTCGCCACCCGCTCGTCTGCGTCGACCTCGACGATCTCCAGGCCCTCAAAGTAGTACGCGGTTCGATCGTCGCCGGCTGTGTATCGGGTACGTGTGAGGATAAGACGCTCACCGCGGGTGGCCAGCACATCTGATGCGAGGGTCTGATTCGCCGTGCCGGTATCGGCGAGTGCGGAAAGTTCGGCGATCACTGCATCGCGGCCCCGCCGAACGTCGGAGCCCACCACCCGGCGACGGTCTTCGGTGGAGACATCATCGATGAGGTTCGCGGCCAGGGCGGCCCAGTCACGGGTTCCGAAATGCGCCTGGAACCGCTCGTAGGATCGGCTTGCCGCGTTCTCCAGCCGACTCGGCTGCGGCTGCAGTTCTTCGAAGCGCGTGAGCGCGGCGTCGAGATCTGTCTCGTCGAACAGCTCGCAGCGAGTGATCCGGTCACCGTCGACGGTCAGAACTTGAATCATGCGCCACTCGACTGCAACGCCTTCGGGAGAGCTCCCATGCGAGTAATGAGTGATGACCGCTCCGATATCGCTGAGTCGATGCACCGCTTCGATCTGAATTCTGAATTCCGGTGTGAGATCCCAGAAGGAGTGCAGGGCCGCGTCCAGGTCGCCGGATTCGAACGGCATACCTCGACGGTGGTCGACGTTGACCCAGTCCACCGTGGGAAGTTCATGCCGGTTGAACGCGGCGTAGATGTCGGTGATCGCCGACCATGTGCGCGCATGCGCAGCCGCTTCGCCGGCGAGGTAACGGGTTTCGAGTTCGGCGATGGCAGCGTCGAAATCCTCAGGATCGAACACTACGACCGCCACAACCTTATCGTCCGCGCCGATCTCGACGAGATGAATGGCATCGGCTCCGAACTCATCCGGTTGCTGGTCGTGAGTCGAAAAACGGTTCAGGGAGAGGTGCCCTCCGCGAGTGGCGACGACAACTGAGGTCATGTTCGTGAACCCCACTTCGGCGGATGCCCGCAAGTCGTCGATCGCGGCATCCCGGCCGTGCCGGAGCCCGGCATTCACGGCGTGTCTGCGATCGTCGACAATCAGGTCATCGGCGAGCAGCTCGGCCATGCCGGCCCAGTCGTGAGCTGCGTAGCACGCCGAAAGGTGCTCGACTATCCGGGTCAACGCGCTTTCCAGCCGGCGCCGGAACGGGCGTTCTTCCGCGAACCGTGCGTACACCGCGTCGAGTTCGGCGAGCGCGGCATCCATGTCATCGAGGTCGTACCACAACTCCAGCACGACTCGCCCCTCCGCGTCGATGCCGTAGAGATTGAGAAATTCATCCCGCGGCGCCCCGGGGGTCGTGTCCGTGGTGCCTGCCGCCAGTCGAGCGAGAGCCAGCCGCTCGCCTCGGACGGCGATAACGGCGTAGTCGAGCCGCACCTCGCCCAGCTCGAGATTGAGCCTGTTCTGATGTACCCAGTCGGAGGGGAGGTCGGTCGGCCTGAAGCCGACGATCTTCCGGCGGCTCTCGCAACGGGCCTCCGGGGCAAACAGCTGCTCGAACTCGTCCCAGGCGCCGCGATCAACGGCTGCCTTTACGCGCTCGGCTGCTCGTAGTGCCGCGGTGTCCAAATTGGCGTCCACTGCCTCGGGCGGCGCCGCGGTGGGTGGCGCGACACGCTCTCCAAGTACCAGCCGCGCCCTATCCGCCAGGGCTGCCGCTCCTTTCCGTTCGTACAGATCCACCGCCCGTGCAGCGGCGGCCCGTGCCCCCGCCACATCGCCAACGGCAGTCAACACCGACGACAGCGCCAGACACGCATCACCGTGATCCACCAAGCCGTCGGTGCGCTCGGCCAGGCCGACCGCGGCCTCGGCCATCCGCCGGGCCCCGTCATGATCACCACGGCGCGCCAACAGCAGCGCCCGTAGCGTGCGCCAGGCGATCGAGGCCTTCAGCGCATTGCCGGCCAGTCGCTCGCTCTCCGAACACAACGCATCGGCGTCAGCATCCCGACCCAACGCAAGGCAGGTACGACCCAGCAGGGCCGCGGTCTCGGCGGTGTCGGCGTCCAGCCCCATTCGACGGAAGCCGCGGTAGGCCTGACGCAGATGCGGCTCGGCGCCGCCCGGGTCGTCGGCGACCAGTTCAACGATCCCGGCGAACTGCTCAACCTCGAGCAGCGCATGGCGCAGACCGAGCTCGGTGACGGTGCGCCGCGCCGAGTCGATCATCCGCCGGGCCGCGGCGGCGCGGCCGCGGAAGGCCTCCAGCACGGCCTGACACCGCGTCGACGTCGCTTCCACTGCGGGCGAGTCGGTCGTAATCCGCAGCAACCGCACCACGTCCAGGCACCGGCCGCCGGCCCGCGGAACGGGGCTGGGACCCCACAGCGCCGCGAGCGGCGCACCCGCCAGCACGGCGTTGACCCGGCGGTGTTCATGGGCGCGCCGCGCCGCGGTGAGCGCTTTGTCCAACGCGATTTCGCAGTCGCCGATCCGCCCCAGGCGGGCGAGGCACCCCGCCCGTACGGTATGGGCTTTGGCTTCGCCTGCGGCATCGTGTAATTCAGCCAGTTTGTCGGCAGCCGCGCCCAATGCGGCCTCGACCTCGTCCAACCGCTCGGGATGGACCAGCATCGTCAACTGCCCGTCGAAGCAGGTCGCCCAGGCCGTCAGCTGGGCCGAATCGACCGTGGCCGCTCGCAGTTGGGAGACGGCGCCGGCCGCCGAAGCCATATCGCCGGCAGCCAGCAAGGCCTCGCAGCGCGCGATCAGTAGCTCAGCAGCCAGTTCGTCGCGGTCGGTCAGCTCCTCGTCGACCTCGTCCAGTGCGTGTAAGGCGTGGTCGTAGAGATCGGCGGCACCCTCGTAGGCGAGCCGGGTCATCGCCTGGTCAGCGGCTCGCCGGCAGTATTCCACGGCCTTGGTGGCGTTTCCCGCCCAGGCGCACTCGAAATAGTGGTGCGCCAGTTCGGCCAGCAGTTCGTCGTCTGCACCAGGGGTGTTCTCCAATGTCGTGGCGATGCGTTGGTGCAGTCGCATGCGACGCACGGATGCCAGCTCGGCAAGTAGTGACTGCCGGACCAGGGCGTGGTTGAACCGGTATCGGCCACCGGGCTCTTCGACGATGATGCCGGCCTTGACTGCCTCGTCGAAGGCGTCGACGAGGTCTTGGTCGACCACCCGTTCCACCAGCTCCAGCGCGAAGTGGCTGCCGACGACCGCCGCGGCGGCGAGGGCTTTGTTGGTCTCGGCCGGCAGCCGGGAAAGCCTGCGGCTCACGGCTTCCCGTACGCCCTGGGGCAGGGTGCTCGGATCCCACACGCCGCCGCTTTCGTCCACGTGGCGCAAGGCCTCGATCAAAAAGAACGGGTTACCTGCGGTGACCGACGCCAACGCGCGGGCCAGATCCTCGTCGTCATATCCGGCCTCGGCGACGTAGGCGCTCACGTCGTCCTCGTCGAGGCCACCGAGTGCCAGGCGATTCGCGGTGCCGTCCCGGTGCAGATCGGCCAGCATCGCCGCCAGCGGATGGGAACGGTCGAGGTCGGTGCTGCGATATGTCGCCACAACCTGCACCCGGGTGTGGTCGCCGAAGCGCAGCAGATGCCGCAACAGCAACAGTGTGGGTTTGGCCGCCCAATGCAGGTCATCGAGGATCAGAACGACGGGTGCGCTCGCGGAGGCGAGTCCCAGCAGCGCGACGACGGCGTCGAACAGTGCGTAGCGTTCGGTGTCGGGATCAGCCCGGGGTGGCACCGACAGATCGGGCAGCACATCGGGCAGCCCGGGAACCAGTGGCAGCAGTGCTTCCACACCGCGCAGTCCTCGCAGCCGCTGGGCGCCGATGCAGGGCACCAGTGCACGCAGCGCTTCTGCGAAGGGCTGATAGGGCGCACCGAGGTCCTCGTCGGAACGGCCGTACAACACGACGGCACCTTGCTGGTAAGCCTGACGGGACCATTCGCCGGCCAACCGGGTTTTGCCGACCCCGGGTTCGCCGGCGATCAGCACCGCGTGCAGGCCGCCCCCGAGTGCGGTCTGCCACGCAGCGGCAAGGCGTGCCAGCTCGCGGCCGCGTCCCACGAACGGCCCGGGACCGTTCGCAACCGCGGGCAGGGCGGGCCGCTCGAAGGGCTCATCGCCGGTCTCCGCGGGCGGGGCGGCCTCGAGGCGAAGCTCGAAAACATGCTCGGGGCGCGCCAGGTTGCGGAGCTGGCGCATGCCGAGGTCGGCGAGCACCACGTCGTCGGGCAGCGTGTCGATGACGAGCTCGGCCGTGGCGCCCGAGCACAGGATCTGGCCGCCGACGGCCAGCGACCGCAGCCGTGCCGCCCGGTTGACCGCGCGCCCGAAGTAGTCGCCGTCGCGCAGTTCAACTTCGCCGGTGTGCAGGGCCACCCGGATACGGATCGGTTCGTGCAACGCCCACGGCTCGTGAAGGATCGCGTCTTGCAGCTCCATGGCGGCGGCGGCCGCCGCAGATGGGCGTTCGAAGACCGAGAACGTGGCATCGCCCTCGCCACGGGTCTTGATCAGCCGTCCGCCGCGCGACGTGACGATCTGTTCGGCGAGCTCGTCGTGGCGGGCCAACGCAACCGCCATCGCGCCGGCGTCCGCCTCCCACGCGGCGGTTGACCCCTCGATGTCGGTGAGCAGAAAGGTCACGGCGCGCGTCACCGATGGGGGGTCTTGTGACATCGGGTAATCCAGCGCGGCATCTTGGGCGACGATCGCAGCCTCCAGGCGCCGAAGTTCCGGCCCGGGATCGACCCCGAGTTCGTCGACCAGCAGTGCCCGGGCCCGTTGGTAGGCGCCCAGTGCCTCACCCTGGCGGCCGGCACGGTAGAGGGCCAACATCAGCTGGCCCCATCGCCTCTCGCGCAGCGGTGCGTCGCCCACCGCGGCTTCGAGTTCGCCGATGACCTCCGCGGCCCGGCCCGCCGCGAGCAGCGCATCAGTCCGATCCTCGACCAGCGCGGCATGGCCCTCGATCCAGCGGGTCTTCTCCGAGATGCCGCGGCGGGAATCGGGCAGCTCGGGAGTGCCCCGCCACAAGGCCAGCGCCTCCTCGAAGCAGACCACGGCGTGGGTGGTGTCGCCAGCCGCCGCGGCATCCCGGCCCCTCTTGGCGGCCAGCTTGTACCGCGGGGCGTCAACCTCGGTGGTGCTGAGGATCCAGCCGGTCCCCTCGGTGAGCACGAAGCCGTCGCCCAGCGCCCGACGCAGCGAGGAGACGTGGGTCTGCAGCGCCTTGGCGGCGGTGCGCGGTGGATCGTCGCCCCACAGCAGATCGATCAGCGTCTCGGCGGACACGACCGAACCGCCGTGCAGTCCGAGCATCGTGAGGATGGCGCGAGGTTTCGCGCCCGGGATGATGACCGGGGCGCCGGTGTGCCGGGCCTGGAGAGGTCCCAAAACCCCCAGCTCCACGGCTTGAATGGTAGTCACGTCGTCATCGTCGGTGGGGCGATTCAACGCGCGGTCAAGATCCGGTAAAGGCTCGACCCCCCAAGGCGCACGACGAACCCGTCGGTAAAATTCGGCGCTATGAGCGAACGTGTGGAGCAGCTGGAATTTCAGGCTGAGGCCCGTCAGCTGCTGGATTTGATGGTCCACTCGGTCTACTCCAACAAGGACGCGTTCCTGCGGGAGCTGATCTCCAACGCCTCCGATGCGCTGGACAAGCTGCGGCTCGAGGCATTCCGCAACAAGGACCTCGAGGTCGACACCTCCGATCTGCACATCGAGATCGAGGTGGACAAGGCGGCCCGCACGCTGACCGTGCGTGACAACGGGATCGGCATGTCGCGTGACGAGGTGGTGGACCTGATCGGCACGCTGGCCCGCTCCGGCACCGCCGAGCTGCGCCAGCAGCTCCGGGAAGCGCAGGACGCCAACAACTCAGCGGCCTCTGAAGAGCTGATCGGCCAGTTCGGCATCGGGTTCTACGCGGTGTTCATGGTTGCCGACCGGGTCGAGATGGTCACGCTCAAGGCCGGCCACCGCGAGGCCATCCGGTGGGAGTCCAGCGGCGACGGCAGCTACACCATCGAAACCATCGATGCCGATGAACAGGCTCGGTGCGGCACGGCGATCACCTTGCACCTCAAGCCCGAGGACACCGAGGACGAGCTGCACGACTACACCGCGGAATGGACGATCCGCGGCCTGGTCAAGAAGTACTCCGACTTCATCGCCTGGCCGATCCGCATGCAGGTCGAGCGGCGCACCCCGCCTGCCGAGGAGGGCGGCGAAGAGACCGTCACAGTGGAGACCGAGACGCTGAACTCGGTGCAGGCGCTGTGGGCGCGCCCCAAAGACGAAGTCTCGCAAGAGGAATACAACGAGTTCTACAAACACATCGCGCACGCCTGGGATGAGCCGCTCGAAGTCATCGCGATGAAGGCCGAGGGCACCTTCGAATACCAGGCGCTGCTGTTCATCCCGTCGCACGCCCCGTTCGACCTGTTCAACCGGGATGCGCAGGTCGGGGTGCAGCTGTACGTCAAGCGGGTGTTCATCATGGGCGACTGCGATCAGCTGATGCCCGAGTACCTGCGCTTCATCAAGGGTGTCGTCGACGCGGCGGACATGTCGCTCAACGTGTCCCGCGAGCTTCTGCAGCAAGACCGCCAGATCAACGCGATCCGGCGGCGGCTGACCAAGAAGGTGCTCTCGACCATCAAGGAACTGCAGTCGCAGCGGCCCGAGGACTACCGCACCTTCTGGACCGAGTTCGGCCGCGTCGTCAAGGAAGGACTGCTCTCCGACTTCGACAACCAGGAGACGCTGCTGGCGATCAGCTCCTTCGCCTCGACGCACAGCGAGTCCGAGCCGACCACGCTGGCGCAGTACGTCGAACGCATGAAAGACGGCCAAGAGCAGATCTTCTATGCCACCGGCGAGTCCCGCGAGCAGCTGCTGAAGTCGCCGCACCTGGAGGCGTTCAAGGCCAAGGGTTATGAGGTGCTGCTGCTGACCGATCCGGTTGACGAGCTGTGGGTGAACACCGTCGCCGAGTTCGATGGCAAGCCGTTGCAGTCGACGGCCAAAGGCGAGGTGGACCTGGACTCCGAGGAGGACAAGACCGCCCACGAGGAGCAGCGCAAGGAGCAGGAAAAGGAGTTCGCCGACCTGATCGCCTGGCTGCAACAGACCCTGGACGAGCACGTCAAAGAGGTGCGGCTGTCGACCCGGCTGACCGAATCACCGGCCTGTCTGATCACCGACACCTTCGAGATGACCCCGGCCTTGGCGCGTATCTATCGCGCCAACGGGCAGGAGGTGCCGGTCGGTAAGCGGATCCTCGAACTCAACCCGGCCCATCCGCTGGTGACCGGTCTGCGCCAGGCGCACGGTGAGCGCGGCGACGATGCCGAGTTGGCCGACACCGCGGAGTTGCTCTACGGAACAGCGCTGTTGGCCGAGGGCGGGGCGCTGGAGGACCCGGCGCGGTTCGCCCAACTGCTCGCACAACGGTTGACCCGCACCATCTGACCTCGGTCGTCTCCGTCGACGCGGGCCGCCGGTGGGCGTGGCTCAGCAGTCGGTGAGGCCTTCGGCACTGGTCATTTCCGCGCCGTCTCGCCTCGAGTCGGACAACGTTCGTACACGTCGTTCCCCCCCGCTTTTGGGTGTCAGATCCGATGGCGGAGGGCGAATGCACAACCGAGACTGGCCGGTGGCAGAAGTTTTCCCGCACCGGAGTCCCCGGCGGGAAGACGAATGCTCGGTGGTATCGCCGCCACACGACCCGGTCCGGTCGAGCAGGCGTTGGTCGACCGACTCTGTGGGCTCCAGAGGCGGGGCGAGTCCGGCACCGCTCGTCGCCGATAGAACGGCAACCAGAGGGGATATGCAAGGTGTTGGATTTCGGAACGTCCCCGCCCGAGATCACCTCGGCGAAGATTTACACCGGCCCGGGTTCCGGGCCGTTACTTGCCGCCGCGGCAGCTTATGATTCGCTTGCCGCGCAGTTGAATTCATTTTCCACCGGCTATCTCTCGGTGATCGCGGATCTGCAGGGCGAGAATTGGGCGGGTCGGGCGTCCGCGGCGATGGCGGCCGCGGCGACCCGGTATGCCGAGTGGGCGGCGGTCACGGCGGGCCAGGTTGAACGCGCTGCCGGCCAGGCGCGCGCCGCGGCGGCCGCCTACGAGAACGCACGTGCCGCGATCGTGCCGCCGATGGTGGTGACCGCCAACCGCGCCCGGCTGGCGAACCTGGCCGCGACCAACATCCTCGGGCAGAACACGCCCGCGATCGCTGCCACCGAATTCGAGTACGCCGAGATGTGGGCCCAAGACACACTCGGGATGTATGGCTATGCGACCTCCGCGGCGACGGCGACGCAACTG
>NZ_QMEX01000081.1 GCF_003284925.1 Mycolicibacter senuensis
GACAAGCCGGGCGGCACCGTGCAGTTCGGGGACATCGGTGCGGTCCCGGCGTGGCGCAACCTGCGTGCGCCGATGTCGGCGATCCCGGCCGAGGCCACCCGGATCCGGTTGGTGGTCCGCGACGACGACCTGGCGCCGCAGCACTGGATCGCGGTGACGCCGCCGCGCGTTCCGCAGCTGCGCAGCCTGCAGGAGGTGGTCGGGTCGTCGGACCCGGTACTGCTGGATTGGCTGGTGGGCCTGGCGTTCCCGTGTCAGCGGCCGTTCGGCCACCAGAACGGGGTGACCGAGGTGCCCAAGTGGCGGATCCTGCCGGACCGGTTCGGCGCCGAGGCGAACTCGCCGGTGATGGATAACAACGGCGGTGGCCCGCTGGGCATCACCGAGCTGTTGGTGCGCGCGACCACCGTGCCCAGCTATCTGAACCACGACTGGTTCCGGGACTGGGGTGCGCTGCAGCAGTTGACGCCGTACTACCCGGCGGCGACGCCGGCCGAGCTGGATCTGGGCACGGCGGTCCGCTCCGGGCTGTGGAGCCCGGCGCCGCTGCGGCACTGACCCTCCGGACCGCGAGTCCCCGCTGCGGACCGCGAGTCCCAGCTGCGGACTGCGAGTCCCAGCTGCCCCAGCCGTAACCGGACCTCGGGCAGGTGGTTGTTGCCCACCTCCGAGCGACAACGTGCGTTATGTCAGGCCGCGATGGCGGGTCCAGCTGGGCAGCGGCCTGTTCCACACCCAGCCGCGCCGGCTCGTCATGGTGTCAGGCCCGATGGCAAGGGCCGGTCATGGTGTCAGACCGCGATGGCAGGGTCCGGTCATGACGAACGCGATCACACTGCGCGGCATCGAGCTGCGTTACGTACTGACTCACTACCTTCTCCACCACGGCCGGTGCAGCATCGCCGAACTGGCGGCCGAACTGGACTCGCGCGGCTTCGCCGTCCCCGGCCGGGCGTCGAAGGCGATCTCGGATGCGCTGCGCTGGGAGCGCGAGCGCGGTCGGGTGTACCGGCGCGGCCGCGGACTCTACGGCCCGGCGGGCATGCCGCGAAGCACCGAGTACCGGATCCACCAGCGGGTCATGGCGCTGCGCGCCCGGGCTGCCGGCCAGACCGCCACCCGCAAGCTGACATAACGTGCGTTGTCGCTCGGAGGCGGGCAACAACCACATATCTCCCGGCCGCGCGACGGGACGGGGTCCCGGCTTCGGGACCCCGGTCGCATAACATCGAGGCTCGTGTCCTCCCCCCACGACCAGCCCCGCTATCGACTCGCCCGGCTGATCGCGGTGGTCGCCGGCATCGCCGGCGTGTTGCTGTGCGGCATCACGCCGCTGCTACCGGCCCGACAGACCACCGCCACCATCGCCTGGCCGCAGGGCGTCGACGCACAAGGCCACGTCACCGACGTCACCGCCCCGCTGGTCTCCGGAGCACCGCGCGGCCTGGACATCACCATTCCCTGCTCGGCCATCGCCACGCTGCCCGCCAACGGTGGCCTGGTGCTGTCCACCGTGCCGGCCGGCGGCGTCGATGCCACCGCGCACGGCCTGTTCGTTCGTGCCAACAAGACCACCGTGTTCGCCGCCTACCGCGATCATGTGGCCGCGGCCGCTCCCCGCGACAAGATCGCCGAGTGCAGCCAACTGCGCCTGTGGGCCAACCCCGGTGACGTCGGCGCCGAATTCGTCGGCATACCGGGCGCGTCCGGCAGCCTGCCCCCCGAGAACAAACCGCAGATCGGCGGCATCTTCACCGAGCTCAAAATCGGCCCGGAGCCCGGCTTGAGCGCGCACATCGCCGTCGACACCCGCTTCATCACCAACCCGACGACGCTCAAGGCCGCCGTGATGGCCCTGGGTGTGCTGGCGGTGCTGGCGTCGATCATCGCGCTGGCGGTCTTGGACCGCCGCCACACCCACCGCACCCCGCGCAGTTGGCGGCACTGGTTCAAGGCCAACCCGATAACTTGGCTGGCCGACGTCGGCGTGCTGGGCATTCTGGCGCTGTGGCACGTCATCGGCGCGATTTCCAGCGATGACGGCTACAACCTGACGATGGCGCGCAATGTCGCGCACGCGGGATACGTCGCCAACTACTACCGATTCTTCGGCGCCAGCGAGGCCCCCTTCGACTGGTATCCGGCGCTGCTGGGGCAACTGAGCAGCATCAGCACCGCCGGGGTGTGGATGCGGCTGCCCGCCACGCTGGCCGGCATGGCCTGCTGGCTGATCATCAGCCGCCGGATTCTGCCGCGGCTGGGCCGGCTGTCGGGCAACCGGATCGCGGTGTTCACCGCCGCGATGATGTTCGCCGCGGCCTGGCTGCCGTTCAACAACGGCCTGCGCCCCGAGCCGCTGATCGCGCTGGGCACCCTGGTGGTCTGGGTGCTGGTGGAACACACCATCGCCACCCGCCGGCTGGTGCCGACCGCATGCGCGATCCTGGTGGCCGTCTTCACCGTCACGCTGGCCCCGCACGGGCTGATCGCGCTGGCTCCGCTGCTGACCGGCTCCCGCAAGATCGAAGCCGTCATCCGAACCCGGCGCCTCACCGACGGCCTCCTGGCCCCGCTGGCGGTGCTGGCCGCGGCCGCCTCCACCATCGCCGTGGTGGTGTGCCGGTCGCAGACGCTGGCCGCGGTCGCCGAGTCCGCCCGCATCAAATACGTGGTCGGGCCGACGATCGCCTGGTATCAGGAGTTCCTGCGCTACTACTTCTTAACCGTCGAGGAGAACGTCGACGCCTCGATGACCCGCCGGTTCGCCGTGCTGGTGCTGCTGTTCTGCATGTTCGCCATGCTGGTGATCCTGCTGCGGCGCGGCCGGATCGCCGGGGTGGCCAGCGGGCCCGCCTGGCGGCTGATCGGGACGACGGCGGTGGGCCTGCTGCTGTTGACGTTCACCCCGACCAAGTGGGCGGTGCAGTTCGGCGGGTTCGCCGGGCTGGCCGGGGCACTGGCCGCGGTCACCGCCTTCACCTTCGCCCGCGTGGGGCTGCACAGCCGACGCAACATGACGCTGTATGTGACCGCGCTGCTGTTCCTGGTCGCCTGGGCGACCTCGGGGGTCAACGGCTGGTTCTACGTCGGCGGCTACGGGGTGCCGTGGTTCGACATCCCGCCGGTGATCGCCAGCCGCCCGGTGACGTCGATGTTCCTGGCGGCCTCGATCGCCACCGGCCTGCTGGCCGGCTGGCAGCACTTCCGGCTGGACTACGCCGGCCACACCCAGGTCACCGCCACCCGGCGTAACCGGATCCTGGCGTCGACGCCGCTGCTGGTCGTCGCGACCCTGATGGTGCTGCTGATGGTCGGCTCGATGGCCAAGGCCGCCGCCGGCCGCTACCCGGCCTACACCACCGCGCGGGCCAACGCCGACGCCCTACTGTCCGGCCTGTCGTCCTGCGGGATGGCCGACGACGTGCTGGCCGAACCCGATACCAATGCCGGTCTGCTGCAACCGATCCCGGGACAACGCTACGGCGAGCTGGGCCCGCTCGGTGGCGCCGACCCATACGGTTTCGACCCCAACGCCGTCGACGACGACCTCACCTCGCTGGCGGTGATCGCCAAGCCCGGGGTGCCCAACGCCGACGCCTCCCCTAACAAGCCCAGCGCCAACCAGAGCGACGCCGCGGGCACCGCCGGCGGCAAGATTCCCGACGACGCCCCCGACGGGGTGAACGGTTCCCGGGTGGCGCTGCCGTTCGGGCTGGACCCGGCCGTCACACCGGTGCTCGGGTCGTACAAGGAGCAGGTGGCCGCGCACGCCACCTCGGTCTGGTACCGGCTGCCCGAACACGGAAGCGGCACCGATCGGGCTCCCATTGTTGTGGTCAGCGCCGCCGGCGCCATCTGGTCGCACGGCGAGGACGGCAAGCTCGACTACGGCCAGCCGCTGAAACTGGAATGGGGCATCACCGGACCGGACGGCAGCGTCACATCCGCCGGCGAGGTGGAGCCGATCGACATCGGGCCGCAGAACTCCTGGCGCAACCTGCGTTTCCCGCTGGCCTGGGCGCCGCCGGGCACCGATACCGTGCGGATCGTCGCCAATGACCCCAACCTGTCCACCGAACAGTGGATCGCGTTCACCCCGCCGCGGGTGCCGGTGGTGCAGACCATCACTGAGCTGATGGGATCGCAGACCCCGGTGCTGATGGACATCGCGGTCGCGGCGAACTTCCCGTGCCAGCGGCCGTTCGCCCAACACCTCGGAGTCGCCGAACTGCCCGAATACCGGATCATGCCGGACCACAAACAAACCGCGGCGTCGTCGAACCTGTGGCAGGCGAGCGAGGACGGTGGGCCGTTCATGATCACCCAGGCGATGCTGTGGACCACCACGGTGCCGACCTACCTGCGTGACGACTGGTATCGCGACTGGGGTGCGGTGGAGGCCTACCACCGGCTGATCCCGGCCAAGGACGCGCCCGATGCCGTCATCGACCAGGGCACCATGACCGTTACCGGCTGGAGCCGGCCCGGACCGATTCGAGCACTGCCATGAGTATCCGCACCACGCGCCTGGTAGCGATCGTCGCCGGCCTGGTCGGCTTCCTGCTGTCGGTGGCCACCCCGCTGCTGCCGGTGGTGCAGACCACCGCGACGCTGAACTGGCCGCAGCACGGCGAGTTACACAGCGTCACCGCGCCATTGATCTCCCAGACCCCGATCTCGATGTCGGTGAAAGCGCCGTGCGCGCTGGTCCGTGAGCTGCCCGCCGAGGGCGGCACGCTGGTGTCGACCGCACCGGCCAAGGGCAAGGACGCCGCCCTCAACGGGCTGTTCATCACCGTCACCGAGAAGCGGGTCGATGTCACCGACCGCAACGTGGTGCTGGCCACCGCGCCGCGAACCAAAGTGGAAGGCCCCGGCTGCACCGACATCGAGGTCACGTCGTCGCACGACGGCACCTTCGCCACCATCGGCGGGGTCACGCAACGCTACGGCTGGCCGGACCCGAACCTGCGCCCGCAGATCGTCGGGGTGTTCTCCGACCTGAGCGGCCCGGCGCCGGAAGGTCTTTCGCTAACCGCCGACATCGACACCCGGTTCTCCACCCAGCCGACGGCTTTGAAGCGGGCCGCGATCTTCGCGGCGATCCTGGCCACCGTGATCGCGGTGCTGGCGCTGTGGCGGCTCGACCGGCTCGACGGCCGCCGGATGCACCGGTTGATCCCGTCGCGGTGGCGATTCTTCTCGCTGGCCGACGTCGCGGTGGTGCTCGGCTTCGTGGTCTGGTACGTGATCGGGGCGAACTCGTCCGACGACGGCTACATCCTCGGCATGGCCCGGGTGGCCGATCACGCCGGCTACATGAGCAACTACTTCCGCTGGTTCGGCAGCCCGGAGGACCCGTTCGGCTGGTACTACAACCTACTGGCGCTGATGACGCACGTCTCCGACGCCAGCATCTGGATCCGATTGCCGGACCTGGTGGCCGGGTTGGTGTGCTGGCTGCTGCTCAGCCGCGAGGTGCTGCCCCGGTTCGGTCCGGCGGTGGCCGCCAGCAAGCCCGCGCTGTGGGCGGCCGGGATGGTGCTGCTGGCCGCGTGGATGCCGTTCAACAACGGCCTGCGGCCCGAGGGGATCATCGCGGTCGGCGCGCTGATCACCTGGGTGCTGGTGGAGCGGGCGATCATCTCCGGCCGGCTGACCCCGGCGGCGCTGGCGATCATCTGCGCGGCGTTCACGCTGGGCATCCAGCCGACCGGGCTGATCGCGGTGGCAGCATTGCTGGCAGGTGGGCGGCCGCTGCTGCGCATCCTGGTGCGCCGGCACCGGATTCACGGCACCTGGGCGCTGGTGGCCCCACTGCTGGCCGCCGGCGCGGTGATTTTGACCGTGGTCTTCGCCGACCAGACGGTGCGGGCGGTGTTGGAGGCGACCAGGATTCGCACCGCGATCGGCCCCAGCCAGGCCTGGTACACCGAAAACCTGCGCTACTACTATCTGGTTTTGCCGACCGTCGACGGTTCGCTGTCACGACGGTTCGGGTTCCTGATCTGTGCGCTGTGCCTGTTCACTGCGATGTTCATCATGTTGCGGCGCAAGCGGATCGCCGGGGTGGCCAGCGGCCCGGTGTGGCGGCTGATGGGCGTCATCCTGGCCACGATGTTCTCGCTGATGTTCGCCCCCACCAAGTGGGTGCACCACTTCGGGCTGTTCGCCGCGGTGGCCGGAGCGATGGCCGCGTTGACGACCGTGCTGGTATCCCGGCAGGTGGTGCGCTGGTCGCGTAACCGGATGGCGTTCGCCGCGGCGGTGCTGTTCGTGCTGGCACTGTGTTTCGCCACCACCAACGGCTGGTGGTACGTCTCGAGCTACGGGGTGCCGTTCAACGCCGACATGCCGCGCATCGGTGGCGTCACCGTCAGCACGATCTTTTTCGCGCTGTTCGCTATCACGGCGGGGTGGGCGGCCTGGCTGCACTTCGCGCCCCGCGACCGCGGCGAGGGCCGCGTGGCTCGGGCCTTGACAGCCGCCCCGGTGCCGGTGGCGGCCGGCTTCATGGTGTGCGTGTTCGTGGCCTCGATGGCGATCGGCATCGTCCGCGAATACCCGAGCTACTCCAACGGTCTGGCCAACGTGCGGGCCTTCGTGGGCGGCTGCGGGCAGGCCGACAACGTGCTGGTCGAGCCCGACCCCAATGACGGTGCGCTGACCCCGCTGCCGGGAATGTACGGCGAACTGGGCCCGCTGGGCGGTGTCGACCCGGTCGGGTTCACCGCCAGCGGGGTGCCGGAGAAGATCGTGGCCGAGTCGCTGCGGATGAGCATCACCCAGCCCGGCACCGACTACGACTGGGACGCCCCGAAGAAGCTGACAACGGCAGGCATCAACGGCTCGACCGTCCCGTTGCCCTACGGTCTTGACCCGGCGCGGATCCCGCTGGCCGGCAGCTACTCGACCGATGGCCAGCAGGAGTCCAAGCTGACGTCGGCGTGGTACGCCCTGCCGCCGGCCGATGACGCGCATCCGCTGCTGGCGGTGACCGCGGCGGGGACCATCGCCGGCAACAGCGTCCTCAAGGGCTACACCACCGGCCAGGACGTGCAACTGGAGTACGGGCTGCCCGGGCCGGACGGCGCCGTGGTGCCCGGCGGGCGGCTGGTGCCCTACGACCTGTTCGGCGAGTGGCCGCGGATGTGGCGCAACCTGCGCTACCCGCGCAAGCAGATTCCGGCCGACGCGGTCGCGGTTCGCATTGTGGCGGTGGACAAGTCGCTGAACCCGCGGGACTGGATCGCGTTCACCCCGCCGCGGCTGCCGGAGGTGAAGACCATCCAGGAGTACATCGGCTCCGAGCAGCCGGTACTGCTGGACTGGGCCGTCGGCCTGGCGTTCCCGTGTCAGCACCCGATGCTGCACGCCAACGGCGTCACCGAGGTACCCAAGTACCGGATCACCCCGGACTACAACGCCAAGAAGCAAGACACCGACACCTGGCAGGACGGGGTCAACGGCGGATTGCTCGGCATCTCCGACATGCTGCTGCGGGCACACGTGATGGCGACGTATCTCAACCACGACTGGGGCCGCGATTGGGGCTCGCTGCGCAAGTTCGAGGAAGTGGTGCCGGCCTCGCCGGCCGAGTTGGAGCTGGGCAGGGCCACCCGCAGTGGCTGGTGGACACCGGGCGAAATCCGCATCAAAGCCTGAGTCCTCTAGGCGCGAGCGTGCGTGTTTGCCCAGCGACACGCCGATTTTAGCGTACAACTGCGCACGCTCGCGCCCGCAGCGGATAGCTCAGAACAGATAGATCACGAAGACCGTCGCGATCAACGCGGCCAGCCAGCCGTCGGTGGCGTACCGCAGCCAGCGCGGCGCGGTGAGGACTTCCATGAAATGGCCGATGATCATGCGCGACTTGACGAACGCCAGCGCCAGCACGAGCGCGGTCACCGGCACACTGGCCTGCGCGGCGTGCGTCAGGTGCGCCGGCGCCAGGGTCCACGACCCGATGGTGATCGCCACCAGCACGACCCAGACCCAGGTCAACGACCGCTCGGTCTCGTGCCGATGTTCGCGATAGCCAAAAACCGTCATGCTCACCTCATCACGTAGAGCAGGCCAAAGATGATGACCCACAACAGATCCACCATGTGCCAGTAAATTGCTGCCGACTCGACGACCACGGGCCGGCGCCGGCCCGGGTTGCCCAACTCCCGGACAACGACGCCAAGCGCAATCAGTCCGATCAGCACGTGAACCAGGTGCACACCGGTGATCACGTAGTAGAACGAGAAGAACAGGTCGGAGTTGGTGTTCCCGGTACTGATCTTGGCGGCCCATTCGTAGCCCTTCAGCACCATGAACAACACCCCGCCGGCTGCCCCCAGATAGACGAACCGCACCGCCGAGCGGTGGTTTCCGGCCCTGGCGGCCAGCACACTGCGGGCCACGAACCAGGAACTGGTCAACAGCACCACGGTGTTGATCACACCGATGTTGACGTTGAGATGTTGTTGGGCCGCAAGGAACTCAGCCGGATTCATGGTCCGGTAGACCATGAAGATGATGAAGTAGCCGGTGAAGATCACCAGATCGCCCAGCACCATCACCCAGATGTGACCGTCACCGGGCAGTCGGGTCCGCGGTGCGGTGGGAACTTCAAGTTGCAGCATCAGACTTGTCCTTCCGATCCTCAGTCCAGGCCCGGCGAGTCGACCGGTTCAGCTACGGTGGCCTGGCGGAGGACGAAGATCAGCGCACCCAGCCAGACCGAGAACACCACGACCGCCCACCAAAGGCTGAGCACACCGTTCCAGGCGAGCGGCCCGGAGTAGAACAGGAAGAACTGGGTGGCGATGACCTCGGTGATGACCTGCCAAACCGTCACGTAGCCAAACCATTTCGGAAAAACATTGTTCTTGTCGTACAGGACCGCGATGGCCAGCACCACGTAGGCGGTGGTGAAGCAACCCAGCGACCCGTTGTAGGACAGATTGCCCAGATCGTAGAGCCAGCCGATCAGTTCCGGATCACGGTCGGGCCGAAACGTCGCGGTCAGATAGCAGACGCCGACCAGCAGGAACCCGGGCAGCGCACCGACGCTCATGCCGCCGATATAGCCGTAGGCGAACACCGACCCCACCGACATCCGTTTCATGTGGTACATGACCAGGCCGTTGGTCAGCGGGGCACCGCCCAGCAGGATCAGCAGCAGGACGAACCCGATCTGGATGGTCAGTTGATGTTCGGTGAAGAACGCGACCTTCCCAGCCGTCGTGACGTCCGGCCGCGGTGGCGGTGTCACCCGGGTCAACACGCAGATGATGATGCCGAAGACGGTGTACCAGACCGGGAAGAACCAGGTCAAAAAGCGCACATCGGGTTTGCCGGCCGGGGCGCCCGCCGCGGTGACGACATACCGGTCTGGGGTCAGCAGATTCACCCGGCCACCACTTCGTCGACGACGCCGTCTGCAACGGCCTGGCGCAGCACCGCACGACGCAGCACGAAGAACATCACCACCACGAACGCCGCGAACGCCCCGTTGCGCAGCCAGAACGACAGCAGCCCATCCCAGGCCAACGGACCGGTCTGCCAGACCGCCGCGCCTGCTGCCGGGATCATCGCCAGACCGGTCGCCAGCGAATAGGGGCCGACCCAGCGCGGGAACACCGGATCCGGCCCGTCGTCGAAGTGGACCGCGGCGGCCACCAGCAGGAATTGCGCCAACACCATGCCGATCGGTGCGATGAACACGATCCAGGCCAAGTCGTTGAGGAGCAACGTCAGCTCGGGGTTGCGGTCCGGGCGGAATGCCGCGACCAGAAAGAAGACGTTGGACAGCGCAAAGATGGTGGCGCCGCTGACGATCGCCGTCAGGTAGCAGTAGGCGAAGATGTGGCTCTGCGTCTTCATGCGCTTCATCTGGACGACGATCACCATGAAGAACGGCAGCAGCATGATCCCGCACAGGTTGAACGTGATCTGGCTGAACCGGATCCAGTCGGTGTGCTCGGTATAGAACCGTGCAACCTGCTCGGCGGTCATGGTCGGCGACATCGGCGGAAAGAAGCCGGGGAACGCCAGCAAGGCCACCACCAGTACGGCACCAACCGCCGGTCCGGTCCACAGGCTGACCCACTGGGCCTTGATATTGCCTGCGCTGGGCAGGTCTTGGACTTCCTCGAGAATCTGCACCGAACCCCTCCGAAATGACTTGAGTCAGCTTTTGCGTCGCTGCCGCTGGCCTGCGGCCCGCCGCATTCCGCGTAGTACACGTTGCGGCACCGGCCTTAACGTCCTCCGTACCGTAGCGGTCCCGGCCGCGGTTGCCAAGCCTAATTCTGATTCGAGTCAGTTAATGGTGGTCTAGACTCGACCGAACCAGTTCGCCGAAGCCGGAGTTGACCGCAGTGCCGAATTCAAGGACCGAGAGCCGGGGCCGCAAGGGTCTGCAGACCCGCGAGCGGTTGCTCGGCGCGGCGCTCGCCGAGTTCAAACGCGCCGGCATGGCCGCCGCCGACATCGGCGCCGTCGTCGCGGCCGCGGGCGTCGCCCACGGCACGTTCTTCTTCCACTTCCCCACCAAGGAACACGTCCTGCTGGAGCTGGAGCACCGCGAGGAGGTGCGCATGGCCGGGGAACTCACCCGCTTCTTCAGCCGCGACCACGATGTACGGGCCACCCTCGCACAGATCGTCCACGTGCTGGAGAAGCTAGAACGCCGACTCGGCGGTCACCTGTTCAAAGACCTGCTGGTGCTGCACTTCTCGCCCACCCGGCCGCCAACCGAGGTGTGGCCCACCCACCCGGTCATCGTCGCGGTCATCGAGGAACTGCAGCGGGCCCGCGACCGAGGCGAGATCCCGGCCGACGTCGACGTCATGCACAACGGCATCTCGTTTCTGGTCGGCCTTTACGCCCTGCTCATCACCATCCCCGACGCCAAACAGATGCGGGCGCCGGTGATCGAGGAGTACCTGACCACCTACCTGTACGGCATGCGAGTGATCACACCCTGATCCGCGGGCCGCTCACTCCGGCGAGCTGCGGGACGCCCCGGTAGCCGGCGGGTGTCCGCTGCCGCGGCCGGACGTACTTGTCGACGGCCCACACCTCGTCGAACGCCGGGTTCCGGCGGCGCGCGCGGGCCGATTCCTCCGCGGTCAGCACCGACAACTCGCGCTCGAGCTCGCCCGGCACGCCCGGCACTCCGGTACCGCGCAGCGAGTATCCGAGCGTTTCCGGCAGGAACCGCAGCACGACGAGCCCGATCAGCGCTGCAAATACCAGGTAGGCGGCCGGAAAGAGTTGCCATCCGGTGCGTTCGATCACCGAGTCGGCCAATACCGGTGCGGTGCCGCCGAACACCGCGACCGCGGCGTTGTCGGCGATCGCAAACCCTGCGTAACGCACCTGGGTGGGGAACAACGCCGGGAACGTCGCCGACACCGTTGCCAGGGGCGCGGCGAACAGCACACTGAGCACCGTGAAACCCAACAGCGCGAAGGCAAACCCGTGTCCCATCAGCCAGTACATCGGCAGCGCCAGCACGGCGAACCCCAGCAGCGACGCTCGCCACAGCGGTTTTCGTCCGACCCGGTCCGACCAGGCGCCGGCGAACGGGATGCAGGCCATCGTCGCCAACTGCCCGATCAGCACCACGGTGGTCCGGCTGCGCTCGTCGAGTCCGGCCGTCGCGTGCAGGTAGGTCGGCTGATACGTCACCAGGGTGTAGTCGATGATGTTCAGCACGACGAACAACGCGAACGTCACCAGGATCGGCCTGGTGTAGTTGGTCGTCAGGTCCACCAGGCGCTCCCAGGCCGAGCCGGTGATCTCCTCGCAGGCAACGCATTCGGTGAACACCGGCGTCTCTTCCATCCTGCTGCGCAGCACCAGGCCGACCACGCCCAGGGGCAGGGCCAACAGGAAGGGGATCCGCCAACCCCAGGCGGCCATCTGCTCATGGGTGAACATCGCCTCGAGCGCGAGCACGACCGCGCTGCCGAACACGAAACCCGCCACCGCACCGAATTCCAGGAAACTGCCATAGGTGCCGCGCTTGGCATCCGGTGCGCTTTCGGCCATGAACGTTGCAGCGCCACCGTATTCGCCGCCGGTCGAGAACCCCTGCACGACGCGCAGCGCGATCAGCAGGCCCGGCGCCCACCAACCGGCGGTGGCATAGGTCGGCAGCACGCCGATCAGGGTGGTCGCCACCGCGATCAACAGAACGGTCGCAACCAGCACCGACTTTCTGCCGAACCGGTCACCGATCGGACCCCAGACCATGCCACCTAGCGGCCGCAGCACGAACGAGATCGCAAAGCCGAGCATGGTGCCCAGATTGCCCAGCGTGTCGGGGAAGAATGCTCCGGTGAGATAGGTCGCCACGACGGCGTAGACGCCGTAGTCGTACCACTCGGTGGCGTTGCCGACCGCCGACGCCACAATCGCCTTGCGCAGCACACGGTTGCGTTCATCGGCAGCGCTGCGGTGTTTTCCGCCGCTTGGCGCCGCGGGGGTCGGCGCAGCAGGCGTCGGCGCCGCCGACCTTGGCGCCGCCGGCCTTGTCGTCGCGGGCCGCGGCGCCGGCAACAGCAGGCTCATCGTTCTTCGTCGTTAGGACACACGCCATCCCCCTCGTCGCACGGGTTCTGTGGGACGATCCGCGCAGCCGGGAATCACCTTGCGGCCCCGACCAATTGGAACCTCGACGATTCGTCCCGCGTGGGATCGCCTGGGGTAAACGATAATTGGTCTGATGCAAAAGTGGCTGGTGTTGCAGAAGCGTTACGCAACACTTATCTGTCCGATACCGGTCATTCACTGCGGCGGGCGCCGCGGTGTGCGCAGCGCGACTCGCAGTGAGCCGGGGCCCAGCTCGCGGCGAAAGAGACCTTAGGAGACGTCCGCCCAGTAAGCCGGGTCGAGGTATTGGCCGACCAGCGATTCCCACATCAGGTTCGTCAAGTTCTCGAGCAGCTCCGGCACCGGACCTCCGCCGAGGCCCATAGCCTCGCCGGCCGCAATCAAATTCGCGAAGGCGGGATCGTCGGCCGGGTCCAGCCACTGATAGGTTGCCGGGTCCATCAAACCGGCAACGAAGTTGTCCCAGCCGGTCTGCGCCGCCACGGCTAACGCGGCGTTGAACTCCGGCCAGTCGACGTCCTGGGAATCGAGCGAGAACATCGTCGGCTGGTCGGCCGGGCCGTCATACCAGCCGTGTTCGATGTTGCCGTAGCCGAGGTTCACCAGGATCCGCATGGTCGGTTCCAGCAGGTCGTAGAGCGGCTTTCCGAACACGGGCATGAACAGCAGCGGCAACAGCAGCGGGAGGTGCTCGCTGGGAACCATGTAGGAGTTGATCAGGCTGTCGGGACTGGACTCCAGCAGGATCGCCTGCTCACGCTGCTCGGAAGTCAGTCCGAGGTAGGCCATGTGCTGCGTAGCCATACCCATGATCGCGTTCAGGGTAGCCAGGAAGTTCAGCGGGTAGTGCGGGAAGGCCGCGTAGCCGTCGTACTCCAAGGTGTAGATGTCGGTGGCGTACAGATCGTTGGGCGTCGGGTTGCCCAACGTGACGCCGGAATCTCGCATGGCGTCGTAGAAGTCCTGCATCTCTTCGAAACCGACCAGCAGGCCGCCGTTCGGGTTCGCCGAATCGCCGATCAACACGAAGCGCACGGCGTCAGTCGACACCCCGGCGTCATAGAGTTGCTGCATGGCCAGCGTGGTCAGCGCGGCGCTCTGCGAGTAGCCGAAGACCGTCACCGGGTTATCGGCGCCGGCCTGCCCGTCCGCGATCAGGCTCTGCACTCGGTCGACCAGAGCCTGCGCGCCCTCGGCCATGGAGTCATCCAGCAAATAGGGTGCCTCCGGCGTGGTCAGTACCTCGAGTTCGCCGGCGAAACCGCGCGGCTGCAAAAAGAGGTCGTTCACGATATCGGCGTACTGCTGGCTCGGGGTCGGGATCATGCTGGGCCCCATGATCAGCGCAATGTTCGAATCCGCGAGTGAATCGGTGCCGGCGGACAGCAGCACGCCGACCTGAGCGGGCGCCGCCGGCAGCGACGTCAGCTGCGGGGCGCCGGTGAGTCCAGCGACCAAGGTGACGGCGCCCAGCGCGGCTAGCAGGCCTGGTGTGCGGCGCCCGGAGCGTGCCGCGACTACATCAAACATCCCGACTTCCTCGCCGCGGTCGCACGTCCGCAGATCAACGGACCGTTGTCGACTGGATGATTCCAATCACACTCTGTTATGTCAAATTTAGTATCGTCGGACGATGATTTGCGGCTTGACCAGGCGTTATAACAGCGCGCCGTAGCCGGTCGACACCAAACGCTGAAGGTTAACTTAATGCGTGGACGGCCCGCCGGCCGGTGCAGGCCAGCACAGCGGCGTCATCCATGCGTCGTTGACCTGATGCCGCCCGTGCATCCGCGAAGCAACACCAGCCCGGGCGCGAGCGTGCGCGGATCCGGCCGCGCGCTCGGCGTGTCGGCCGGGGACCCGCACGCTCGCGGCAAGACTGCGCCTAGCAAGACTCGCCTAGATGGGCAGCAGGCCGTGCTTGCGCTGCACCTTGCGGGTGTTCTGCTTGTCGGCCAGCAGGCGCAGCGACTTGCGCAGCAGCAGCCGGGTCTCGTGCGGCTGGATCACCCCGTCGATGTAACCGCGCTCGGCGGCCACCCACGGAATCGCCATGTTCTCGTTGTAGCCGGCGATGAAGTCCGCCTTGACCTTCTGTGCCTCCGGCGTGGTGGGGTCCGGGAACCGCTTCATCAGCAGCTGCGCCGCGCCCTCGGCGCCGATCACGGTGATCCGGGCGGTGGGCCAGGCGAAGTTGAGGTCGGCGGAGAGCTGCTTGGAACCCATCACCGCATAGGCGCCGCCGTAGGACTTGCGAATGGTGATGGTCACCTTCGGCACATCGGCCTCCACCACCGCGTTGAGGAACCGGCCGCCGCGCTTGATGATCCCGCCCTTTTCCTGCTCCACACCGGGCAGGAATCCCGGAGTGTCGACGACGAAGACCAGTGGCAAGTTGTAGGAGTCGCAGAATCGGATGAAGCCGGCCGACTTGTCCGAGGCCTCGTTGTCGATGGCACCGGACATGTACATCGGCTGGTTGGCGATCACCCCGACCGGATGTCCGTCGACCCGGGCGAACGCGGTGATCATCGCCTGGCCGCGTTGCTGACCGACCTCGAAGATGTCGCCGTCGTCGAAGATCCGCAGCAGGATCTCGTGCATGTCGTAGGCGGTGTTGTCGGAGTCGGGCACGATGGCATCCAGCTCCAGGTCGTGCGGGGTGATCTCCGGTTCCAGGCCCGGGTTGACGATCGGCGGGTCGTCAAAGGTGTTCGACGGCAGGAACGACAGGTAGTCCCGGACGTACTGGAACGCCGCCGCCTCGTCCTCGACCACCTGGTGGATGTTGCCGTAGCGGGCCTGTGCGTCGGCGCCGCCCAACTCGTCGAGGGTGACGTCCTCACCGGTGACGTCCTTGATGACGTCCGGACCGGTGACGAACATGTAGCCCTGGTCGCGTACCGCCACCACCAGGTCGGTCTGGATCGGCGAATACACCGCTCCGCCAGCGCATTTGCCCAAGATGATGGAGATCTCCGGCACTAGGCCGCGCAGCAGTTCATGGCGACGGCCCAGCTCGGCGTACCAGGCCAGTGAGGTCACCGCGTCCTGGATGCGGGCGCCGGCGGAGTCGTTGATGCCGATCATCGGGCAGCCGGTCTTGGCGGCCCACTCCATCAGCGCCGCCACCTTGCGGCCGAACATCTCCCCGACCGATCCCTGGAACACGGTCTGGTCGTGGCTGAACACGCAGACCGGCCGGCCGTTGATCCGGCCGTGGCCGGTCACCACGCCGTCGCCGTAGAGCGCATTCGGGTCGCCGGGGGTCTTGCACAGCGCGCCGATCTCCATGAAGCTGCCCGGGTCCAGCAGCGCATTGATCCGGGCGCGGGCACTGGGGATGCCCTTCTTCTCCCGCTTGGCGACGGCCTTCTCACCGCCGGGCTCCTTGGCGAGCTCCAGCTTCTCGCGGAGCTCAGCCAGCAGTTCGGCGGTGGTCTTGGGCAGGACGGGTGGGAGATCTTCAGGGGGGACGGGTGGCGGGGGTTGGCCGGTCACGCGCGCCTACTTTCCTTCGATGCGGTTGAGCGCCTCGCTCATGTGCGCGCCCACTTTGGCAATGTACGGCTCATCGATGGCCTGAATATGCTCGCCCCCGATCGGCACGATCTCCAGGTCGGAGATGTACTCGCCCCAGCCGCCGTCCGGCTTGCGGGTGGCATACGCGGGCTCGAAGACGATGGCGTCGTCGTGGTAGCGGTCGGCCATGTACAACGTGACGTGCCCGTCGTAGGGCTGGATCTCGATGGTGTCCAGGGCGCGGTTGTCCAGGTACGACGTGCGCTGGTGCTCGATGATGCCGCCCGGGATCTGCACGCCGCTCTGCGCGACGACATCGAGGACGAAGCGCACCTGGCCCTCGTCGTCGAGCTTCTCCAGCTCCTCATAGGGGATCTCGGGCACCTCGACGTTGAAGGTGCGCTCGGCGAAACGGGCGTAGCGGTCCCAACGCGCCCGCATGCCCTCCTTGCTCTGGTCGATCGGCTCGCCGGGCAGTACCAGGTCGATGAGCCCGACGTAGCGCACGTCGGCGCCGGCCCGGGTGAGGCCGATCGCGCAGGCGTAGGCCAGCGCCCCGCCCAGTGACCAGCCGGCCAGCGCGAACGGACCGTCGTGCAACTCCAGCAGCTTGGGCACGTACTCGGCGGCGCGCTCCTCGATGGAGCCTTCCACCCGCTCGATGCCATAGACCGGGGTGTCGGCGGGCAGCCGCTTCATCAGCGGTTCGTAGACCACCGTTGAGCCGCCCGCCGGGTGGAAGACGAACAGCGGCACGGCATTCGAGCCTTCTTTAGGGGCCCGCAGGGTGCGGACGAACCCGTCCACCACCCCTTCTTCGAGGTGGTCGCGGACGATGGTCGCCAGCGCCTCGATGGTGGCGGCCGACTTTACGTCGTCGACGGTGATGATGCCCTCGGCCCGCTCCGACAGCCGTGCGGCGAGCTTCTCGGCCACTTCATCGTCCAGTGCGGGCAGCTCGTTGAAGATACCGCCCGGGGACTTACCGGTGACGATCGCCCAGGTCGCGAACGTGACCCGCTCGGCGGCATCCCGCGGCGGCACGTCGGCGCCCAGCGCCTCGGTCACCGCCTCCTGGGTGAGGACTTTGGCG
>NZ_QMEX01000082.1 GCF_003284925.1 Mycolicibacter senuensis
TCAAGGTGTTGGCCCCGTCGGCCAGCACCAGCACCCCGATCGGCTCGCCCGACTGCTCGATCTCGGCGCGCAGCCGCCTCCCGGCGGCCAACGCCGCATCCGGATCGGTGTAGGCGTGCACCGCCACCTGACCGTCCGAGCGCAGCTGGGCGCTGATCCACCCGGCGACCAGGGCGCACAGCGGCAGGTCGGCCGACCGGGTGGCACCGGGCGACAGCCCAACGGTGACCTCGGCCCCGTATCCGGCGAAACTGCCGGCGCTGTCGGGTCCCCATGTCCCCTCGGCACCGGCCCCCAGAGCCACCCAGCGTGGCGGCAGGGCCTGGGCGGCCGCCAGCGCCGCGGCCCGCAGATCGGCGGCCTCAGGCGCGCTACCGGCCAGTTCGGGCACCAGAACCGGCGCCGACGGGATGATCGCTAGTCCGCCCAGCACGAAACCCAAGTTAGCTGCTCGTCGGCGACGCCACCGGTTCGGCGACGTCGGTGCCGCCGGCGTCGGCGACGATCGTGGCCGCCTCACCGCGGGCCAGTGCCGCCGTCGCGATGACGATCAGCACCACCCCGATGATCACCGCGACGTCCTCGACCCCACCGGCCTGAATGTGCTCGTTGAGCAGCAGCACACCCAGCGCACTGGCTACCAGCGGCTTGGCCACGATCATCGTCGGCATCGACGCCGTCAAGGCGCCGGCCCGGAACGCCGATTGCTGGAAGATCATCCCGGCCAGCGTCGCGGCCAGCCACGGGATCAGTGCCGGCGCGCGCAGCACCGCGGCGAAACCGTCGGCCTTGAGGACCTCCACGAGCACTTTGGTCAGCAACGCGAATACCGCCAGCGAGGTCCCGGCCACCACCGCCAGCAGCACCGCCGCCGCCGGCCTTCCCTTGTATATCCGGGCGGTCAGCACGCAGCCCACCAGCACCGCGGCCAACACCACCGACACCGTGATCCAGGTGCGCGCCGGCGCGTGCTGCTTGCCCTCGGTCGGGTCGCCGACGATCACCACCACCGCCAGTGCCGCGGCCAACAGCACCGCCCACATCCACTCCCAGTTGGTGACCCGGCGGTGGGTCAACCAGGCGTACATCGGCAAGGCGAACAACAGCGCGGTCACCTGCAGACCGGTCACCAGGATCACCGAACCCACCGCCAACGCCAACGCCTGTAGTGCGTAATTGGCCACCGCCGCGGCTCCGCCGCCCCACCAGCGCGCGTCGCGCAGCGACAACCAGAACAGCTGTAGGTGCCCGACCTGCTGGTCGGTGATCTCCTGGGCGGACCGCTGACGGATCACGTCGCCGATCGCGGACGCCAGCGCGGCACACAGCGCGAGCAACGCCGCGATGAGATTTCCTGCCGACATGGCCCCTCCTCAACCGCGCAAGAATACCTGCCGAACGGCGATCCGCCCGGTCGCCGCCGAGTTGCCGGTACAGCGCGGCGGTTAACTGCTTGAATACTCCTGGATACTTCTAGGTAGATCGAAGGCGCCGCGGTGCGCGGCAGGTGCGCGGGTTGACCGCGAAGGGTTAGGTGACGACAGCGATGACCATTGACAGCGGTTCGTCCGCCCCCACCCCCCGCCCGGGCCCGCGACCTGGGCCCCGCCCCGGCCCCAGGCCCGGAACCCGGCCCGCCCCGGTCGTTGCCGGTCCTCCCAACGCCGACCCGCACCGCTTCGGGCGGGTCGACGACGACGGCACGGTGTGGCTGGTCACCGCGGCCGGCGAGCGACAGATCGGCTCCTGGCAGGCCGGTGACCCCGAGGCCGCGTTCGCGCACTTCGGCCGGCGATTCGATGATCTGAGCACCGAGGTCGCCCTGCTCGAGGAACGCCTGGCCTCCGGGAGCGGCGACGCGCGCAAGATCAAGGCATCCGCGGCGGCGCTGGCCGAGTCGTTGCCGACGGCGAATGTGCTCGGCGACATCGACGCGCTGGCGGCGCGGGTAACCGCGGTCGGCGAGCGTGCCGACGCCGTCGCCGCGGCCAATCGGGCGCAGCGTGACGAGCAGCGGGCCGCGGCGACCGCCCGCAAGGAGGCCCTTGCCGCCGAGGCCGAGGAACTGGCCGCGAACTCGACGCAGTGGAAGGCCGCCGGCGACCGGTTGCGGGCCATCCTCGAGGAGTGGCGCACGATCACCGGCCTGGACCGCAAGACCGATGACGCGCTGTGGAAGCGTTATGCCGCAGCGCGAGACGGCTTCAATCGGCGGCGCGGTTCGCACTTCGCCGAACTGGACCGCGGGCGGGCGGGGGCGCGCGAGGACAAGGAACGGTTGTGCAAGCGGGCCGAGGAGCTGGCCGGCTCCACCGACTGGGCCGCCACCAGTGCCGCATTCCGGGAGTTGCTGACCAGCTGGAAGGCGGCCGGGCGGACGACCAAGGACGCCGACGAGGCGCTGTGGCAGCGGTTCAAGGCCGCCCAGGACACCTTCTTCAGCGCTCGCAACGCCGCCAACGCCGAACGCGACGCCGAACTGCTGGCCAATGCCACGGCGAAGGAGGCGCTGCTGGCCGACGCCGAGCGGATCGACCCGGCCAATCAGCATGCGGCGCGCAGCGCGCTGCGCTCGATCGTGAACAAGTGGGACGAGATCGGCAAGGTCCCCCGCGAGCGCTCCGCCGACCTGGAGCGGCGGCTGCGTGCCGTGGAGAAGAAGATCCGCGACGCCGGCACGGCCGCCGACGCCGCCGGTGTGGATCCCGAAGCCCAGGCGCGCGCCGCCCAGTTCCGTACCCGCGCTGAGCAATTCGAGCGCCAGGCGCAGAAGGCGCAGGCGGCCGGCCGCGACAAAGAGGCCGCCGAGGCCAACGCCAGCGCTGAACAGTGGCGGCAATGGGCCCAGGCCGCCGAGCAGGCACTCAACCGGCGCTGACCCACCGATGTTTGGCGGCCGGGCAGGCCGGGTTAACCCCTTGGTGACAACGACCATCTCACCTGGGGGAAGTATGGCCAGCAATATCACCGCAGCTCTCGACGTCAAGCGGCCGATCCGGACGGTCTACAACCAGTGGACCCAGTTCGAATCGTTCCCGCAGTTCATGGCGGGCGTCGAGCGCGTCGAGCAGCGCGACGACACCCACCTGCACTGGACGATCAAGGTCGGGCCCGCGACCCGGGAGTTCGACGCCACCATCACCGAGCAGCACCCCGAGGAACGGGTGGCCTGGCGATCGGACACCGGTCCCCGGCACGGCGGCGTGGTGACCTTCCACAAAATCGATGAGGGCACCACCCGGGTGACCACCCAGATGGACATCGACCCGGACGGCGTCATGGAGAACGTCGCCGACAAACTCAACATCCTCGACCACCGGGTCCACTCGGATCTCAAGCGGTTCAAGGACTTCATCGAGAACCAACCCGCGGAGACCGGCGCATGGCGCGGGGACGTACCGCGGCGCTGACGGCCCCCGCCGCGCGGGTGTTCCGCTGGGGGGCCGCCGCGCGGCACCGTCGGTTATTCCATCCGTCCGGCGTACTGGCAACCGGCTTCCTGGACCGGGTCGCACCGGCCGACGAGGGTCTGCCGGTGGGGTCGTCGCCCGTCGTTGCGCGTGTCTCCAAGGGTGCGGGCACTCCGGGCGCGGCACCCGACGCCGTCGGATTGGCCCTGCGGGTGCCCCTCTCCCAGCACGAGCCGGACTGCTGGGACATCCTGCTGGTGTCGGCGGGTTCGGGGATGTTCGGCCGCGCACTGGGGCTGCGTCCGGTGCTGTCATGGGCGGGCCTGACCATGACCACGCTCATGCCGCTGGGCTATCGGGAAGACACCTGGTGGCTCCGCGCCCGGTTGGTCACGCCGGTGCACGGCTACGGATTGGCGCTGGGCAGCATGCGGCGCGAGATCGAGCGGGGCCGGGTCTGCTTCGAACTCGACCAGGCCCGCGGCACGGGGGACTTTCATCCGTTGGCCGATCTGGTGCTCACCGGCCTCGATCAGCGCCACGACGTGTCATTCGACCCGATCGTGAACACCGCGCCGGGGGTGGTTTTGCGTCCCCGGTGGCTGGCGGAGTTGCGCGGCCAGGCCTATCGGGGAAGCCGCGAGGGCAGGGGTGCGCCGCCGGTCACTCGCCGGGCGGCCGGTCGTCCGGACGCTTGATGTCGTCCAGCAGTCCGCGGGGCTGGCGCTGCGCGGTGCGCCGGCGGCGCTCTTCCTCGGCGGCCAGTTGGACCGCGGTGCGCGACCACACCAGTCGCGCCCAGTGAAACGTCAGCACGATCACCGTGATCCAGCACAGGATCAGTCCGAAGCCGGGCCCCGGATGGCCTTGCATCACGGTCTGCCGCGACCATACGGCCAGCAGTCCGGCCACGCTGGCCACCGCCGAGCCCGCCAGCGCCACCCAGGCCACCGTCCAGCGCCGGGTCATCAGCGCCAGCATCGAGAATCCGACCCCGAACACCAGCGCCAGCCACATGAACAGCCGCGACGGCAACGTCACCAGCGCTTCGTCGGAACCGTTGGCCGCGAACAACACATCCCAGCCCCGCACGGTTCCGGTGTGCGGCAGCAGAAACGACGCCAGCAGCACGAAGACAGCGATCGAGACGACCACTCCCCTGCCGCCGGGATCGATTTCGCTGGCAACGCGCCGCTCCGCGGCCTCGATGTCGGCCCGATAGGCCTCGAAGTCGTCCGGGTTGCCGCCGTGACCGCTCATCGGGCCACCCCCGGCATCTTCGGCATGCCCAGCCCGACACCGGGTGGGGGGCCGGCCTGGCTGTCGCCCGCCCGGGTGCGGCGGTGACTGTGCAGCGGCCCGTCGGCCAGCAGGTGGTGCGGTGCGGCGCCGGTCACCGTCGTGGTCACCACGTCACCGGGACGCACATCGGCGCCGCCGGGCACGAAGTGCACCAACCGGCCGTCGCGGGCCCGACCGCTCATCCGCGCCGTCTGGGCGTCCTTGCGCCCCTCCCCGACCGCGACGAGCACCTCGACGCTGCGCCCGACCTGTGCCCGGTTCTCGGCCAATGAGATCTCCTCCTGGAGGTCCACCAAGCGGTCATAACGTTGTTGGACAACCTCTTTGGGCAGCTGGTCGGGTAGCTCCGCGGCCGGCGTTCCGGGACGCTTGGAGTATTGGAAGGTGAACGCGGCAGCGAATCGGGCGGCCCGTACCACCTCGAGGGTGTCGTCGAAATCCCGTTCGGTCTCGCCCGGGAACCCGACGATCAGGTCGGTGGTGATCGCCGCGTCCGGGATGGCGGCCCGGACCCGGTCGAGGATCCCCAGGTAGCGCTCGGCCCGGTAGGAGCGGCGCATCGCCCGCAGCACCACATCGGAGCCGGATTGCAGCGGCATGTGCAGCGTGGGACAGACGTTGTGGGTCTGCGCCATCGCCTCGATGACGTCGTCGGTGAACTCGGCCGGATGGGGAGAGGTGAACCGGACCCGCTCCAGCCCATCGATGTCCCCGCAGGCCCGCAGCAGCGATGCGAACGCCCCCCGGTCGCGCGGCAACTCCGGGTCGGCGAACGAGACGCCGTAGGCGTTGACGTTCTGGCCCAGCAGCGTCACCTCGAGAACGCCCTGGTCGGCAAGCGCCCGCACTTCGGCCAGGATGTCGTCGGGGCTACGGTCGACCTCGCGGCCCCGCAGCGACGGCACGATGCAGAACGTGCAGCTGTTGTTGCAGCCGACGGAGATGGAAACCCAAGCCGCGTAGGCCGATTCCCGCGCAGCCGGCAACGATGACGGGAACTCCCGCAGCGACTCGACGATCTCGACCTGCGCCTGGCGGTTGTGTCGGGCCCGTTCCAGCAGCACCGGCAGCGACCCCAGGTTGTGCGTGCCGAACACCACGTCCACCCACGGTGCCCGGCTCAGCACGCCGTCCTTGTCCTTCTGGGCCAGGCAGCCGCCGACGGCGATCTGCATGTCCGGGTTGCTGCGCTTGTTCGGCGCCAGGTGGCTCAGGTTGCCGTAGAGCTTGTTGTCGGCGTTCTCCCGCACCGCGCAGGTGTTGAAGACCACCAGGTCGGCGTCGGTGCCCGCGGCCGCGCGGCGGTAACCGGCCTGTTCCAGCATGCCGGCGATGCGTTCGGAGTCGTGAACATTCATCTGGCAGCCGTAGGTGCGCACCTCATAGGTGCGCAGCTGTTCGGAAATCACCGGCGAACTCACCCGGACTATGGTACGTCGGCCGGCATCGGCCGGATCGATCGGATTGACCCGCGGACGGGGATACAACCGCCGACACCGCATCGGTAGGGTCGGATGCCATGACCAGCGGCGGGCCGGATCCCGTGCCGATGATCGCCATCCGGGACGTCAACAAGTACTTCGGCGACCTGCACGTGCTCTGCGACATCAACCTCGACGTCGCCCGCGGCGAGGTGGTGGCGATCCTCGGTCCGTCGGGCTCGGGCAAGTCCACCCTGTGCCGCACCATCAACCGACTCGAGACCATCGACTCGGGCACCATCACCGTCGACGGCGAGCCGTTACCGGCCGAGGGTGCGTCACTGGCCCGATTGCGGGCGCAGGTCGGGATGGTGTTCCAGTCGTTCAACCTGTTTCCTCACAAGACCGTCCTCGACAACGTCACACTGGCACCGATGAAGGTTCACAAGACCCCGCGGGCGCAGGCGCAGCGGCGTGCGATGGCGCTGCTGGAACGGGTCGGGGTGGCCGATCAGGCCCGCAAACACCCCGCTCAATTGTCCGGCGGGCAGCAGCAGCGGGTGGCGATCGCCCGTTCGCTGGCGATGAACCCGAAGGTGATGCTGTTCGACGAGCCGACCAGTGCGCTCGACCCGGAGATGATCAACGAGGTGCTGGCGGTGATGAGTTCGCTGGCCGACGACGGGATGACCATGGTGGTGGTGACCCACGAGATGGGCTTCGCTCGCCGCGCCGCCGACCGGGTGGTCTTCATGGCCGACGGGACGATCATCGAAGACACCCCGCCGGCGGAGTTCTTCGGCGAGCCGAAGTCCGCGCGCGCCAAAGACTTTCTCGCCCGGGTCCTCGACCACTGATGCTGGTCAGGCGGCTGGCGCACCGGCTGGCACGGCTTTGTGCCGTGACGGCGGCGGGGGCCGCCCTAGCGGTGCTCGCCGCGGCGTGCACCGCCCACGACAGCGACAAGATCACTATCGGGGTCAAGTTCGACCAGCCCGGGTTGAGTGTCAAAAGACCTGACGGCACACTCAGCGGGTTCGACGTCGACGTGGCCCGCTACGTCGCCGGGCGGCTGGGCTACCCGGCTGAGCGCATCGCCTGGCTCGAAGCGCCGTCCGGCCAACGCGAGACGCTGCTGCGCAACGGTCAGGTGGACTATGTGGTGGCCACCTATTCGATCACCGATTCGCGACTGGAGAAGGTCGATTTCGCCGGGCCCTACCTGGTGGCCGGGCAGTCACTGTTGGTACGGGCCGACAACACCGACATCACCGGCACGGCGTCGCTGCAACACCACAAGAAGTTGTGTTCGGTGTCGGGATCCACTCCTGCCCAACGCATCAAGGACCGCTACCCGGGGGTGCAGTTGCAGCGCTACGACACCTACTCGGCATGCGTGGAAGCCCTGCGAAACGGCGCCATCGACGCCGTGACCACCGATGACGTGATCCTGGCCGGCTATGCCGCCCAGAGCCCCGGTGCCTTCAAGCTGGTCGGCGAACGATTTTCGCGGGAGGAGTACGGGATCGGCGTGCGCAAGGGCAACGACGGCCTGCGGCACCGGATCAATGACGCCATCGAGCAGATGGAGCGCGACGGCTCGTGGCGGGCAGCGTTCATCGACAACTTCGGCGCGGCCGGCTTCGCGGTGCCCGACCCCCCGCCGGTCGCGCGATGATGTTCGCCGAGTACCGGGGACAGATCGTCGAGGCGTTCACCGTCACGGTCGAGTTGGCGGTGCTGTCGGGCGCCTTGGCGCTGCTGCTGGGCACCGGGTTGGCGGCGATGCGGCTGGCTCCGGTTCCGGCGCTGCGGTGGCTGGGCGCGGCGTACGTTCATCTGCTGCGCAACACCCCGCTGACCCTGTTGTTGCTGCTGTGCTCGTTCGGCCTGGCCCAGACGCTGGGGGTGACGCTGACCGATCCGCATTCGCCGACGTCGGTCGACGACAGCAATTTCCGGCTGGCGGTGCTCGGATTGGGCGTGTACACGGCGTCGTTCGTGTGTGAGGCGTTGCGTTCCGGCGTCAACACGGTGGGGATCGGCCAGGCCGAGGCTGCCCGGTCACTGGGTCTGAGCTTCAGCCAGAATCTGCGGATCATTTTGTTACCCCAGGCTTTTCGGGCGGTGATCATCCCGCTGGGCTCGGTGCTGATCGCGTTGACGAAGAACACCACGCTGGCGTCGGCGATCGGGGTCGCCGAGGCGGCGCTGCTGATGAAGTCGATGACCGAGAACACCGCGGCGCTGATGGCGGTGGGGGGCATCTTCGCGGCCGGTTTCATGGTGCTCACCCTGCCGCTGGGACTGCTGTTCGGGTATCTGGGCCGGCGCTGGGCGGTGTCGCAATGAGGTCGGCGGCACGCGCGACCGTGCTGTTCGATGCGCCCGGGCCGCGGGCGCGTCTCCGTCACCACGCCATATCGGTGGTGACCGTGCTGATCGTGGCGTTGCTGGGCTGGCTGGTGTATTCGCGGTTGTCGGCCAAGGGCCAGCTGGCCGCGGAGAAGTGGACCCCGTTCTTAACCGCCGACCTGTGGCGGACCTACGTGCTGCCCGGGGTGGCGGGCACCCTGACCGCGGCGGCCTGGGCCATCGGGCTGGCCCTGCTGCTCGGTGTGAGCCTCGGCGTCGGCCGGCTGTCGGGCATCCGGCCGGTCCGCTGGTGTTGCGCGGTGCTGGTGGAGTTCTTCCGGGCGATTCCGGTGCTGATCATGATGATCTTCGCCTACTTCGTCTACGGCGTGCTCAACGCGTTTCCGCCACAGCAGCTCGCGTTGGCCGGGGTGGTGACCGGCCTGACGCTGTACAACGGTGCCGTCATCGCCGAGATCGTTCGCGCCGGTGTGCACGCCCTGCCCCGCGGGCAGTCCGAGGCTGCCGCCGCCCTGGGGCTGAGCTGGGGCGGCTCGATGCGACTGGTGCTACTGCCGCAGGCCGTCACCGCCATGCTGCCGGTGCTGGTCTCACAACTGGTGGTGGCGCTGAAGGACACCGCGATCGGCTACCAGATCACCTTCGTGGAGATGGTGCGCCAGGGAACGGTGGTCGGGTCCCAGTACAGCAATTACCTGCCCGCCCTGCTGGTGATCGCGGCGCTGATGATCAGCGGAAACCTGGTGTTATCGGCGGGTGCCACCGCGCTCGAGCGCCGGCTGCGCCGCTCCCGTCGCACCCCGTTGGAGGCGGCCCCGATCGAACCGGAGGGCACGCCGGGAGCCCAGGTCGTATAGGTCTGCACGGGCCCGGCCCGGCGTCTAGAGTCGGAGCCACCAGCCAGCGACAGGAGACCCCCATGGCCATCACTCCCAAGGACGCGTTCAACGCTGCCCGCGATATCGCCGCCCACGCCGTGGAGAAGGCTTCCGACATCGTCGAGGACGCCGGCGACATCATCCGCGGCGACGTCTCCGGCGGCGTCAACGCGATCGTCCAGGACTCCATGGAGATCGCCACGCACGCCGTCGAGCGGACCAAGGAAGTCTTCATCGCCAAGGACGAGGAAGACGCCGAAGAGGTTTAAACCTCAGACCCGGCGGCGTTCCCGATGTGCCGACGCCGGGCGTCGAATCTTCCGCGCCGCCGTGCGCGATCGTGGTTCCATTCCTTTTGAGATCTCTCGAAAGGATTGGCGTCATGGCAGTGCCGCAGGCGGATCGTCTTGCCCGAGTAGTCGAAAAGTGCCGTTCGGACGTCGACCGAGGGCCTACTACGTCATCGCTGTCGCAGGCACCTGATCGGCTGTTGGGCACACTTGCCCGGCTAGCCGGATACCAACGGGTGACCTCGAAGTTCTGCGAAGACCTCGAGGAGGGTCTACGCGCCGCTGGGATCAAAACATTTCCTGACCTGCGTGACCCTACGAACACCCGCCGAACCCGCGTCTACCTGTTCAACACCGATGAATTCCCCTCTAACATCCAGCAATCGCGCGTACTTTTCGACGCAGAAGCAACCCTCGCCAATTTCCTGGAAAAGAATTTCGCATCACTGCCGGAGATCAAGAAAATGAACCTCCGCCTCATTGGACGGGAAAAACCCATCGGGCCCCGGTGCAGGATCGATCTCCTAGCCGCAGACAAAAAGACCGGCGCGTTGGTCGGTATCGAGCTAAAGGCCGGTGAGCCACGCAGAGACGTCGTCTCCGAAGCCGCAAGCTACATGTCGGCCCTGAAAAAGAAGTCGATCGCAGAAGATCTGCCGACTCCTAGACTTCTGATCGTGTCTGGCCAGCCGGATCCGGAGTTCCAAAAACAAATTCAGACCCTTTCGAACAAAGAAGGCGTACCGACGCAGTGGTTGACCTACGCCGTGTCGATGTCGCTGAAAGAAATCAAATAGCTTAGCCAAAACATGCAGGAAGCCGGATCAAGTAGTCCATAAGCGGTGCTGCGCCAGCGTCTCGTACCGTTTCGTCAGTGCGATTCTGTCGGTGCCTCCCGATAAAATGGCGTGGTGCAGATATCACAATCGAACTGGCCGGTCTGCGGCAAATGTTGCGAAGTAGCACTGTTCTCGTGGATGGGCGGTACGCACCATTGTCTGGTGGCCCGACCGGAAGAGGAATTGGACGCTTCTCGGCTGACCATTGAAGGCGGCCAACCATACAACAGTGAAGTTTTCGAATGGTTCCACAACAATACGGACAAATTCGTCTACCCGGACGAACGCGGGCTGCACTATCTCCTTTGGCGGCTGATCGACAATGCCGTCGACGAAGCGAAAGGCGGCTACGCCACCGCCGTGACGGTGCGGATCCTCGACGATCGTGGCGTGGAGGTCAGCGACAACGGTCACGGCATCGCAGCCGGCCAACCAGACCCCTTCTTGTCGACCGCCCACAAGATTGTCGCGGCGTTGCCGCGCGAAGGGGACGACACGTCGGACGCGAGATTCGGGCGTTTCGGCGGAACCCGGGCCGCGGGCAGCTGGATCGTGAATGCCCTGTCCACCCGGATGACCATCGAAAGCACCCACGCCGACGAGCACTGGATACAGCGGTACACCAATAGCAGGCCGTCCGGGTTTGAAGTGCCCGAAGCGGCTGCGGCGGCGGGAACCACGGTGCGGTTCTGGGCCAGTCGGGAAGTGTTCAGCGAGGCGGTCTTTGATTTCGAAGTGGTGGCACGGCACGTGCATCAACTGGCACTGCTGAACAACGGCGCGACCTTCGAGGTGGTCGACGAGCGTGTGGCACCCGAACCGCGGTCGAGAAGCTTCTGCTTCACTGACGGCTTGGTGGGCTACGTCCAGCGGAGAATTGTTCGCTACCGAACTCCGCTCCACGACGGCGTGATCCACTTCGTCGGTTGCCGCCTGGCAGGTGATATCGAGATCGCCATGCAATGGCTCCACAGCCACACCGAGCAGATCCATACCTTCGTTGACAACATCGACACCAGCGGCGACCTCGGCAGCCATGAAAGAGGCTTCCGTACCGGGGTCACCAAGGTCGTCAACAACTACGTCAGAGCGCGTAAGCTGCTGCGCGACACCGAGCCCAACCTCGACGATAATGATGTCTGCGCGGGTCTGGCGGCTGTCGTGACCGTCAGGGCCACCGAGACTCCGGTATTCGAGGACAGCACCCGAACCCAGCTGATCGACCCGCACCTCGAGCTGGCCGTGCAGCGGCTGTGCGAGCACCGGCTGGGCCGCTGGTTCGACGACAATCCCGCCGCAGCAGACGTGATTGCGCGCAACGCGGTCGCGGTCGCGGATGCAAGTCGGATGCCACGCCGAAGTCACTGCTACGAACAGCCGGCATACCGGCTCGGTTAACTCACACCCGGCGGCGTTCCCGTTCGGCCGCGAGTTCGGCGCTGACCACGTCGTAGGCCATCGACGGACTGTAGCCACGCCGGGCCAACATCGCCACCAGCCGGCGGGTGATCCGTAAATCGTCCTCGCCGAGGGTTTCCCGGCGCAATCTGCCCTGTACCAGCTGCTCGGCCCGGTCCCGCTCGGCACCGGCGTCGACGCCGGCCAACGCTTCGGCGATCACGTCCTCGTCGACGCCTTTGGTGCGCAACTCGGCGGCGATCACTTTGCGGCCCTTGCCCGCGCGTTCGCGCCGCGACCGCACCCACTGCTGGGCGAAATCAGCGTCGTCGATCAACCCGGCGGTGGCCAGCCGGTCCAGCACCCGATCACTGACGTCGTCGGGGTAACCGCGCTTGGTCAGCTGGCCGGCAAGCTCGGCACGGGTGCGGGCCCGCGCGGTGAGCAGGCGAAGACACAGTGACTTCGCCTGCTCCTCACGCTTGGCCGGATCGGCCTCGGCGGGCTCAGAAGTCGACGGGAGCGGGCAGGGCTTCGCCATCGGTCAACTCATCGGTCAGCACGGCGCCGATACCGAGCTTCTCCTTGATCTTCTTCTCGATCTCGTTGGCCACGTCGACGTTCTCCAGCAGGTAGTTGCGGGCGTTCTCCTTGCCCTGCCCGAGCTGTTCGCCGTCGTAGGTGAACCAGGAGCCGGACTTGCGGATGAAGCCCTGGTCCACCCCCATGTCGATCAGGGAGCCCTCGCGGCTGATGCCCCGGCCGTACAGGATGTCGAACTCGGCCTGCTTGAACGGCGGGCTGACCTTGTTCTTGACCACTTTGACCCGAGTGCGGTTGCCGACCGCGTCGGTGCCGTCCTTGAGGGTCTCGATCCGCCGAACATCCAGGCGCACCGACGCGTAGAACTTCAAAGCCTTTCCGCCCGTGGTGGTTTCGGGCGAGTTGTGCACCATCACCCCGTCGACGAAGTAGTTGTGGTTGCCCTCCACCTCGATGTCGAAGCGGTGCATTGAGCGAGTGCGCGGTTTGACGTGCACATCCAGTACCCGGGACGGCACCAGCCGCTGGGTGGGCTCGACGAATTGCGGTGTCACGGTGCCTTGACCCCGGAATCGCGGCAGCAGCTTGTATTCCATCGACGGAGCCATGTACGGCGCCACCAACTCCTGGAATTTCGCGGATGACGCGGTTGAAAACTGCAGCACCGCCCTGCCGGTCTTTCCTGGATAGCGCAACTTCACGTCCAGCCCATAGGCATCCCGCAGGTAGCCACAAACCCGCTCCCTCGTCCCTTCTGTCATGGCCTCGACGCAGATTTCGATGCGCCCGCTGCCACCGGCAGTACGTTCCTGTAATCCCTTGGAGCGCAATGCAAATGAGCCATCATCCATATACCAGATGGCCAGCGCCAGCGGGGTGAGCGCCTTGAGGTAGTCCTCGGAGAGAAACTTCTTACCGTCCCCGAGGTACACCGCGCGCTGCAGTTCCCCCAGTTCGGGCAACGGGGTGAAGTCGACGAAAGTCGCGCCCTGCGCGTTCTCCCGCACTGAGTGGCCGATGTTGCCCATCAGCGCTGTCTTCCACTGCAGGTACTCCACTTGTTTTGCGCCGTGCCCAAGCCGGAACCGCACGCCATTGCGGTCACGCCGATTAGGCGAGAGGTTCCCGTCGCCCATCAGCGAACCGAGGACCACCTGGAATTGCTGGTCGCTGAGCAGGTGTTGCTCTGCGGTGAGAACCCGGTCGCCGGCGATGATTTCACCGGCTTCAGTCCAGCCTCCCGGCGTGCGAATGAGGTGGTTGGGCGTCGCGGCGAACTGCGATTTGCCGTTCCCGCCGGACTTCTCGACGGTGAATTGCAGGAACTTCTCGGCAGGCCCGTTGTCGAACCAGTTGACCACCTTGCGCGGCACCAACTGATCGGTGTCGACGTCGTAGGACAGCACTTCGACGTCCATCTTGTTGTTGACGATCTTGCCGATCTTCTCGGTGGTTCCGTCGGCGAGGGTCACTCGGGTGCTGTAGTTCATGCATCCGAACATCACACCGATCTTCTCCCGCAGCTGGTTGATGAAGATCGCGGTGGTGCCCGAATTGTTCAACGCGCCGGTCATCTTCCGCAGCGCCTGGCTCATCAGCCGGGCCTGCAGGCCGACATGGCTGTCCCCCATCTCGCCCTCGATCTCGGCGCGTGGCACCAGCGCGGCCACCGAGTCGATGACCAGGATGTCCAGCGCACCGGAGCGGATCAGCGTGTCGGCGATCTCCAGTGCCTGCTCACCGGTGTCGGGCTGGGACACCAGCAGCGAGTCGGTGTCCACACCGAGCTTCTTGGCGTAGTCGGGGTCCAGCGCGTGCTCGGCGTCGATGAACGCCGCGATCCCGCCGGCGGCCTGGGCGTTGGCGACCGCGTGCAGCGCCACGGTGGTCTTACCCGAGGATTCCGGGCCGTAGATCTCGACGACCCGGCCCCGGGGCAGACCGCCGATGCCCAGCGCCACGTCCAGGGCGATCGATCCGGTCGGGATGACCGAGATCGGCTGACGCACCTCGTCGCCGAGGCGCATCACCGAGCCTTTGCCGTAGTTCTTGTCGATCTGGGCCATCGCCAGTTCGAGTGCTTTTTCGCGGTCGGGGGCTTGCGCCATGATGCCTCTCCTGTGGTTCGGTGTTCGGTTGACCGGTGCTCGGTCGGTTGGCCGTGACGCTAGCGACGGGGTCCGACAAACCAGCGAACTGTCACCACAGTAGGCGAACGGATGTTCGAATCAAGTGCGACACGCGGCGCGGCGGCGTGTCGTATTTTCCGGGCCTAAGCCACCTGCATTACGTGCGCCGAGGCCCCGATGGCGGTGTCCTCGTCGCCCATCATGGTGCGCATGAATTCTTCCTGCTCGCGCCGTCCGCGGGCCGCCGCGCGGTCCTGCCCGCCGGGGAGCAGCAGCGCCGCGGCGCTGCGCAGCAGGTTCACCGGCATCCGCACCAGTGGGTACCACGGCAACACGAAGGCCGGCAGGCCCAGCTTGCGCATGGTGCGCGGCCCCAGAAAGCTGCCGGTCACCGACAGGTGTGCCGACCGCGCGATGCGGCGCCGCACGCCGGTCAGCGCGGAATAGTGCCATTCCAGCGGATCGTCGGCCATCGGCCCGGCCAGCTGCTTGGTCGACTCGTCGGGCTCGGAGAGCGCACCGAGGGTCTGATAGAGGATGCGGACGCCGTCCCGGAAGCTGGCCGGCAGCCAGTCCTCGCGGATGCCCATCAGCCAACCGACGTAGCGGGCCATATGCGCGATGTCCTCGAGCTCGCCCGGCGACAGCACGATTCCCAGCCCTATCCCGGCGGCGGCGGGCGCGATCAGCGCCCCCACCAGGGTGGCGGCCATGTCGGTCTGGTTGACCGGCAAGCCCCATTCGTCGCCACGCCAGTCCGGCAGCGCGGCCACGTGCCGGCGCACGTACTCGTGGATGAGCCGGACCCGGATGGTGGCCTGATACCCGGCACCGAGCGGCTCCAGTCCCCCTTCGCCGGTGACGTCCATCGCCCACTGCAGTGTCTCGGCGAACCGCTTGTTCGAGCCCTTCTCCAGCACGCCGGTGCGCAGCAGGGTCTTGTTGAACGAGGAGAACTGGTAGCCGCCGAGAAACGACACGTCGCGGGCGATGTAGGTGCCGTCGGCGCCGCCGCGCCGCAGCGCCCGCTGGCCCCGGCGCACCCGGTTCATGTCGACCCACTCCGGGATGGGTTCGAACTCGCCGAAGAACTCCCGCAGTGGCGCCGGTGCATCCGGCACGGCGGCCAGCCCGTGGCCGAGGACCCGATCGAAGATCGGCCGCGCCTCCTTGGTACTCGACATCCACTCGACCAGCCGCTGCATCGGCTCATCGCCGACGATCAGGTCCTCGCCGATCTGGCGCCACCGTGCCGGTGACGGCTTGGAGATCGCCATGGCGGCAGCCAGCATCCGGATGCTGGCCGGAATCGCACCGGGCGCTTCTGGATGACGGGCCGGGATGGCCACGACGGGCGAGTTCATCGGATAAGCCTCCAGCCCACAGCTTTGGATAACGCCTGTGTTCCAAATGTAGGCCGCAGGTAGGGTGATGTCAATGAAACGCCCGGGAGTGGTGCGCGACTACGGCGGCATCAGCGCGGTTGACCGCCGCGCCGAACGCCGGCGCAAACTGCTGTCCGCCGGTCGCCGGATCTGGGGTGAATCAGGACTCGGCGAGGTCACCGTCCGCGGTGTCTGCACGGCCGCGGGACTGATCCCGCGTTACTTCTACGAGCAGTTCGCCAACCGCGACGCACTGCTGTTCGCCGTCTCCGATGACGTCCGCGACCAACTGCTCGAGGCGATGGTCACCGCCGGCGTGGGTGACCCCGGGACGCTCAGCGACAAACTGCGCTCGGCGCTGACGGCCTTCCTCGAGCTGATCGCCGTCGACCCGTACATCCACCGCATCGCCACCTGCGACCTGTCCGCCGTCCCCGGACTCAGCGAGCACCGGGCGCGCATCCTCGACATGATCACCGACGCGGTCGTCGAGCAGGCCCCCGGTGTCATCGACGGCGAGCTGCCGGCGCCGGCCGACTTACGCCGCGGCGCCCTGTTCATCGTCGGCGGCGTCAACCAGATCATCGAAGCCTGGCTCGACGATCCCATCGAGACCCCGGCCGAGCTGGCCGCCACCTGCTCGGACCTCGCCGTCGCCCTGGTTCGCAGCATCATGGACGCGCCCGATCACTCTCACCACTGATCGCGCGGCACGTCGAAGTCCGCGCACAACGCGCGCCATACGTCGCGCGGTTCCACCCCGTCCTCGATGGCCTGGGCGGCGGTGCGCCCGCCTACCGCGGCCAGCACGTGATCGGCCAGCACGGTGGCCCCGTAGGCCGCACCGAAGCGGTGCGTGACCCGCTCGTGGAATTCGGTCAGCCGCACCCGTCCCAACCTACTCAGCCACCCGACAGTGCCTCGTGACACACCCGCACCGGGTCGGCCACCTCGGCGGCCCCGTCGGCGGCCCGTCGCGCGGCGGCGCGGTAGCTCGGCGACGCCAGCACCTCGCTCACCGCCTCGGTCAGCGCCGCCGGTGTCAGCGGACGGATCAGCCGTCCACTGCCTTGGCGCACAACGCGATTGGCGATCTCCCATTGGTCGCCTCCGCCGGGAACCACCACCAGCGGCAGCCCGGCCAGCAGGGACTTGGCCACCATGCCGTGTCCGCCGCCGCAGATGACCAGATCGGCGCGCGTCAGCAGTTCGTCCTGGCGTCCCAGGCCGGCGACGGC
>NZ_QMEX01000083.1 GCF_003284925.1 Mycolicibacter senuensis
CCGCCAGGTCGCCGCGCTCCCCCACGCTGACCCGCCTCAATCCCAGCCAGTGCGCCATGGTCTGCAACTCGAGTAGCAGCGCCTGGGGCACCCGCTGCCGGGCATGGCCCGCTTCGGCGAACGCCCCGACGACGTGCAGCGCCCCGGCTCGGCGGTCGGCCTTGAGGTCCACCCGGCCGACCAGCTGCCCGTCCAGCAGGAACGGCCACACGTAGTAGCCGTATCGCCGCTGGGCCGCCGGGGTGTAGATCTCGAGCCGGTAGTGGAAATCGAAGAGCCGCTGGACCCGGGGCCGGAAGAAGATCAGCGGGTCGAACGGGCACAGCAGCGCGGTGCCCCGATCACCCCGGGGGATCGGCTGGCCGGCTCGCAGGTAAGCCGGCCCGTCCCAGCCGGCCACCGTCACCGGCTCCAGGTCGCCGGCGGCCACCAGCGCCGCGATCGCCGGTTTGGCCTGGCCGGCCGACAGCCGGAAGTAGTCGCGCAGATCGGCCTCGGTACCGACCCCCAGGGCGGTCGCCGCCCGCAGCACCAGTTCGCGCACGGCCTCGGAGTCGTCGACCTGCCGCGCCAGCACGTGGGCCGGCAGCACGTTCTCCACCAGGTCGTAGTGCCGGGCGAACCCCACCCGGGTGGCGGTGGTGAGCACCCCCGCGGCAAACAGCGCCTCGGCGACCCACTTGGTGTCGCTGCGATTCCACCACGGCCCCTTGCCGCGGGCGGGCTTGGCGGCCAGGTGCTCCTCGATCTGCCCGGCGGTGGCCGGGCCCAACTCGGAGACCGCTGCGACGATACCGTCGGCCAGCTCAGGGTTGGGCCGGACGTTGCCCCACCGACCGTGGGTGTACTGCCGCATCCGCCAGCGCAGCAGCGGCCAGTCGTCGACGGCCATCAGCGCCGCCTCATGCGCCCAGTATTCGACCAGCAACCGCGGCGAACGGCTGCTGTGGCTCCAGGCGGCGCGGTCCAGCATGGTGCGGTCGTAGCAGCCCAGCCGGCTGAACACCGGGGCATAGTGGGCGCGTACCGCCACGGACACCGAGTCCAGTTGCAACACCTGGATGCGGGAGATCAACCGCTTCAGGTGCGCCCGGGTGATGGTGACGCGTGGTTTGGCGACAGTGAATCCCTGTGCGGCGACCGCGATCCGGCGCGCCTGCGCCGAGGTCAACGACGCCATCAGCGGTGGTAGCTGCAGAACCGGTACCGCAAGCCGCGCGCGCTGGTCAGCCACGGCCCCGCGGTGCCCCGCCAGCTTTCGTCGAGCACCGGTGCCACGGCGTCCTCGTCCTGCCGGGGCAGGTCGATCTCCACTTCGGTCACCTCGCACCGGTCGGCGAGCGGCAGCGCCAGCGCGTAGATCTGCGCCCCGCCGATCACCCAGGTCTCGGCATCGGTCAGCGCCGCGTCGAGGGTCGGAACCACCTCGGCGCCGTCGGCCCGGTAGTCGCTGCGGCGGCTGACCACCACGTTGGCCCGGCCGGGCAGCGGACGCACGCCGGCCGGCAGCGATTCCCAGGTCAACCGGCCCATCACCACCCGGTGCCCCAGGGTGAGTTCCTTGAAACGCGCCTGGTCTTCGGGCAGTCGCCACGGGATGCCGCCGTCACGCCCGATCACCCCGGACGTCGACTGGGCCCAGATCAGACCCACCTTGGCCGGGCGGCTCATACCGCGACGGGCGCCTTGATCGCCGGGTGTGGGTCGTAGCCCAGGATCTCGATGTCGTCGAAGATGTAGCCGAAGATCGAATCCCGCGGCGCCAGAGCCAGTTTCGGGTAGGCGCGAGGTTGGCGGGACAGTTGCTCCCGCACCTGCTCGACGTGGTTGTCGTAGATGTGGCAGTCCCCGCCGGTCCAGACGAACTCTCCGACGTCCAGCCCGGCCTGCGCGGCCATCATGTGGGTGAGCAGCGCATAGCTGGCGATGTTGAACGGCACGCCGAGGAACAGGTCGGCGCTGCGCTGGTAGAGCTGGCAGGACAGCCGCCCGCCGGCGACGTAGAACTGGAAGAGTGCGTGACACGGCGCCAGCGCCATCTGGTCCAGTTCGCCGACATTCCACGCCGAGACGATGATGCGGCGTGAATCCGGGTCGGTGCGCAACAACTCCACCGCGCGTTCGATCTGGTCGATGTGCTGCCCGCTCGGTGTCGGCCAGGAGCGCCACTGCACGCCGTACACCGGCCCGAGATCACCGGTGTCGGAGGCCCATTCGTCCCAGATGCTGACGCCGTGTTCCTTGAGCCAGCCGATGTTGGAGTCCCCGCGCAGAAACCACAGCAACTCGTAGACCACCGACTTGACGTGCACTTTCTTGGTGGTGATGAGCGGGAAGCCGGCGGCCAGGTCGTAGCGCAACTGGTGGCCGAACAGGCTGCGGGTGCCGGTGCCGGTCCGGTCGGCCTTGGGGGTTCCGCGCTCGAGCACCAAGGCCAGCAGATCCTCGTACGGGGTGGCGATCGGCACGTCGTCCAGCTTACTTGCCCGGCGTCGGGGTAGAACGGAAGCCATGCCGACGATCACCGACACCATCACCACTGCCGACGGCGACTGCCCCGTGCGGCTGTTCACCCCGGACGGGCCAGGCCCCTGGCCGGGCGTGGTCATGTATCCCGATGCCGGTGGAGTGCGGCAGACCTTTGTCGAGATGGCCGCCGAACTGGCCAGTTCGGGTTACGCCGTGCTGCTGCCCGACGTGTACTACCGGCACCCCGGCTGGGAGCCCTTCGACATGGCCACCGCGTTCAGCGACGCCAAGGAGCGGGGCCGGATCATGTCGATGCTGGGCAGCGTCACCTTCGACCGGATGACGACCGACGCCGAGGCGTTCTTCGACTACCTGGCGGGCCGCCCCGAAGTGCGCGGGGAGAAGTTCGGGGTCTGCGGTTACTGCATGGGCGGGCGCATCTCGATGGTCGTGGCCGGCCGTGTTCCTGATCGGGTGGCAGCGGCGGCGTCGTTCCACGGCGGCGGCCTGGTCACCGACGCGGCCGACAGCCCGCACCTGCTGGCCGAGCAGATGAGCGCCACGGTGTATGTCGCCGGTGCCGCCAACGACGCGTCCTTCACCAAGGCGCAGGCAGCGACGCTGGAGCAGGCGTTGGCCGCCGCCGGCGTCGAGCACACCGTCGAGTTCTACCCGGCCGCCCACGGCTTCGCGGTCCCCGACAACCCGCCGTACGACGCCGATGCCGCGGCCCGGCACTGGGCGGCGATGCGGCAGGTGTTCGCCGCCGCGCTGACCGGATAGCCGGGCCGGCTCCCGGCCTAGCCAGGATGCAGGGCGTCACCGAGATGGTCGGCGATGCTGACCTCATCGAGTGCGCTGTCGCGGGTTTCGCGCATCACCAGCACCGCGGCGAAGGACAGCGCCGCCGCGATCGACAGGTAGATGCCCACCCAGCGCACGCCGTACCCGGTGGCCAGCCAGGTGGCGATGAACGGCGCCACCGCTGCCCCCAGGATGCTCGCCGCGTTGTAGGACACGCCCGATCCGGTGTAGCGGACGTTGGTGGGGAACAATTCGGGTAGCACCGCGCTCATCGGCCCGAATGCCAGGCCCATCAACGTCATTCCGATGATCAGGAAGGTCAGTATCGCCGCGGGCGGCCGGTCCGGGCGCAAGAAGACGCCGAAGGTGGTCCCGTACACCATGATTCCGGCGATGAAGACCAGCAGCACCGGCCGACGGCCGAATCGATCGGCCAGCACGCCAGACAGTGGCAGCACCGCTATGAAGAACAGGACCCCGATCAACTGCAGCCCGAGGAAGTCGGCGTAGCTGTAGCCCAGCCCGGTGCCCTGCGGTGGCCGCTTGGTGGTGGCGTGGCTCAGCGTCCACGTCGTCACGGTGTAGAACAGCGTGTAGGTCGCCACCATCACCAGCGTGCCGATGACCAGCTCGCGCCAGCTGTCCCGGAACACCTGGGCGATCGGCGCGGTCAGACGCTCACCGCTCTCGATCGCCCGGGTGAACACCGGTGTCTCGGTGAGCCGCAGCCGCACATAGAGCCCGACGCCGACCATCGCAGCGCTCAGCAGAAACGGGATGCGCCAGCCCCAGCTCAGAAACGCCCCGGACCCATCGTCATCGGCGCCGGCCGGCCCCAGCAGCCGCAGCAGGAGCAGGAACAGCGCGGTGGCGAACAGAAAACCCAGCGGGGCGCCTAGCTGCGGCCATATCCCCGCCGACGCCCGCCGGCCCGGTTTGGCGGTCTCGGTCGCCAGCAACGCCGCACCGCTCCATTCGCCGCCCAGCGCCAGGCCCTGGCTGAACCGCAGGATGGCCAGCAACACCGGTGCGGCCAGGCCGATGTGGTGGTAGGTCGGCAGCAGCCCGATCAGGAACGTCGCGACACCCATGACGAGCAATGAGGCGACGAGCGTGGCCTTGCGGCCCAGCCGGTCGCCGAAGTGGCCGAACAGCACCGACCCCAGCGGCCGGGCCACGAACGCCAGGCCGAAGGTCGCCAACGACGCCAGCAGTGCTGCGGTCGGGTTTCCCGGCGGGAAGAACAGGTGCGGAAAGACGGTGACCGCCGCGGCCGCATAGACGTAGAAGTCATAGAACTCGATCGTGGTGCCGATCAGCGCCGCCACCGCTATTCGCCTGCGCGGAACCCCGTCGACGAGATCCGGTCCCCTGGTGCGGGTCACCGCCTCCCCTCAGATCCCCGCTTCATCGGCAACCTCGCGGGCCTTGCGCACGAGCGCGTCGATCCACCCCGTGATCGGGGTCCCGGCAGCGGCCTTGTTTGCCGGATTGTCCAGCACCCGCCGCACGATCCCCTCGGCGATAATCGCGACCTTCCAGAGCCCCAGCGCATGCCAGTACTGCAGCGTCGCCGCGTCGCGCCCGGTCTGCTCGAGGTAGACCCGGGCCAGTTCGGCCCGGTCGGGGAAACCCTCCAACGTGCTGAGGACGAACTCTCCGGCGATGTCCTCCTCGCCGGGTTCCGGCCAGTACGCCAGCAGGCTGCCCATGTCGGCCAGCGGCTCGCCGAGGGTCGACAGCTCCCAGTCCAGCACGGCCACCACCTGCCCGCTCTGCGGTGAGGTGATCACGTTGCGCAGGTGGAAGTCACCGTGCACCAAGGTGAGTTCGTGCTGCGGCGGCGCCGCCGCGGCCAGCCGTCGGGTCAGGTCATCGAGCGCGGGCAGCTCGCGGGTCTTGGACTTCTCCCATTGACCGGCCCAGCGTTTGAGCTGACGCTGCGCGTACGGTTTGTGACTGGCCAGATCGTCGAGGCCGACGGCCTTGATGTCGACGGCGTGAATCTTGGCCAGTGTCTTGGGCATTGACAGCCCGATCTGCCGGCGCCGCTCTGGTGTCAGCGATTCGGCAACCGACATCCGGTCGGCCACCACCCCATCGACGTACTCCATCAACAGCAGCGGCGTGCCTTCGGAGTCGCGCGTCATCCCGTACACCCGCGGGGTGGGCACCTCGGTGTCTTCCAGGGCGGCAAGAATCCGTGCTTCCCGGGCGACGTCGTGGGCCGACGCCAGCAACTCACCCAGTGGCGGGCGACGCAGCACCCACCGGTGATCGGCGGCGTCGGAGACCAGGTAGGTCAGGTTCGACTGCCCGATCCCGATCCGCTCGAACTTCACCGGGCGACTGACGGGAATACCCAGCTGCGCAATCCAGCGCGCGATCATCGGCGGGTCGACGCCGAGCACCTCAGCCACCACGACCTGCCCGGAAACCGGTTGCGTCACCGAGGACCTGGCCACCGTCGACCACCAGTGTCTGTCCGGTGATCCAGCTCGCCGCATCGGAGACCAGAAACGCGACCGCGTCGGCCACATCGACCGGTTCCCCGATCCGTCCCAGCGGAATCGTCGTCGACAACGCCTGCTCGTGCTCCTGCCACAGCACCTCAGCCAGCCTGGTGCGCACCACGCCGGGGCAGATGGCGTTGACCCGCACGCCCGGTGAGAGCTCCAGTGCCAACTGCTTCGTGACGTGGATCAGCGCGGCCTTGGTGGCGTTGTACATGCCCATCAGCGGCGCGGAGCTCATCCCGCCGATCGAGGCGGTGTTCACCACCGCGCCGCCGTGCTCGGCCATCCACGACTTGACCGTGCAGGACGTCCACAACAGCGGGCCCCACAGGTTGACGTCGAAGATCTTGGCGAACCGGCCGTGGTCCTGGTCGATCAGCGGACCGAACGCCGGATTGGTGGCGGCATTGTTGACCAGGATGTCGATCCTGCCGAATCGTTCCAGCGTGAGATCGACACAGCGCTGTGCGGCATCGTCCTCGGCGACGTGGGCGGCCACACCCAGCGCATTGCCGTCGATCTGCGCAGCCGCGGCATCGGCGCTCTGCTGGTCACGAGAGGTGAGTACCACGTTGGCGCCCGCCTGGGCCAGTCGCTGTCCGATCGCCAGCCCGTTGCCGCGGGAGGCACCGGTGATGATCGCGGTGCGCCCGGTCAGCTCCGTCGTTGTCACTGGGCGGCCGCCCGGTACTTCTTCAATTCCTGCCGGGCGATGGCGCGCTTGTGGACCTCGTCGGGACCGTCGGCGAGCCGCAGCGTGCGCAGGTGCGCCCAGAACCCGGCCAGCGGGAAGTCTTCGGTGACGCCACCGGCGCCGTGCACCTGGATGGCCCGGTCAACGATCTTCAGCGCGATCTCGGGTGCGGCAACCTTGATCGCCGCGATCTCGACCTGCGCCGCCTTGTTGCCCACGGTATCCATCAGGTACGCGGCTTTGAGGGTGAGCAGCCGGATCATCTCGATGTCGATGCGCGCCTCGGCGATCCAGTCGCGGATGTTGGCGTTGTCGGAGACCGGCTTGCCGAAGGTGACCCGGGATTGCGCACGCCGGCACAGCAGTTCCAGGGCACGCTCGGCCATGCCGATGCAGCGCATGCAGTGGTGGATGCGGCCCGGTCCCAACCGGGCCTGGGCGATCGCGAAGCCCTCTCCCTCGCCTTTGAGCACGTCCTTGGCCGGCACCCGGACATCATTGAAGTCGATCTCGGCGTGGCCCTCGCGGTCCTGGTAGCCGAAGACCGAGACTCCGCGCATGACGGTGACGCCCGGGGCGTCGATGGGAACCACCATCATCGATTGCTGCCGGTGGGTGGCGGCGTCGGGATCGGTCTTGCCCATCACGATCATCACCCGGCAGTTCTGGTGTAACGCGTTGGACGCAAACCACTTCCGTCCGTTGAGGACGTACTCGCCGCCATCTTTGACCATCGACAGCTGCACGTTGGTGGCGTCGGAGCTGGCAACCGCCGGCTCGGTCATCGCGAACGCCGAGCGAATCTTCCCCTCCAGCAGCGGCTTGAGGTATTTCTCCTTGTGCTCATCGCTGCCGAACAGCGTGAACACCTCCATGTTGCCGGTGTCGGGCGCGCTGCAGTTGGTCGCCTCCGGCGCCAGGTGCGGGCTGTGGCCCATGATCTCGGCCAGCGGCGCGTATTCGAGGTTGCTCAGGCCGGGGCCGACGTCCGGATGAGGGTGAAACAGGTTCCACAGGCCGCGGTTTCGCGCCTCGGTCTTGAGCTCCTCCAGGATCGGAGGCTGAAAATGTGGGTTGCCGGATTCGGCCATCTGCGTCTCGTAGACCGCCTCCGCCGGGTACACGCAGCTGTCCATGAACTCCAGCAGGTCGGCCCGGTATTTCGCCGCGCGCTCTGACATCTCGAACAGTGACATGCAGACTCCTCTTCTAGGAAACTTCCGGCTTGAGCAGGCCGCGCTGGTAGCGGCGCATTCCGCGCAGCCAGCGGTCGTAATCGGCTCCCTTGAACCGGTACATCTCCAGCACGGCCGGATGCGGCAGGATCAGGAAGCGTTCGTCGGCGATGGCGGCGAGCACCTCCTCGGCGACAGCGGCCGGTTCGAGCACCTCGCCGGCCGCGGTGACCGCGCGGGTGGCGAGATCACCCAGCGGGTCGCCGGATCGTTCGCCGGCGTAGAGCAGATTGGTGTTGACGCCCATCGGGCACAGGCAGCTGACCCGCACGCCCTGATCGCCGTAGCTGATATTGAGCCATTCGGCGAATCCGACGGCGGCATGTTTGGTGACCGCGTAGGTGGCGCCCCCGAGTTGGGTGAGCAGGCCGGCCGCCGACGCGGTGGACACGAAATAACCCTCGCCGCGGCGCACCCAGTCGGGAACCAACAGCTGCGCGGCGCGGATGTGTGCCCGCAGGTTGATGTCGATCGCTTGGTCCCAGTCGCCGTCGTCGGCTTGCAGGCCGGGGGCGCCGGTGATGCCGGCGTTGGCGAAGTACATGTCGACCGGACCGTAGTGATGCTCGGCGAGCGCGATCAGCTGCCGGATCACCTGGGTATCGGAGACGTCGCCGCCGCTGCTGGTCGCCACGCCCGGATGCTCGGCGTTGATGGCGTCGGCCACCGCCGCCGCGGCCTGCGCATCGAGGTCGGCCACCACCACCGTCGCCCCGGCCCGGGCCAGCGCTGCGGCCAGTGCGCCGCCGATGCCACCGCCGCCGCCGGTCACGATGGCGACCCCCCCGGCAACCTTCATGGGCAACCTTCCCTCACTGTCGGTCGTTCGTCACCGTAATTGAAACCGATTTCAGCTTCAACTACTGGCCTTCCGGAAAACGCAGGGCATTGGCCCACAACCGGGTCACCGTGCCCACCAGCGCGTCGAAGTCGATGTCGGCCGCCTCGCCAAGCACGAACACGCCGTAGGCCAATCGGCTGACCATCCCCGAGAGCGCCCGCGACGCCAGCAGTGGGTCGACGTCGGCACCGGCGATGCCGCGCACCTGCAGATCGGCGATGCCGGCGGCATTGCGCTGGACGAACGCGTCGGCTCGCTGCGATCGGAAGGCACGGAACGTCGGATCGATCTGGGCCACCTGTTCGAGCAGTCCCATGAGCTTGGCATTGCGCCGATATGCCTCCAGGTAAGCGCGATTGCTCGCCTCCAGTACCGCGTAGGGATCGTCGGTGCCGCCCACCCGACCCATTCCCGGGTGCATCATGTCCCGCTGTGCCTGTTCGAGGACGGCGGCGAAGATCTCCTCTTTGTTCGCGAAGTAGGTGTAGAACGACCCGGTGGCGCAACCGGCCGCCTTGGTGATGTCGGTCAGCTTGGTGTCGATATAGCCGTCGCGCTCGAACACCTTGCGGGCGGCGGCGACCAGCGCGGCCCGGGTCCGCGCGCCACGCACTGTCGTCGGCGGCTGGCGGGTCGGGGCGACCGGCACGGCTTCCATTCCGGCAGCTTAGCTGAATCCGACGTCAAGTTCATCCAATGTCGCGGTGCCGTCGGCGAGGCCGCCCAACATGGCGTCGGCTTCCGGTTCGGGCAGTGACTCCACCCCGCGCAGCTTGCGTTCGATGGCGCGGGTGCGGACCCCGGCGGTGTCGATGGTGTTGCGGGCGGTGTCGAGTTGCTTGCGGGTCTTCTCCAGTACCGCCGCGAACTTTCCGAACTCGGTCTTGACCGCGCCGAGCACCTGCCAGACCTCGCTGCTGCGCTGCTCGATCGCCAGGGTGCGAAAGCCCATCCGCAAGCTGTTGAGCAGCGCCGCCAGCGTCGTCGGCCCGGCGAGGGTGACCTTGTACTTGGCCTGGAGCTGTTCGAACAGCCCCGGTTGGCGCAGCACCTCGGCGTAGAGGCTCTCTGTCGCCAGAAACAGGATCGCGAAGTCGGTGGTGTGCGGCGGCGAAAGATATTTGTCACAGATGTCGCCGGCTTCGGCTTCGATCCGCCGGATCAACGCCTGCCGCGCGGCGGCCTCCCCCGCGGCATCGGCGCTCTCCTGCGCGTCGAGCAGGCGCTCGAAGTCCTCCCGCGGAAATTTGGCGTCGATCGGCAGCAGCACTTCGCCGCCGCCGGATCCGCCGGGCAACCGGATCGCGAACTCCACCCGGGCAGCCGATCCCGGCACGGTGGCCACGTTGGTGGCGTACTGCTCGGGCGTCAGCATCTCGGCCAGCAGTGCGGCCAGTTGCGCCTCACCGAAGATGCCGCGGGTCTTGACGTTGGTCAGCACCCGCTTCAAGTCGCCCACCCCGGTGGCCAGCGTCTGCATCTCCCCGAGCCCCCGCTGCACGGCCTCCAGCCGCTCGGAGATCTGCGTGAAGGACTGGGCCAGCCGGGTTTCCAGCGTCGCCTGCAGCTTCTCGTCGACCGTGGCGCGCATCTTCTCCAATTGCGCGGTGTTCTCGGTCTGCAGGCTCTTGAGTTGGCGATCCAGCGTGGCGCCCAGTTTGTCCTGAGTGCCCTGCAGGGTCGACCCGAAGCGGTGCAGCGTCAGCTGCCATTGGTGGAACGCCTGCGCGAGTTCGGCACGCCCGGTGTGTTGCTCTTCGCGCAGCGTGCGCTCCACCCGCTCGCTGTCGCCGCGCAGCGCGGCGAGCTGTTCGGGTGAGAGCGCTCCGCCGCCCGGCCGCAGCAGCATCACCACCTGAAGGATCACCGCCAGCAACGCAAGTGACGTGAGCAGGATCAGCAGGGCGGTGTCCATACCCGGCAAGGTAGCGCGGGGTACCGACAACTAACCGTTCGACAGCCCCGCGATCCACCTTCGGGATTCCGCCGGGTCGATGACGTCGTCGAGTTCGAAGGTGGTCGCCGCGCTCAACGCCCGCCCGCGCCGGTAGGCCGCCGCCACCAGCTGCTCGAACAGCCGCTGACGCTGATCGGCGTCGGCGGCCTCGGCGAGTTCCTTGCGGAACCCGAGCCGTACCGCCCCTTCCAGTCCCATCCCGCCGATCTCGCCGGTCGGCCAGGCCACGGTGAACTGCGAAGCGTGAAACGAACCGCCCGCCATCGCCATCGCGCCCAGGCCATAGCCTTTGCGCAGCACGATCATTCCCATCGGCACCGTCAGACGGGCCCCGGCGATGAACATCCGGCTGAACCGGCGCACGGTGGCCTCCCGTTCGGCATCCGGGCCCACCATGAATCCCGGGGTGTCGCACAGCGTCACGACCGGCAGCCGAAACGACTCGCACAGCGCTAAGAAGTCGGCGGTCTTGTCGGCCGCCTCGGCGTCGATGGCACCGCCGAGGTGGTGACTGTTGTTGGCCAGCAGCCCGTATGCCACGCCGCGCACGCGCACCAGGGCGGTCACGATGCCGATCCCGTAATCCGGTCGCAGTTCCAGTGCCGAATCGACGTCGACGATCGCCTCGATCGCCCGGCGCACGTCATAGGCCCGCAACCGGTTCTGCGGCACCACATGCCGAGCCAGTCTCGGATCGGGTTCGCGCCAGTCGGTGACCGCGCCGCGGAAGTACGACAAGTAGCGCTTGGCCAGCACCACCGCGTGGGCCTCGTCGGCGGCGGCCAGCGCCACCACCCCGTTGCGGCGCTGCACCTCGATCGGGCCGATCTCCTCGGGCCGGTACACCCCCAGCCCGCCGCCCTCGATCATTGCCGGGCCGCCCATCCCGATATTGGCGTCGGGCGTCGCGATGATCACGTCGCACACGCCGGCCAAGGCCGCATTGCCGGCGAAACAGCGGCCGGACACCACGGCCACCAGCGGCACCTGGCCGTTGAGTGCGGCCAGTGCGCGAAACGTCATGAGATCGAGCCCCGCCATGCCTGCGACGTCGGTGTCGCCGGGCCGGCCGCCGCCGCCCTCGGCGAACAGCACCACCGGAATTCGCCGGCGGGCCGCCAGCTCGAAGAGCCGATCGGTCTTGGCGTGGTTGCGCATGCCCTGCGTGCCGGCCAGCACGGTGTAGTCGTAGGAGGCCACCGCCACCTGGGCCGAATCGATGGTTGCCAGCCCGGCGACCAGGCCGTCGGCCGGCGTGTTGGCAATCAGGTCCTCCTCGGAGCGCCGGCTGCGTTGCGCGGCCAGCGCCAGCGCCCCGTATTCGACGAAGCTGCCGGGATCGACCAGATCGGCGATGTTCTCCCGGGCGGTGCGTCGTCCCTGCCGGTGCCGTCTGGCGACGGCCTCGGGCCGGCCGTCGTCGCGAGTGAGCCGGTGGCGGTGGGCGACCTCGTCGAGGTCGGCCCGTGGCGAATCCAGGTCCGGGCCGCCGTCGGGTCCCTCGCCGGTCTCGTCGCCGGTTCCGGCGAACACCAGCAGCGGTTCCCCGGCGGCTACGACCTGCCCGACGGTGACCAGTGCACGCACCATCGCGCCCGGAGCGGCGAGCACGTGCTGCATCTTCATCGCCTCCAGCACCACACCGCCGGGCTCCACTTCGACGACCGTGCCCGCCATCGGCGCGTACAGCACGTGTTCACCCGGGCCCAGATCCGTTGCGGGTAACCGATTCCCGGCGATCGCCGGCGACGCAGCCCCGACCAGGGCGGGCAGTCGCCGACCCAGCCAATCGGTGGTGACGGCCCCGGCCGCCGGGTCCGCTTCCGACAGCACGGCAACGAGCAGCCCGGCGTTGGTGCCGACCCCGTCGATGATCAACTCCGACAACGCCGTGCGGGCTTTGTGGAGCGCGGCGGCCAGCGAGGTGCCGTGCACGTGGGTGATCACCTTGGCCAGCAGCGAGTCGTAGCGGGGGCTGATGGTCAAGCCCGGGCGGGCATAGGTGTCGACCCGGATCCCCGGGCCGCTCGGCGGCGTGAACGCCGTCAGCGTGCCGACGCACGGTTGCACCGCACCGTCGGCGGCCACCGTTTCGGCGTTGACGCGGCATTCGACCGCGATCCCGTGGGAGCGCGCCGGTTCCCCGGTTTCGCAGCCATCAGCGGCGACGACGCCGGCCGGCAGATCCAGCTCGCCGAGCGCGGCGCCCTCGGCGATCCGGAACTGCACCGCCACCAGATCCACCCCGGTCACCGCCTCGGTGACCGGGTGTTCGACCTGAATGCGCGGATTGACCTCCAGAAAGACGAAATCGTCTCCGGTGACCAGGAATTCCACGGTCGCCAGGCCCCGGTGCCGGACCGCTGCGCACAGTCGGGCCGCCGCCCGGTGCAGTGCGGTACGCAGCCCGGCAGAGATCGCCGGGGCCGGCGCGATCTCGATCAGCTTCTGGTGGCGGCGCTGGATGCTGCAGTCGCGATCACCCACCGCCAGGGCGCGCACGCCGTCGGCGACGATCTGCACCTCGATGTGGCGGGCGTCGGCGACGAACTCTTCGGCGAACACCGCCGCCGTGCCGAAGCCGAGCCCGGCCTCCTCGGCGCACCAGCGGTAGGCGTCGCCGAGCTGACCGGCTTCGCGTACCGTACGGATTCCCCGGCCGCCACCACCGGCGAGCGCCTTGAGCATGATGCCGCCGGGGTGGGCGCGCAAGAAGTCGCGGATCTGTTCCAGACCGCCGGATCCGTCGGTAGCGGCCGGCACCGGCAGGCCCGCGGTGATGGCGGCACCGCGAGCCGCCGACTTGTCGCCGAAGGTGTCGAGCACACCCGGGTCCGGCCCGACGAAGGTTCGCCCGGCGACCGCGACGGCTCGGGCGAATTCCGGGTTCTCCGACAGGAACCCGTACCCGGGATGAATCAGCACCGCGCCGGATTTCTCCGCTGCCGCCAGGATGGCGGCCTGGTCAAGGTAACCGGCGGGGCCGGTGCCGGGCAGCGCGATGGCGTCATCGGCGGCGCGCACGTGCGGGCTGTCGGCGTCGTCGGGGGCGTAGACCGCGACGGTGCGATAACCCGACTCGGCAGCGGTGCGGATGATCCGCAGGGCGATCTCGCCGCGGTTGGCGATCAACACCGCTTTCGGCGGGGCGTGGATGGCGCTCACCGCAGCGGGTCGCCCCACTGCACCTGCTCACGCAGCCGCCCCTTGAGCAGCTTGCCGCTGGCGGTGCGTGGCAGTTCTTCGTCGACAATCGTGATGTATTGCGGCACTTTATAGTCCGCCAGCTGACCACGACAGTGATCGAGCACCGCTGCCACGTCCAAATGCTGCTGGCCTGCACCCAGCAGCACCGCGCCCACCTTCTCCCCCATCACGTCGTCGGGCACTCCCAGCACACAGGCATCGGCGACCCCGGGCGCCGACAGCAACGCGGCCTCCACCTCGACGCTGGAGACATTCTCGCCGCCACGGATGATGATGTCCTTGAGCCGGTCGATGATGTGCACCCGGCCGGCGTCGTCGACGCGGACCACGTCGCCGGTGTGCAGCCAGCCGTCGACGATGGTCGCGGCGGTGGCATCAGGCCGGTTCCAGTACCCGCGCATCACATTCGCGCCCCGCACCACCAGCTCGCCGGTGGTCGGATCACCGGGACTGCTGTCCAGCGGCGCGACGCCGAGGTCTCCCGAGGGCACCGCGTAGCCGACCGAATCGGCGTGGGCGACGGCATCGAAGTCGGGCAACACCGTCATCAGCGAGGCCGTCTCGGTCATGCCGTAGCCGTTGAACACCGTTGCCGCGCCGAACGCCTCACGCAGCGACCGCACCAGGGCCGGGGCGGTCGGCGCACCACCGTAGCCGACCCAGCGCACCCCGGCGACGTCCACGCCGGCGAAGTCCGGGTGCCGCAGCAGCAGCGAATAGATCGCTGGAACCGTTACCATCGACGAAATCCGTTGCGCGGGAAGCGTAGCGATCAGCTCGGGTAGGCTCAGCGCCGGCATGATCACCGCCGCTCCCCCGGCGTAGGCGGCGACCAGCAGCTGCGAATTGCAGCCGGTCACATGGAACAACGGGACGGAGATCAAGGTGCGCAGTTCCTCGCCCAACTGCCGGGACTGGCCCATGGAACGCACCATGTTCTCGGCGTTGGTCAGGAATGCCTCGTGAGTGGTCGGCACCCCCTTGGGACGCCCGGTGGTGCCCGAGGTGTAGAACAGCGCCGCGATGTCGCCCGCATCGACACCGTCCACCACGTACGGTTGGCCGTCGGGCAGCGCGGTGCCCGGCGCCAGGTCCACCCGGACCCCGGCGTCGGTGAGCACGAAGTCGACCTCCGGTGCGGCCGAACGGGTGTTGACTGCCACCGGGATGCCGCCGGCCAGCAGGGTTCCCCAGAATGCCAGCACCCAGTTCAGCCCTGCCGGATACCGCAGCCCCACCCGGTCGCCGCGTTCCAGCCCGTCCGCGCGCAGCCCGCCGGCGACCCGCGCCGCGCGTTGCCACAACTGCCGGTAGGTCAGCGCGCCGGCCCCCAGTTCGACGACGGCCTCGGCGTCCGGCCGGCGCTGGGCCTGCTCGGCCAGCACGTCGAGCAGGGTGACGGGCAGCTGCTCGTAGTGCGCGACGCCGTTGCCGTCGCGGATCACCCCGGTCGTCGGAAACGGGTTGCGCCGCCGCGAGATCTCAACGATGCCGCTCATGACCGGCGCCGCCGTGCACTGGCCAGGGCTCGCATCGTCCCGCGCAGCGCGTAGACCGCTGTCATGACGCATGCCAGCAGCAGCACGACGAACATCGGCAACCAGTTGCCGCGCTGATGGTCGACATGCCACCAGACATAGGTGAACAGCACCGAGCACACGAACAGCACCACGTCGCGCCAGTTGCCCTGATAGGAGATCGCCGCGGCCCGCAGCGCCCGGCTCCGGTCCAACGCGGCGACCAGGTCATCGATGCGCTCGTCGATGGTGCGCTGCAGCTCGGCCCGCCGCTCGGTCTGTTCGGCCGGAATCCGGTCGAGCAGATCGAGGTCCTGTTTGATGCGGTTGCGCGGGTCCGGTCCCTTCCGCTGACCGGCCGCCGCCGTCAGCAAGGCGCCACCGAAGACCGGTGCCGCGCCCAGCGTCAAGCTCAACAGAGAAGGCATCGTCGTGGCGGTCCTTTCGCGCTGTCTCCTCGCGTCACCCTACGACGTCTGGCCCAAATGCACGGTGCCGTCCGGGCCGATTCGCCAGGACGGGTTACGGGCGATCTCCCAGATCAGTCCGTTGGGGTCTTGCACGTGGGCATGGAATACCCCGCCGAACTGGCCGGGCTGCGGGGCTTTGAGGACTGTGCCGCCGGCGCCGGCCATGGCGTCGGCCAGGGCGATCACGTCGTCGGGGCTGTCGACGTTGTGGGCCAACGTGATCCCGGAGATCGAAGAATGGCCGCCGGGCAGCCCCAGGTCTTGGTTGAACTTGTCGGCGATGAAGAACCCGAGCAGCTGCCCCGGCGCCGTCTGGTAGAAGACGATCTCGTCTTCGACGTCCAGCAGCGGGCGCCATCCCAGCGCAGCGTAGAAACCCCGGGTGGCATCCAGATCAGTTGTGGCGACGGTGACGAAGTGCAACTGTTGCTCCATGCGCAAAGCCTAGGAGGGCCGTCTCCACAACCTGCCAGCCATGGCCGCAGTTATCCACAACGTGCGACCCTGCCAAACAGTTTGAGTCAGTAGAATCCGCTACAGTCGAACACATGTTCGATTCATCGTTGTCAGGACCCGAGGCGCTGGCCGATGCCGATGATCGTGCGCTGGTGGCGGCGATAACCGGCTGGGCCCGGGTGGAGGCGGCTGCAGCGGCCCGTCGGCTGGCCGCGATCGGGGAACTGGTTGCCCGCCGCACCAGCGGTGACAGGTTCGACCGGTCCCGCTGGTCGTGCGACAACTGGGATAGCGCGGCTGCCGAGGTAGCGGCCGCCGAACAGATCAGTCACGGCATGGCGTCCTCGCAGATGTATCTGGCCAGCGCCCTGCGCGACCGGATTCCCCGGGTGGCGGCGCTGTTCCTGGCCGGCCGGATCAGTGCCCGGCTGGCCGCGGCCATCGCCTGGCACACCACGTTGATCACCGATCCGGATGTACTGCTGCTCGTCGACGCCGACCTGGCCGAGCTGGCCACCTCGCTCGGCCCGCTCTCGGTTGCCAAGACCGCCGCCGCCATCGATGCGCTGATCGAACGCCACGATCCCGCTGCGGTTCGCCGGACGCGCGACCGGGCCCGCGGGCGTGAAGTGGTGATCGACACCGATCAGACCGAAGGTGGGATCACTGGCCTGTGGGGCCGGTTGTTCGCCGTGGACGCCGCCGCCCTGGATCAGCGTCTGATGCAGTTGGCGCACACCGTGTGCGACGACGACCCGCGCA
>NZ_QMEX01000084.1 GCF_003284925.1 Mycolicibacter senuensis
ACAGGATCCCGGCCTCGGCCAGTTTGTCGAGGTGGTAGGCGGCCAGTGTGCGGCTGATGCCGGCGGCGGTCGCGGCCTGCTCCCGGGCCACCGGCTCGTCGCACGACGCGACGTAGTGATAGAGCCGCTGCCGTACCGGATCGTCCAGGCTGCTCAACCCGGTCAGCGGATCCGGGTGGCCGCGGCGAGGGGACCTCATCGCCCCAATGTAACACCAAAAATAATTGACAAATAGGGCCTGACGCCGCCAATCTGAACGCAATGATGATCGTCGATGGGGGATTGAGATGTCGGTAGCGGTCTACGCCGATCTGCGAGCCGCCGATCGGCCGGTTCCCGACCTCGAGGCCGCCGAGCGGGCCGCCGCGGCGTTGCTGCACGCGTTGGGCATCTCCACCGCCGGTGAAGCGCTTCGGGACACGCCACGGCGGATGGCGCGGGCCTACGCCGAGATGTTCACCCCGACGCCCTTCGAGGCCACCACCTTCCCGAACGAGGAGGGGTACGACGAGCTGGTGCTGGTGCGTGACATCGGGTTCCGGTCGGTCTGCGAGCATCATCTGCTGCCGTTCACCGGCACCGCCTGTGTCGGTTACCTGCCCGGTGACCGGCTCCTGGGTCTGTCCAAGCTGGCTCGGGTGGTCGAGTACTTTGCGTGCCGGCCGCAGGTGCAGGAACGGCTCACCAAGCAGGTTGCCGACTGGCTCACCGACCACCTGCAGCCGCGGGCCGTCGGGGTGGTGATCCGCGCCGAGCACACCTGCATGACGTTGCGCGGCGTGCACGCCGGCGGGTCCACGACCGTCACCTCGACCCTGTCGGGCACGCTGCGAAGCGACGACCGCTCCCGCCGGGAGTTCTTCTCGCTGGCCGGCGTTGGGGGCACCGGGTAGCCGCCGAATCGCCCCGTCAGACTTTGCGGATGACGGTGACGACCTTGCCCAGCACCACCGCGTCGTTGCCCGGGATCGGGTCGAAGACCGGGTTGTGCGGCATCAGCCAGACCTGACCGCCGGTGCGCTTGAAGGTCTTGACGGTGGCCTCGCCGTCGATCATCGCGGCGACGATGTCGCCGTTGTCGGCGACGTTCTGCTGGCGTACCACCACCCAGTCGCCATCGCAGATCGCGGCGTCCACCATCGACTCACCGACCACCTTGAGCAGGAACAGCTCGCCTTCGCCCACCAACTCGCGAGGGAGCGGGAAGACGTCTTCGACCGCCTCCTCGGCCAGGATCGGGCCACCGGCCGCGATCCGGCCGAGTACCGGTACGAATGTGGGTTCGGGCAGCGCATCCGAGCCGGCGACATCGCTGCGCGGCGCCGCGTCGGAGCCGGCCGCCTCCTCCGGACTGCGGACGTCGACGGCACGGGGTCGATTGGGGTCACGGCGTAGATAGCCCTTGCGCTCGAGCGTGCGCAGCTGGTGGGCGACCGACGACGTCGACGTCAGGCCGACGGCATCGCCGATCTCGCGGATACTCGGCGGGTAGCCCCGCTCGCTCACCGAGGCGCGGATGACGTTCAGAATGGTGCGCTGCCGCGCGGTAAGCGTCGAGTCGGGCGCTGGCGCTGTCTTGCTGCTGTCGCTCATAGTGGCGAATCTAGTCGTCTCGTCGACATTAATCAAACATGTGTTCGAGGTGTGTCGGGCGCACGTTCGAACCGCCGGCCGGCTGTCGGACCCCTTCGCTAATGTTTTCGACAACGAATCGATCACATGTTCGGACATCGAACATACAATCGATTATTATTCGAACAGTCGAGCGAACAGGGTCGCCGACGCCGAGTGAGGGAGAACCGCACATGATGCTCATCGACACGTTCGCTCCGACGTTCGACCCGGCCGAGCGCGCTCCGGCGGGTCCCCGGCGGCGCCCCGTCACGTCGGGTCGGGCGCATGCGGTTCACACCCGCCCGGCACGAGTGGCGCGGTCGCGCCCGGACGGTGCGCCGCTGTCGCATCGCGGTACCGGTGTGCTGATGTCGCGCACGGCGCATCGACCCCGGCCCGCCAAGCCGATCACGCCCGCGACGACCGTGGTGCTCGCCCTGATCGCCGCGGGGATCACGGTGTGGCTCGGTCTCATCGCCCAGTTCGGTGCGACGATGGCCGACGGCGGGTCCGCGGTGCCCGGCGAGCTGGGCGTGGTGCGCGTCCAGGGCGGCGAGACCCTGCAGCACCTGGCGGCCCGGGTCGCACCTGACGCGCCGACCAGCCAGGTCGTCGACCGGATCCGCGAGCTCAACAGCCTCGAGTCGGCGGCGCTGGAAGCCGGCCAGACACTGATCGCGCCGATCGGCTGAGTGGCCGTCGATGTCCGGTCGGTCGCGGCATGCGGGCAGCACGGCGCGCCGCCCGGTGGCCGCGCAGGTACGCTCACAGTTGTCCCAGTGGCCGGGTTCGCCGCAACGCTTGCAGGTGTCCGGCTCTCGGAACGGCGAAGGAGCGGCCATGCATTGCCCGTTTTGTCGCCATCCAGATTCCCGGGTGGTGGATTCCCGCGAAACCGACGAAGGTCAGGCCATTCGCCGCCGTCGGTCCTGCCCGGAATGCGGTCGGCGCTTTTCCACCGTGGAGACCGCGGTACTGGCGGTGGTCAAACGCAGCGGTGTCACCGAGCCGTTCAGTCGCGAAAAGGTCATCAGCGGGGTGCGCCGGGCGTGTCAGGGCCGCCAGGTCGACGACGATGCGCTGAATCTACTGGCCCAACAGGTAGAGGACGCGGTGCGCGCGGCGGGCTCACCGGAGATCCCCAGCCACGAGGTGGGATTGGCGATTCTGGGTCCGCTGCGCGAACTCGACGAGGTCGCCTACCTGCGTTTCGCCTCGGTGTACCGCTCGTTCTCGTCGGCGGCTGACTTCGAGCGGGAGATCGAAGCGCTGCGGGAGCACCGCCAGGTGCCCACCACCGGTTGAGGCTCGCGGTGCTGCGGCGCGCACTACGCTGGCCCCATGGCACCAGAGCTGCACCCGAACCTGGGGGAGCTGGCACCGCTGCTGGGCACCTGGTCGGGCCGGGGCCGCGGGGTGTACCCCACCATCGCCTCGTTCGATTACCTCGAAGAGGTGACCTTCTCCCATGTCGGTAAACCGTTTCTGGTCTACGGCCAGAAGACCAAGTCGGCGGCCGACGGACTGCCGCTGCACGCCGAGACCGGCTATCTCCGGGTGCCGCAACCCGGCCGGATCGAATGGGTTCTGGCGCACCCGAGCGGCATCACCGAGATCGAGGTGGGCAGCTACCGCGTGACCGCGGACGGCGTCGAACTCGAGATGTCAGCGCCGACGATCGGGCTGGCCCCCACGGCCAAGGAGGTGACGGCACTGAGCCGCCACTACCGCCTCGCGGGTGACGAGTTGTCTTACACCCTGGACATGGGAGCCGTCGGAGAGCCGGCGCAGAACCATCTGACCGCCGCGCTGCGGCGAACGGGGTAGGCCCGCCCGTCAGGCGGTGCCGTCGTCGCCGCGGTCTTTCCTGGCCTCCTGGGCCAGGAACCGCTCGAACTCGGCACCGAGTTCGTCGGCGCTGGGCAGTTCCTCGTCGCGGGCCAGCAGCGAGCGATTCTCCTGGGCGGCGATGAAGGCGTCGTACTGGCGTTCCAGCGCCGTCACCACTTGCGCCACCTCGGCGCTCGCTTCGACCTGTTCGTCGATCTTGGCCCGGATATCGGCCGCGGCCCGGCTGAGTTCGCTCAGCGGCAGCTGCAACGAGCCGGTTTGTGCCGCCTGCCGCAACAGCGCCTCGGCGGCCTCGGGGTAGTCGGTCTGTGACACATAGTGCGGTACGTGCACGGTGAACCCGACCACCTCGTGGCCGTGCTGGGCCATCCGGTACTCCAGCAGGTTGGACGCACTGCCCGGGACCTGCACCTCGGCGATCCACGGAGTGAAGTCGGCGATCAACTCACGGTTGTTGGAGTGCGCCGTCAGCGTCACCGGGCGGGTGTGCGGGACCGCCATCGGGATGGTGCCCAGCCCGATGGTCCGCCGCACGCCGAGCCGCTCGGCCAGCAGCCGGACCGCGGTGATGAATCGCTCCCACTTGAGGTCGGGCTCCATGCCGGCCAGCAGCAGAAACGGCGTCCCCGCACTGTCACGCAACGCGTACAAGCTCAATTCGGGTTCGGCGTAGTGGGTGAAACGGTCGGTCTTGAACGTCATCACCGGCCGGCGGGACCGGTAGTCGAGCAGGTCGTCGATGGCAAACGACGCCACCAGTTCACTGTCGAGGGCGGTCTTGAGGTGGCCGGCCGCCAGCCGGATCGCATGGCCGGCGTCGGAGAAACCCTCCAGCGCGTGGATCAGCACCGGACCTTCGCCGTCCGGCGATGTCAGCTGCGGCGCCGGAACCTCAAGTTCGTACATGCCGCCCTGCTGGGCCTGGTAGTGCCGGTCCCGGTCGGAGCCCGTGTCCGGGTGCTCGGCCATTGCCTTCGCCTCCTCGTCGTGCGGATCTCGATGCGGATCGCGCTGTCCATTTTCCCCTACGTCAGGCCGCACCGGAAAACGATGCGCGGATGTCAGTGAAAACGCCCGGTCAGCCCGGCCCCATTCCCGACGGGACCGGAGTTCGCCCAACGAGAAATTCCCGCTTCGGCGGCTGCCCACACCCTTGAGCAGCCGTCGGCTCACAGTTGCCGGTTCATCCACAATGCGGTCGCGGACGCCACGCGGGCGCGCCCCGATGACGGTGGGTGTCGTCAACGTTGCTGCCATGACGACGAAGCAACCCGAATTCACCCTGAACCGCCCCGCAGCGCTGATCGCGGCGCTGCCGGCCATCCTCGGCTTCGTGCCGGAGAAATCCTTGATCCTGGTATCGGTCGACGGCGGCGAGTTGGGCTCGGTGCTGCGGGTCGACTTGTCCGACGGCATCGCCGACACCGTCGGCCACCTCGCCGATGTCGCGGCGGCCGCCGCCCCGGCCGGGGCCATCGTGGTGATCGTCGATGCGGCGGGGGCGTGCTGCCCGGTCTGCAACGACGAGCACCGCCGACTGGTCGATGCCCTGTCGCAGGAGTTGACGCGCAACGGCATCGCGCTGCTCGGCGCGCACGTGGTGGACCGAGTGGCGCACGGTGGGCGCTGGCACTGCATCGACGGCTGCGGCGCGGGCGGCCCGGTCGACGATCCGGAAGCCTCTCCGCTGGCTGCTGCCGCCGTGCTGGAGGGCCGGCGGCTGTATCGGCGCCGAGCGGACCTGCAGGCGGTGATCATCCCCGACGACGCGGCGCGCCGTGCCGCGGTGGCAGCGGTGATCGACGATCATGCGGCGGACCGGGCCGCAGCGAGCCAGGCCGATGGACATCGCCAGGCCCGCCGCGACGTCGAGCAGATGCTGGCTGCCGTCGTCGCGCTGGCCGGCGGCCGGGAGCCGAGCGAGCCGGAGCTGGCCCGGCTGGGATGCTCGCTGACCGACGTGCTGGTACGGGACACGCTGTGCGCGTTGGCCATCAGCGAGCACGCCGCCGACGCCGAGACGCTGTGGTCGATACTGGCCCGCACGCTGCCCGAGCCGTGGCGGGCCGACGCGCTGGTGCTGCTGGCGTTCAGCGCCTATGCGCGCGGTGACGGACCGCTGGCAGGGGTGTCGCTGGAGGCAGCGTTGCGCTGCATGCCGGACCACCGGATGGCGGGTCTGCTCGACACGGCGCTGCAGTCGGGATTGCGGCCCGACCGGATCCGCGGGCTGGCCGATACCGGCTATCGGCTGGCCGGCCGGCTCGGGGTGTCGCTGCCGCAGCGGCAGGGTTTCGGTCGACGGGCCGGCTGAGACGAACCGATCAGACCTTCTGCACCTTGACGGCGTGCGCCATCGCGTACGGCAGGCTGACGTCGGTGTGGCCGGGCATGACGATCGTCACGCCGTCCTCCGCGTCGGCTTCGACGGTCACCCGGGCGTTAGGCACCACACCGGCGTCCTTCAGCCGGGTGATCAAGTCGATGTCACCCTGGACGTGTTCGGTGAGCTGGCGAACCACCACGGCCACCGGCGAGCCGGCCGGCAGCTCGGTCAACCGCACCAGATCGGTCTCCCGCGGTCCGGCGTCCGAGCCGAAGCCGAGGTCGGGCAGGCCGGGAATCGGGTTGCCGAACGGTGAGGTCGTCGGGTTGTCGAGCACCTTGACCAGGCGGCGCTCGACGTCCTCGCTCATCACGTGTTCCCAACGGCAGGCCTCGGCGTGCACCTCTTCCAGCGGCAGCCCGATGATGTCGACCAGCAGGCGCTCGGCCAGCCGGTGCTTGCGCATCACCGAGACTGCCAGGGCGCGGCCCTTCTCGGTGAGTTCGAGGTGACGGTCACCGGCCACCCGCAGCAGGCCGTCGCGTTCCATGCGAGACACCGTCTGGCTGACGGTCGGGCCACTTTGCTCCAGGCGCTCGGCGATCCGAGCTCGCAGCGGCGTGACACCCTCTTCCTCAAGGTCATAGATCGTCCTGAGGTACATCTCCGTGGTATCAACCAACTCGTTCATTCGGGCCCTTCCGTCCCCGACGAGTCTACTTGGCGGCGGCGGCGTGGTCAGCCAGCGACAGCTGACCGGCCCGGGCGCTGCGCGTTGCGCCGGGCCACCGCAACGGTGTGCGATGGCCCGGCGCAGCGCTCGTGTCAGCTGGCGTAGGAACGCAAGCGGTCGGCGCGTTCGCCGTGCCGCAGCTTGGCCATCACCTCACGCTCGATCTGGCGGACCCGCTCGCGGGACAGGCCGAACAACTTGCCGATCTGATCCAGCGTGCGGGGCTGTCCGTCATCGAGGCCGAACCGCAGCCGGATCACCTGGTGCTCACGCTCGTCCAGCGTCGCCAGCACGCTGCGGATGTCGGTGTGCAGCAGTTCGGAGATCACCGCGTTCTCCGCGGACATCGCCTCGGAGTCCTCGATGAAGTCACCCAGCGGCGCCTCCTCGTCGGAGCCCACCGGCATGTCCAGGCTGACCGGGTCGCGGCTGTGTTCCAGCAGGTCGTTGATCTTCTCCGCCGGAATGCCGGATTCTGCGGCGAGTTCCTCGTCGGTGGCCTCACGGCCGAGCTGCTGGTGCATCTCCCGCTTGATCCTGGCCAGCTTGTTCACCTGCTCGACCAGGTGCACCGGCAGCCGGATGGTGCGGCTCTGGTCGGCCATACCGCGGGTGATGGCCTGGCGAATCCACCACGTCGCGTAGGTGGAGAACTTGAATCCCTTTGCGTAGTCGAACTTCTCCATCGCGCGGATCAGCCCGAGGTTGCCTTCCTGGATCAGGTCCAGCAATGGCATGCCCCGCCCGGTGTAACGCTTGGCCAGCGAGACCACCAGGCGCAGGTTGGCTTCCAGCAGATGCCGGCGGGCGGCTTCGCCGTCGCGGACCACGGTGGCCAGCTCGCGCTTGCGCTTCTCGCCGAAGCGCTTGCGGGTCTCCAGCAGGTGCTTCGCGTACAGCCCGGCCTCGATGCGCTTGGCGAGCTCCACCTCGTCGGCGGCGTTGAGCAGTGCGGTCTTACCGATACCGTTGAGGTACACCCGCACCAGATCCGCGGCTGGACTCTGCGCATCCAGATCGCCATCGATCCGACTGATGGTGGCATCTGCCTTTGCCATTACGGCCTCCCGTTGATCGGCTTCAGCTGTCACAGGTGTCAACGTCCGACACGGGTGCAGAGTTCCCGCCCGATCGCTTTTCCACACCACTTGACGTGCGGGAATACGGCGATGACTTTGAGAATGTGCTAAGAACCGCTACCTTGCGGCGGTTCGCCGGCCCCGTCGCCGCCGGAGGGCCCCGGCTCGAACTCCGGCTCAGAACCCGGCTCGCGACCGGCCGGTTCAGGCTGCGGCGATCGCGGATGTTCCAGCTCGCGGCGCGGCGCGGTGGGAAACAACGGCGTGCGCGTCGGGGCGGCGTCATAGCGCCGCGGCTCATCGGCGCTGCGGGGCGGCCGGTCATTGGCGATCAGCACCGCGATCCACGGCAGCGGTATCGAGGCGATCAGGATCGCCAGGGAGATCCAGCCGTTGTGCCAGATACCGTAGGCGACCGCGGCCAGAATCAGCGCCGGGACCCGGAACGCCATCAGCGTCAGGTACTTACGTACCCGCTCACGGTGCTGCTGTTCGAAAGACGGGGCGGCCGCGGTGATGAGCACCGGCCGACCGTCGTCGTCGAAACCCAGCTCGGGGCCGTGCTTCATCACTCCACTGTCGCACACGGATCGGCCCGCAGCCACGAAGGGTTTTAAGATCCGCTGAGTTCCGGGCACAATGGGGCAATGGGCATACAGACCGACACTCTCGAACGCACCGATGCCGAGGAACGCGTCGATGACGGGACCGGCGACGACACCCCCAAACACTTCCACTACGTCAAGAAGGACAAGATCGCCGAGAGCGCGGTCATGGGCACCCACGTGGTGGCCCTGTGTGGCGAGGTCTTCCCGGTGACCAAGTCGGCGAAGCCCGGATCGCCGGTCTGCCCGGACTGCAAGCGGATCTACGCGACACTCAAGAAGAGCTGACCGGCTCGTTCACCGGCTCGTTGCCGGGGCCGCTTCGGCCCGTCCGCGACACCAGCCAGACGCGCAGCTGACGCAGGTGGGTGGCCTCCGCCGGCCATTCCTCCTGAATGGCGGCATTCAGTTCGGCGCCCAGCATGATGGCGAAACCGAGCAGAAACGCAAACAGCAGGAAGGCGATCGGCGTCGCCAGCGCACCGTAGGTGTAGCCGGTGCTGGTGATGTAGCGCAGGTAGACCCGCAGCCCGAGAGTGGCCACGACGAACACCGTGGTGGCCAGCAATGCCCCGATCACCAGGCGGTGTGACGGCAGCGGTTTGGGCAACGAGACCCGATAGAGCACGGTCACCGCCAGCAGCAATCCCAGCACCAACGTCGGGTAGTAACCGAACCGCAGCAGATCTGTCCACCGCGCGGGAAGGTGCTCGGCGATCGCGTGCGGCCCCAACGCGGCGAACGGCGCCCCGGCGACGGCGATCACCAGCATCGCCACGTACAAGCCGAGCGCGAAGAACCGTTGCCGCACCGGATGGCGTAGCGGGGTCTGATCGTGTGCCTCGACCACTGAGTCGACGAAAGCCGAGATCGCCGAGGAACCGGCCCACAGCGAAATCACGAAGCCCAGCGAGACCACCTCACCGCGCGCGTTGGAGACGATGTCGCGCACGGTGGGTTCGATGATCTCCGCCACCACGTTCTGCGAGAAGAAGCTGCTGGCCATCCCGATCAGCCGGTCCTGGATGGTGGCCAACGTATCCGGGCCGAACAACGGCGCCACATACGACAGGCTGCCCAGCATCCCGAGCAGCAGTGGCGGCAGCGACAGCACCGACCAGAAACCGGCCTGCGCGGACTCGGCGAAGATGGAATCGTCCCAGCTCTTCGCCAAGGTGCGGCGTGCGATGCGCAGCAGGTGATGCCGGGAAGGTTTGGGGATTTGGTCAGCCATGACCAGCCCAGCATTCCTGACGAATGGTGCTAGCGCCCAATTCCCTCCATCGGGCGTGTTGCGCGCGGATCCGGGGCCGCGATCGGCTAGTCCTCGGCGGGGGCGCTGACCTGCAGCACGGCAGCCAGCTCAATCAGCTTGGCTTCGTGCTCGTTGGCGTGGTGCTGGCAGAACAGCAACTCGGCTCCGGAGGGCAGCGTGGCTCGCACTCGGGCCGCGGCACCGCACCGGTCGCATCGATCAGCCCGAGTGAGTTCGGGACTGGTCAGAGTCGCGTTCATGGGCTCCTCCGTTTCTCGCGGGTCTGTCAAGTGTGTCAGACGCTCGGGCGTTCGGCGTTGTTCCCCGCTTCGGCTGTGTCGTGTCTCACCCCCCGCGCGGCGCTGGGGCAGGATCGGCAGCGATGGAACACGACATTCTGGTACACCTGTGCGGCACCCGGGATTGGGCGGCGGCACAGGCGTCCGGCGCGCTGCGGCCGGAATCGCTCGACAGCGCGGGGTTCGTGCACCTGTCGACCCCGCAGCAGGTGCATCTGCCCGCCAATCGTCTCTATCGGGGGCGCACCGATCTGGTGTTGCTGCAGGTGGACCCGGCAAAGGTGGCGTCGCCGGTGCGCTGGGAGCCGGGCGTGCCGGGTGATCCCGAGGCGATGCTGTTCCCGCATCTGTACGGACCGCTGCCCTTGGATGCGGTGATCGGCGTCAGGGCGTATCGGCCCGGCCCGGACGGCGCGTTCGGGCCGGCGGATTGAGTTTGAACGGGGTGGTGGGCTTGGCCGCCGACGCCCGGGTGAGTTCGCTACGGGCGAACGTGGTCTGAGCCTTGTTGATCAGCGCGGCGGGCACTCGCGGCCAGGCGGCGGCCACGGCGTTCAGCGCGGAGATCACGGCCGGATCCAGGCCGGCCTCGGCCGGAACCTGGTGACCGTGGCGCACCGCGCGGTTGAGCAGCGCGGCGAAGGTCTGGGCGTCGCCATCGGTCGGCATGCTCGGCGATATTACCGGCGGGACCGGCGACCGGGCGTCAAACCGGAGCGGCCACGATGATCGACATCGGGCTGGCGGTCGGCACCACCCGCTGCAGCCGGAATCCCGCTCGCGAGAGCAGCTCGGCGTATTCGCGCCGGGTGCGTTCCAAGCCACCGGCGGCCGCCAGCATTTCCAGATCGAGCAGCAGGCCCAGGTGGGCGGGCGCGCCCTCGGGCAGCACCATCTCCAGCAGCAGCAGGGTGCCGTCCGGGGCGATGGCGCTGCGGACGTTGCGCAGAATCGCGCACGAACGCTCGTCGTCCCAGTCGTGGATGACGGTCTTGAGCAGATAAGTGTCACCGCCGGCCGGCACCGATTCGAAGAACGACCCACCGGCGACATCACACCGCGACGTCACGCCCGCGGCCGCCAGGGTGGCCTCAGCCCCGGCCACCACCGCGGGCAGGTCGAACAGCACGCCGCGGGCGCCGGGCGCGGCGCGCAGCACCGCGGCCAACAGCGCACCGTGGCCGCCGCCCACGTCGACGATCAGTTTGCTGGAGCTGAAATCATATGCGGGAACCGCACTTTCGACCGCCACGGCGGACGCCCCGGTCATCGCATGGTTGAAGACCTGCGCCAGTTCGGGGTCGGTGTCCAAGTAGGAGAAGAACGACATCCCGCGCACCTTGTCGACCGCGGTCTCGCCGGTGCGCACCGAGTGTTCCAGGTGTGACCAGTGTTCCCGGTGCGCCGGGTCGCCGATGAACGCGATCATCGGCGCCACGCTGGCCGGATCATCGGAGACCAGGGCGCGCCCGATGCGGGTCAGTGCGAACCGGCCGTCTCGGCGCAGTTTGAGCACCGATTGGCTGGCCAGCGCACGCATCAGCCGGTAAGTGGCTGCGGGGTCGGTGCCGACCCGCCGTGCGGTCTCGTCGGCGGTCAGCGGGCCGGCTCGGAGCGCATCGGGGATTCCCAGCCGTACCGCGACGTGCATCGCCTGGGCCAGCCATGCCCCGAATCCCAGTTCCAGGACGGCGACACCGGCGGGCACCGTCGCATAACGCAGTCGCTGCAGGCCGCCGCGCATCGCGGTAAGGGCGGCCAGTAGCGCCGCCGGTGGGGGTTTTGCCACAGCCGGCTAGTCGAGGTAGTCGCGCAGGACCTGGGAGCGGCTCGGGTGCCGCAGCTTCGACATCGTCTTGGACTCGATCTGCCGGATCCGCTCGCGGGTGACGCCGTAGACCTGGCCGATCTCGTCGAGGGTGCGCGGCTGGCCGTCGGTGAGCCCGAACCGCAGCCGAACAACGCCGGCCTCTCGCTCGGAGAGCGTCTCGAGCACCGACTGCAGCTGGTCCTGAAGGAGCGTGAACGAGACGGCGTCGACGGCTACCACCGCCTCGGAGTCCTCGATGAAGTCGCCGAGCTGCGAGTCGCCCTCGTCGCCGATGGTCTGGTCCAGCGAGATCGGTTCCCGGGCGTACTGCTGAATCTCCAGCACCTTCTCCGGGGTGATGTCCATCTCCCGGGCCAGTTCCTCCGGGGTGGGTTCGCGGCCGAGATCCTGCAGCAGCTCACGCTGAATGCGGCCGAGCTTGTTGATCACCTCGACCATGTGGACCGGGATGCGGATGGTGCGCGCCTGGTCGGCCATGGCCCGGGTGATGGCCTGGCGGATCCACCAGGTGGCGTAGGTGGAGAACTTGTAGCCCTTGGTGTAGTCGAACTTCTCCACCGCACGGATCAGGCCGAGGTTGCCCTCCTGGATCAGGTCCAGAAACGCCATGCCCCGGCCGGTGTAACGCTTGGCCAGCGAGACCACCAACCGCAGGTTGGCCTCCAGCAGGTGGTTCTTGGCCCGGTCGCCGTCACGGCAGATCCAGGCCATGTCGCGCCGGTAGGCGACGGCCAGCTTCTCGCCCTTCTCGGCGTGCTCGGCCATCTTCTGGGTGGCGAACAGCCCGGCCTCGATCCGTTTGGCCAGCTCCACTTCCTCCTCGGCGTTGAGCAGCGCCACCTTGCCGATCTGCTTGAGGTAGGCGCGCACCGAGTCGGCCGAGGCGGTGAGCTCGGCGTCCTTGCGGGCCTGGCGCAGCGCCTCGGACTCCTCTTCGTCCCAGACGAAATCACCGGAAGCCTTGTCCTTCTCGCTGGGCTCGGCGATCTCGTCGTCGTCGTCGGCTGCCTCCTCGCCGGCCTCCTCGGTCGCCGCCCCGGCGGTCACCACGGCTTCGTCGGCGCCGGAGTCCTCGGCGTCCTCGTCCAGGTCTTCCAGGTTCAGGTCGGTGTCGTCGATGTCCTCGTCGCCGGGTTCGGCGTCCAGTTCGGTGTCGGCGTCCAGCTCCTCGTTGGCGAGGTCGACCTCGGAGTTCTTGGTTGCGCCCTTGGCGCCCCGGGCGGCGGCCTTCTTCGCCGGGCCCCGGGCCGACCGGGTCTTGGGCTTGGTGTCGCCGTCGTCGGCGGTCTTGGCGGCGCTCTTGGTGGCCGTCCGCGCGGTGCTCTTGGCAGGCTTCTTGGCCGGTGCGGCCTTGGTCGCCTTCGCCGCGGTCCGCTTGGCGGGCGCGGCGGCGGCCTTGGCGGGGGCCTTCGCAGTCGACTTGGCGGCGGCCTTGGCGGGTGCCTTGGTGGCACCGCGCTTCTTGGGCTCCTCGGTCGCCGGCTTTGCCTTGCTCGCTGCCACGTCCACCCCTTCGGTCGGACTGACTTTCGGGTCGCAGCGCCGTGCGCCACCGAAAGTGTCGGGTATATCGGATGTCGGCTCTATATCAGTTGGGTGATCAACTGGGATAGTCGCCGCTATCGGTTAGGCGGCCGCCGCGGACCATTGTAACGACAGCGTGCCGCAACAATCGCTGAGCGGGCGCTATTCAGCGGGTCACGTCGGCCGTGGCGGCCATCGCGGCCCCGACGATCCCGGCGGTGTTCTGCAATGTCGCGGCGACCACCGGAGTCCGGTTGCGCAGCAGTGGCACCCATTCCTCGGCTTTGCGGCTGATGCCGCCGCCCACGATGATCAGGTCCGGGCACAGCGCGTCCTCGATCGCCACCAGCACCTTGGTCACCTGCTTGGCCCACTTCTTCATGCTCCAGTTCCTGCGCTCCTTGACCGACGCGGCGGCCCGGTGCTCGGCCTCCTTGCCCGCCACGTCGATGTGCCCGAGTTCGGTGTTGGGCAGCAGTTTTCCGTTGTGGATCACCGCCGAGCCGATCCCGGTGCCGAAGGTGAGCAACACGACGACGCCGGTGTTGTCCCTGCCCGCGCCGTACCGCTCTTCGGCCAGTCCGGCGGCGTCCGCGTCGTTGAGGACGACGACGGGCTGCCCATCGAGCGCGGCCTGGATCACGGCCTGCGCGTTCACCCCGATCCAGGACTTGTCGACGTTGGCGGCGGTTCGCACCACGCCGTCGATCACCACACCGGGGTAGGTGACCCCCAGCGGACCCGTCCAGCCGAACTTCCGGACCACCTGGGCGACGGTCTCGGCAACCGCGGCCGGGGTCGCGGGGCTCGGTGTCGGCAGCTTGTAGCGTTCGCCGATCAGTGCACCGGTGTCGAGGTCGACCACGCCGCCTTTGATGCCGCTGCCGCCGACATCGACGCCGAAACCGCGTCGTTGCGGTCGCCCGTCGCCGGTCCCGGCAGCGGGCGCGCCGGGCGGGGAATCGGTCGGGTCTGTGCCGGTCATGGATCTCCTCGGCGGGTTGTCAGCAGGTACCGGAATGGATCTTGGTCAGCAGTGCCGGGTCGGGCAGCCCGGTGGCGTCCGGACGCAAGCCCGCCAGCGCCGCCTCGATGTCGTCGCTGTGGGCCAGGCTCACGAAGTCGCTGCCGACCGCGAGGTCAACGGAGTCGTCGAGGCGGTCATCGCGGAACAACTCGGTGCACGGCGCCACCAGCCACAAGGCCGCAGCGGCGGCCTGTCCCGCCTCACCGAAGCGGATCTGGCCGTTGCAGTCCAGGCGGCTGTTGGCATAGACCGGGTCGTTGGCGGCGGTCGGCTGGGCGAAGCCGTCGTCACGCAGGGCGTCGGCGACGTCGGCGGCCTGCCCGGCGCGGCCGCTGGCGTTGAGGACGCGCGCTTTGATGTCGGCGAGTTTGGCCGGGGTGGTGGTGATCATCGCGGCGCGGGGCACCTGGGTGCCCAACCGCGGCTGGTCGGGCTCGGTGGGTGCCGGCGGTGCGTTGCATACCGCGACCTCGTGGATGTCGGCCGGTCGGGTCAACGCCACCGCCCATGCCACCGCGGTCAACAGCGCCAGGGCGGCCAGGGCGTAGGCGGCGGGGCGGTAATTGCGTCGCCGGAACGGCAGACCATGCTTGTCGAACTCGGTACCGGAAGTGATTTGCGTGACCACGTACGCACTCTAGAGGGCGCGGGCGACCCCGATGGCCGTGGTCAGCAAGGTGATGTGACGTAAATCACACTCGATCTGGGCGGGATCGGGGCACGAATCATTTGGTGGATGCGTTCGACGCTGGTACAAAGCTCGCGCAGGGTTACCGAGGGGACTGAGGGGAGAAGACGATGGCTACCGACTACGACGCCCCGCGGCGCACCGAGACCGACGACGTTTCTGAGGACTCGCTCGAGGAACTCAAAGCGCGGCGGAACGAGGCGCAATCCGCCGTGGTCGACGTCGATGAATCGGAATCGGCCGAGTCCTTCGAACTGCCCGGCGCGGATTTGTCCGGTGAAGAGTTGTCAGTGCGCGTCGTGCCCAAGCAGGCCGATGAGTTCACCTGCTCGAGCTGTTTTCTGGTTCAGCACCGCAGCCGGCTGGCCAGCGAGAAGAACGGCGTGATGATCTGCACCGACTGCGCGGCCTGACCCGCACCGTCCCTCAACCCTGCAAGGCCGCCAACACGCGCTGCGGATGACGGCAGCTGATCAGCCAGTACGGCGTCGGGTCGTCGGGATCGTCGAGCACGATCAGCACCATGGGCCCCACCCAGCCGCGATGCACGACGTAGGCCGCCGGATCGAGTTGGCGGCCCAGCGCCGCCGACTTGGCTGACTGAGGGACCTCGGCGGAACGGGCGATCACGCCGGCCGGCAGGTGCGCCTCGCCCACCCAGAGTTCGACCTCGCCGCCGGTTTCGACGACGCGGACTTCGATGCGTCCCAGCCACAGCAGGGCGGCCACGGTGATCGCGAAGAACACCGCGAACGGCAGCCAGCCCGGCAGGCTGCGCAGCCCCAGCCGCACCTCGTAGGCCATCAGCCCGTTGCCCACGAACCCCAGCGGCCACCACCACCAGGGCACCCACAGTTGCTCGCGGTACCGCACGGTTTGCGGTGCCCGGTGGTTCACACGCGATCCCGACATCCGGTTAAGAGTAGTCTTGCGCCTCGTGTCGCCCAGTCTCGCGGTTGTTCGCCTAGATCCTGATCTCCCGCTGCCGAGCCGTGCCCACGCCGGCGACGCCGGCGTCGACCTGTACAGCGCGGTCGATGTCGAACTGGCCCCGGGCCACCGTGCGCTGGTGCCCACCGGTATCGCGGTGGCGATTCCGTTCGGCATGGTCGGCCTGGTGCACCCGCGGTCGGGTCTGGCTGCGAGGGTAGGTCTTTCAATCGTCAACAGCCCGGGAACGATCGACGCGGGTTACCGCGGTGAGGTTAAGGTGGCGTTGATCAACCTGGACCCGGCGACCCCGATCGAGATCCACCGGGGGGACCGGATCGCCCAGCTGGTGGTGCAGCGGGTCGAGCTACCAGAACTGGTCGAGGTGACCTCGTTCGACGAGGCCGGTCTGGCCGGGACCACCCGGGGCGGTGACGGCCACGGCTCGTCGGGCGGGCACGCGAGTTTGTGACGGCATGTGTAACCGCTGGTGACGGCAGAAGTGACGGAGATGGGCGGCTGTGATGGCATTCGGTAGGGGCAAGAGCAAGGTGGGCGGCGACGAGCCGACGCGCGCCGTGCCGGCACCCGAGGAGCTGGAGGACCTCGACGAGGACGCGGGCGAGGAACTCGAGGGCCCGTTCGACATCGAGGATTTCGACGACCCGGCGGCGGCGGCGACGGCCCGGCTCGATCTGGGTTCGGTGCTGGTGCCGGTGCCCGCAGGCGCCCAGGTCCAAGTCGAGCTCAGTGAGGCGGGCGTGCCCAGCGCGGTCTGGATGGTGACGCCCAATGGCCGGTTCAACATCGCCGCCTACGCCGCGCCCAAATCGGCGGGGCTGTGGCGTGAGGTCGCCGCCGAGCTTGCCGAGGCGCTGCGGCGGGACTCCGCGAGCGTCAGCGTCATCGACGGCCCGTGGGGCCGCGAGGTGGTCGGATCGGCGGCCGGCGCGGTCCGGTTCATCGGGGTCGACGGCTATCGCTGGATGGTGCGTTGCGTAGTCAACGGCCCCCACGAGTCGTTGGAGGCGCTGTCCCAGCAGGCGCGAGAAGCCCTGGCGGACACCGTCGTCCGGCGTGGCGACACGCCGCTACCGGTGCGTACCCCGTTGCCG
>NZ_QMEX01000085.1 GCF_003284925.1 Mycolicibacter senuensis
GACCGGCGCACCCGCCGCCGACGGGGCAGACCAGGACAAGGGCGAGCCCCGTAAGCAGGGCGAGGCCACCAAGCAGGGCGACGGCAACAAGCAGGACAAACAGGACAAGCCCGAGGAGAAGGCCGAGCAGACCGGTGGCCGCGGCGACGGCGCCAAGTCCGACGACGCCGCTGGGGGCAAGGGCGATCAGGCCAAGGGCGACCAGGGCAAAGGCGACCAGAGCAAGGGCGATCAGGGCAGGGGCGACGAGCAGAACCGCGGCCAGCAGGGCCAGCAGAACGCCGATGACGACGACGGGCGCGGCGGTCGGCGCGGCCGCCGGTTCCGTGACCGGCGGCGCCGGGGCGAACGCGGCGGTGAAGGCGGCGACACCGAGCTGCGCGAGGACGACGTCGTCCAGCCGGTGGCCGGCATCCTCGACGTGCTGGACAACTACGCGTTCGTGCGCACCTCCGGCTACCTGGCCGGCCCGAATGACGTCTACGTCTCGATGAACATGGTCCGCAAGAACGGGCTGCGCCGCGGCGACGCGGTGACCGGCGCCGTGCGGGTGCCCCGCGACGGCGAGCAGCCCAACCAACGGCAGAAGTTCAACCCGCTGGTGCGGTTGGACTCCGTCAACGGCGGGCCCGTCGAGGACGCCAAGAAGCGCCCCGAATTCTCCAAGCTGACCCCGCTGTACCCCAACCAGCGGCTGCGTTTGGAGACCTCGAGCGAGAAGCTGACCACCCGTGTCATCGACCTGATCATGCCGATCGGCAAGGGGCAGCGCGCGCTGATCGTGTCGCCGCCCAAGGCCGGTAAGACCACGATCATGCAGGACATCGCCAACGCGATCACCCGCAACAACCCGGAGTGCCACCTGATGGTGGTGCTGGTCGACGAGCGGCCCGAGGAAGTCACCGACATGCAGCGCTCGGTCAAGGGTGAGGTCATCGCCTCCACCTTCGACCGGCCGCCGTCGGATCACACCCAGGCCGCCGAACTGGCTATCGAGCGGGCCAAGCGCCTGGTCGAGCAGGGCAAGGACGTCGTGGTGCTGCTGGATTCGATCACCCGACTGGGGCGGGCCTACAACAACGCCTCCCCGGCGTCGGGCCGCATCCTGTCCGGTGGTGTGGACTCCACCGCGCTCTACCCGCCCAAGCGGTTCCTGGGCGCCGCGCGCAACATCGAGGACGGCGGCTCGCTGACCATCATCGCCACCGCGATGGTCGAAACCGGGTCCACCGGTGACACGGTGATCTTCGAGGAGTTCAAGGGCACCGGCAACGCCGAGCTCAAGCTGGACCGCAAGATCGCCGAGCGCCGGGTGTTCCCGGCCGTCGACGTCAACCCCTCCGGCACCCGCAAGGACGAGCTGCTGCTCTCGCCGGACGAGTTCGCGATCGTGCACAAGCTGCGCCGGTTGCTGTCGGGGCTGGACTCGCATCAGGCCATCGACCTGCTCATGAGCCAGCTGCGCAAGACCAAGAACAACTACGAGTTCCTGGTCCAGGTCTCCAAGACCACGCCGGGAATGGACAACGACTGACCCGCCGCACCCTGCTGACATTGCGGTCAGGGTCGTGATTGCGATGCGACCACAGCCCGAGCGGCAATCTCAGCGGGGACCCCAGCCCGCGGGCCGGCCCCGCGGAATGCGCATGACCTTCCCGGCGTTTTGGGGGAGTGCCAGCGCAGCTGGCATAATCGAACACCTCAGGTTCCGGTTCACGTCCAGCCCACGGGCGGGGCGACCCGGCGACCCACGATCGAAGAGGACACCATGAAAACTGGCATTCACCCGACCTACGGCGAGACCACCGTGGTCTGCGGTTGCGGCAACAGCTTCACCACCCGCAGCACCAAGGAGAGCGGCCACATCGTGGTCGAGGTCTGCTCGCAGTGCCACCCGTTCTACACCGGCAAGCAGAAGATCCTGGACAGCGGTGGCCGGGTCGCCCGCTTCGAGAAGCGCTACGGCAAGCGCAAGGCCGCAGCCGACGCAGCGGAATCCGCCGACAAGTAGCTTCCTCACCGACGCCCGGAACGTGCCAGCACGTCGCCCGGGCGTCGGCTTGCGTTCGGGGATGGAGGTGAGATGACCCGCAGCATGCAGGCGATCGATGCCCTGCTGGCCGAACACGCCGCGCTGGAAACTCAGCTCGCCGACCCCGAACTGCACAACGATCCGGTCGAGGCCCGCCGGGCCGGCCGCCGGTTTGCCCAACTGGCGCCGATCATCGCCACCCACCGCAAGCTCGAGTCGGCCCGCGGTGACCTGGAAGCCGCTCGCGAACTCGCCGCCGACGACGCGTCGTTCGCCGCGGAGGTGCCCGAGCTCGAAGCCCGGGTCGCCGAACTGGACACCACGCTCACCGACATGCTCGCGCCACGCGACCCCCACGACGCCGACGACATCGTGCTCGAGGTCAAATCCGGCGAGGGCGGCGAGGAGTCGGCGCTGTTCGCCGCCGACCTGGCCCGGATGTACATCCGCTACGCAGAGCGCCACGGCTGGAAGGTGACGGTGCTCGACGAGACCACGTCGGATCTCGGCGGCTACAAGGACGCCACGATCACCATCGCCAGCAAGGGCGACAGCGCCGACGGTGTGTGGTCGAAGATGAAGTTCGAGGGCGGCGTCCACCGGGTCCAGCGCGTGCCGGTCACCGAGTCGCAGGGCCGCGTCCACACCTCGGCGGCCGGGGTGCTGGTCTACCCCGAGCCCGAAGAGATCGCCGAAGTGGCCATCGACGAGTCGGACCTGCGCATCGACGTCTACCGGTCCTCCGGCAAGGGCGGCCAGGGGGTCAACACCACCGACTCCGCGGTGCGCCTCACCCACCTGCCGACCGGGATCGTCGTGACGTGCCAGAACGAGCGGTCCCAGCTGCAGAACAAGGCCCGCGCACTGCAGGTGCTGGCGGCCCGGCTGCAGGCACTCGCCGAGGAACAGGCACAGGCTGACGCCTCGGCCGACCGGGCCAGCCAGATCCGTACCGTGGACCGCAGCGAGCGCATCCGCACCTACAACTTCCCGGAGAACCGGATCACCGACCACCGCATCGGCTACAAGGCGCACAACCTCGACCAGGTTCTCGACGGGGATCTTGACGCGATGTTCGACGCGCTGGCCGCCGCCGACAAAGAAACCCGGTTGCAGGGGACGTCGTGAATCTCCGGGACGCGATCGACTCTGCTGCTGCGCTTTTCGTCGATGCCGGAATCGAGTCGGCCCGCTACGACGCCGAAGAACTCGCCGCTCATGCCGCCGGTACGCAACGCGGCCGGCTGGCGCTGCTGGACCCACCCGACGACGAGTTCTTCGGGCGCTACCGGGAACTGGTCGCCGCCCGCAGTTCCCGGATCCCGTTGCAGCACCTGATCGGGACCGCGGCGTTCGGCCCGGAGACGCTGCAGGTCGGGCCCGGCGTGTTCATCCCGCGACCGGAAACCGAGGCGATGCTCGAATGGGCGCTGGCGCAACCACTTCGCCTGCGCCCGGTGATCGTCGACGCCTGTACCGGCTCCGGTGCCCTGGCGATCGCATTGTCCCGCGCACGGCCCGGTGCCCGAGTACTCGCGGTCGACGACTCCGAGTCGGCACTGAACTACGCCCGGGGCAACTGTGCAGATACGCCGGTGGAGTTGCTCCGCGCCGATGTCACCACTCCGGGTGTGCTCGCGGAACTGGACGGTCAAGTCGATCTGGTGGTCGCCAACCCGCCCTATATCCCCGAGGGCACGGAACTGGAACCCGAGGTGGCCCAGCATGATCCGTCGCACGCATTGTTCGGCGGCCCGGACGGCATGTCGGTGATCACGCCGCTGGCCGTCCTGGCAGCCCGGCTGCTGCGCACCGGCGGCCTGTTCGCCGTCGAGCACGACGACACCACGTCGGCGGCCACGATCGAAACTGTGCGCGGCACCGGTTGTTTCGACGACGTGATAGCCAGATCGGACCTGACGGGACGGCCGCGGTATGTGACGGCAGTCCGGAACGATCAACGATGACAGAGGTTTTCGACTGCGCCGATGCGGCCCAGCGTGCGGCGGGGATCGCCGCCGCGATCGACGCCGTCCGCGGCGGCCGCTTGGCGGTGCTGCCCACCGATACCGTCTACGGCGTCGGTGCCGACGCCTTCAACGTCGCCGGGGTGACCGCGCTGCTGGCGGCCAAGCGGCGCGGCCGCGACATGCCGGTGGGCGTGCTGGTCGGCTCGTGGCACTCCATTGACGGGTTGGCCCTGGTGGTGCCCGACACCGCCCGCGAGCTGATCCGCGCATTCTGGCCGGGCGCGCTCAGCGTGATCGTCAACCAGGCGCCGTCACTGCACTGGGACCTCGGCGACGCCCGCGGCACCGTCATGGTGCGCATGCCACTGCACCCGGTGGCCCTGGAAGTGCTCACGGCCGTGGGCCCCATGGCGGTGTCCAGCGCCAACATCTCCGGTGGCGCGCCGGCCGTGGACGCCGCAGCAGCGCACCGGCAACTCGGCGAGACCGTGGATGTCTACCTCGACGCGGGCGCCGCCGAACAGGGCGAAGCATCCACGATCGTCGACCTGACCGGACCCGCACCGCGCATCGTGCGCACCGGCCCGGTCTCGGCCGAGCAGGTCGGTGCGGTGCTGGGGCAGGACCCGGCGGCGCTGACGGGGGCGCCGTGACCAGCCTGCTGGCGCTGGCCGACCGTGGTGCCGGCGTACCGCTGCGGGAACTCGCGCTGGTCGGCTTGACCGCCGCGATCATCACCTACTTCACCACCGGGCCGGTCCGCTGGCTGGCCACCCGGATCGGTGCGGTCGCCTACCCGCGCGAACGCGATGTGCATGTGCAGCCGACCCCGCGGATGGGCGGGCTGGCGATGTACGTCGGCATCGTCGCCGCGATCTTCCTGGCATCGCAGCTGCCCGCGCTGACCCGCGGCTTCGTCTACTCCACCGGCATGCCGGCGGTGGTGCTGGCCGGCGGGGTGATCATGGGTATCGGCCTGCTCGACGACAAATGGGGCCTGGACGCGCTGACCAAGTTCGCCGGCCAGATCACCGCCGCCAGCGTGCTGGTCACCATGGGCGTCGCGTGGAGTGTGCTCTACATCCCGATCGGCGGCGTCGGCACGGTGGTGCTCGATCAGGTCTCATCGATCCTGCTCACCCTGGCGCTGACGGTCTCGATCGTCAACGCGATGAACTTCGTGGACGGGCTCGACGGCTTGGCCGCCGGCCTCGGATTGATCACCGCGCTGGCGATCTGCATGTTCTCGGTCGGCGTGCTGCAAGACCACGGTGGCGACGTGCTGTTCTACCCGCCCGCGTTGATCTCGGTGGTACTGGCCGGGGCCTGCCTGGGTTTTCTCCCACACAATTTCAGCCCCGCGAAGATCTTCATGGGCGACTCGGGATCGATGCTGATCGGTCTGATGCTGGCCGCGGCGTCGACCACCGCCGCCGGCCCGATCTCGCAAACCGCCTACGGCGCCCGTGACGTCTTCGGGCTGCTGGCGCCGTTCCTGCTGGTAGCGGCCGTGGTCTGCGTACCCGCGCTGGATGTGCTGCTGGCGATCATCCGTCGCACCCGTGCCGGACGTAGCCCGTTCAGCCCGGACAAGATGCATCTGCACCACCGGCTGCTGCAGATCGGTCACACCGAGCGCCGCGTGGTGCTGCTGATCTACTTGTGGACGGCGATCGTCGCCTTCGGCGCGGCCGGAACGATCTTCTTCGACCCGCGCTACACCGGGGCGGTGATGCTGGGTGCGATGCTCATCGCGATTGTCGTTACGCTCATCCCGCTGCTGCGTCGCGGTGACGGACTGGAGAACAGCCCCTACGACACGCGGTAGTAGCACCGTCTAAGATGGTGTTGTAGGTGGTTCCGCAGCGCGATCGGGCATCCGATACGCTCGGCGGGCAACTTCACGACAGTGATGCAGAGCAAGTCGAGATTGGGGTGAGGCGGTGACGACACCAGCGCAGGACGCGCCGTTGGTGTTGCCGTCGGTGGTATTCCAGCCGATTCGGCTGCTGCTCATTTGCATCGCGCTGACTGCGGTGGCGACGTTGGCCGCGGCCGGGCTCGGTCATGTGATGTTCGGGGCGTTCTTCGGCTTCGGGCTGGCCCTCGGATTGGTCAACGCGCTGCTGATTCGCCGCTCGGTTCAGTCGATCACCGCCCAAGACCACCCGCTGAAATCGAAGATGGCCATGAACTCCGCGACCCGCCTGCTGGTCATCACGGTCGTCGGTCTGGTCGTCGCCTACCTGTTTCGCCCCCAGGGCCTGGGTGTGCTGTTCGGGCTGGCGCTGTTCGAGGTTCTCTTGGTGGCTACCACCGCACTGCCGGTGATGAAGAAGCTGCGCAGCGAAGCAGCGGCCGGCTCAGATGCTCTTGGCACGGAAGGGACTGCACAGTAGCGATGATCGAGACCACCCTGGCCGAGGCCGCGATCGAAGTCGGCCACCACGAGACCGCCGTCTGGCCGGTGCTCGGGACCGTCAACATCGACACGATCACCTCCAGCGCTATCGCCGCTGTGGTCGTCATCGCGTTGGCGTTCTATCTGCGGGCCAAGGTCACCTCGACCGGGGTTCCCGGCGGTGTCCAGTTGTTCTTCGAGGCGATCACCGTTCAGATGCGCAATCAGATCGAGGGTGCGATCGGCATGCGGATCGCCCCGTTCGTGTTGCCGCTGGCCGTGACCATCTTCGTGTTCATCCTGGTGTCCAACTGGATGGGGGTGTTCCCCGTGCAGTACTCGGATGCCTCCGGAACCAAGGAACTTTTCGCCCCGCCTGCCTCCGACATCAACTACGTGTTGGCGTTGGCCATGTTCGTGTTCTTCTGCTACCACCTGGCCGGGTTCTGGCGCCGCGGCTTCCTGGGCCACCCGTGGCGGGTGCTCAAGGGGCACGTGGCCATCCTGGCTCCGATCAACCTGGTCGAGGAGATCGCCAAGCCGGTTTCGCTGTCGCTGCGACTTTTCGGCAACATCTTCGCCGGCGGCATCCTGGTCGCGCTGATCGCGATGTTCCCGCCCTACATCATGTGGGCGCCCAACGCGATATGGAAAGCGTTCGACTTGTTCGTCGGTCTGATCCAGGCCTTCATCTTCGCGCTGCTGACCATCTTGTACTTCGCGCAGGCGATGGAGATGGACGAACATGCAGACCACTAGTAACCAGCAAGCCTGACACCACAACAAAGACCTGGTAGAGAACTACCAGCTAGCAAGGAGGAAAAGTATGGACCCCACAATCGCGGCCGGCGCCCTCATCGGCGGTGGCCTCATCATGGCCGGTGGCGCGATCGGTGCCGGTATCGGTGACGGCATCGCGGGTAACGCCCTGATCTCCGGAATCGCGCGGCAGCCCGAGGCGCAGGGCCGGCTGTTCACCCCGTTCTTCATCACCGTCGGTCTGGTCGAGGCGGCCTACTTCATCAACCTCGCGTTTATGGCGCTGTTCGTCTTCGCCACTCCGGTCGGTTAGTCCGCTCCTATGGGTGACATGAGCGTCGTCGTCCTGGCCGCGACCCGCCAGGTCGCCGCGGGGGCTGAGGAAGGCGAGACCGCCAACTTCCTGCTTCCCAACGGCACCTTCTTCGTCGTGCTGGGCATTTTCTTGGTCGTGCTCGGTGTGATCGGCACCTTCGTGGTGCCGCCGATCATGAGGGTGTTGCGGGAGCGCGACAACATGGTCACCAAGACTCTCGCCGACAACCGGGAGTCAGCCGAGCAGTTCGCGGCCGCCGAGGCGGACTACGAGAAGCAGATGGCGGCTGCGCGCCTGGAGGCGACGACGGTGCGCGACGAGGCTCGAGCCGAGGGCCGCAAGGCCATCGACGAGCAGCGGTCGGCGGCGGAGGCGGAGGTGGCAACCACGTTGCAGGCCGCCAACGAGCAACTCAAGCAGGAAGGCAATGCGGTGAGTGAGCAGTTGCAGGCCCGGGTGGCGACCCTGTCAGCCACACTGGCCGGTCGGATTCTCGGCGTCGAGGCCGAGACACTCTCCGCGGCGAACACGGGGCGGTAGCAACAGAGATGTCGACATTCATCGGGCAGCTGGTCGGCTTTGCCGTCATCGTCTGGTTGCTGGTCAAGTTTGTGTTTCCGCCGGTGCGCCGACTGATGGCGGACCAGCAGGAGTCGGTGCGTCGCCAGCTGGAGGAGGCCGCTGCGGCCGCTGCCCGGCTGACCGAGGCCGGCCAGGCGCACGCCACTGCGATCGCCAACGCTGAGACCGAGTCGCAGCGGGTGACCGCCGAAGCCCGCACCGACGCTGAGCGGATCGCTGAGCAACTGCGCGGACAGGCCGGCGTCGAAGCGGAGCGCGTCAAGTCCGCCGGCGGCCAGCAGGTGGGCCTGATGCGTGCGCAGCTGATTCGCGAACTGCGTGCCGGCCTCGGGGCCGAAGCGGTCCAGCGGGCGGCCGAGCTGGTTCGCGACCACGTCGCCGACCCGCAACGCCAGGCCGCAACCGTCGACCGGTTCCTCGACGAACTCGATGCGATGGCGCCGAAGTCGGTCGAGGTCGAGTCACCGATTCTGGCCCGCATGCGCTCCGCCAGCCGGGCGGCCCTCAAGGGCCTGCTGGACAAGTTCGACACGGTGGCAGACAGCCTCGATGAGCAGGGGCTGACCGCGCTGGCCAGTGACCTCACCGCGGTCGCCGAGGTGTTGGAGCGCGAGACCGTGGTGGCACGGCACCTGACGGCGCCGACCGAAGACCCCGCTCCGAAGGTTCGTCTGGTGCAGCGGTTGTTCTCCGGCAAGATCGGTGATCCGGCCCTGACGCTGGTCTCCGACGCCGCCTCGGCCCGTTGGTCCAACGATGGCGACCTCATCGCGGCGACCGAACACGTTGCACGGCAGGCGCTGCTGCTGTCTGCCGAACGCGCGGACAGCCTCGACGAGGTGGAAGATCAGCTGTTCCGGTTCTCCCGCATCCTCGACGCCCAGCCCCGGCTGGACACGCTGCTCAGCGACACCGCAACGCCGGCCGCCGGCCGAGTCGGGCTGGTGCGCAACGTCATCGGTGGCGGCAGTGGTGCGAACTCGATCACCACCGCGCTGCTGGAGCAGACGGTCCGGCTGCTGCGCGGTCAGTCCGCGCAGCAGGCGATCACCGAACTCGCCCAGATCGCGGTGGCACGCCGCGGCGAAGTGGTGGCGCACGTCGGGGCGGCCGCCGAACTCAGCGACGCCCAGCGCTCCCGGCTCAACACCGTGCTGAGCCGGATCTACAGCCACCCGGTGCGGGTGCAGGTCGGTGTCGACCCCGAACTGTTGGGCGGGCTGGCGATCTCCGTCGGCGACGAGGTGATCGACGGGACGCTGTCCTCGCGCCTGGCCGCCGCAAAGACGCAATTGCCCGACTGACCAAAAACCTAGATTCATCACCAAGAGGCAGGAAGACGAAAAGCCATGGCAGAGTTGACAATCTCCGCTGACGACATTCAGGGGGCGATCGAGGAGTACGTGGGCTCCTTCAGCGCCGACACCGCGCGCGAGGAGGTCGGCACCGTCATCGACGCCGGTGACGGCATCGCACACGTCGAAGGCCTGCCTTCGGTCATGACCCAGGAGCTCCTCGAGTTCCCCGGCGGGGTGCTGGGCGTTGCGCTCAACCTCGACGAGCACAGCGTCGGCACGGTGATCCTGGGCGACTTCGAGAACATCGAGCAGGGCCAGCAGGTCAAACGCACCGGTGAGGTCCTCTCGGTGCCGGTGGGTGACGGCTTCCTCGGTCGCGTGGTCAACCCCCTCGGCCAGCCGATCGACGCCCGAGGCGAGATCGAGTCCGAGACCCGCCGTCCGCTGGAGATGCAGGCTCCCTCGGTGGTGCAGCGCCAGAGCGTGTCCGAGCCGCTGCAGACCGGGGTCAAGGCCGTCGACGCCATGACGCCGATCGGCCGCGGCCAGCGCCAGCTCATCATCGGCGACCGCAAGACCGGCAAGACCGCGCTCTGCGTCGACACGATCCTCAACCAGCGTCAGAACTGGGAGACCGGCGACCCCAAGCAGCAGGTCCGCTGCGTGTACGTCGCGATCGGCCAGAAGGGCACCACCATCGCCAGCGTGCGCCGCGCGCTGGAAGAGGGCGGCGCCATGGACTACACCACGATCGTCGCCGCCCCGGCGTCGGACTCCGCCGGCTTCAAATGGCTGGCGCCCTACACCGGTTCGGCGATCGCCCAGCACTGGATGTACCAGGGCAAGCACGTGCTGATCGTGTTCGACGACCTGACCAAGCAGGCCGAGGCCTACCGCGCCATTTCGCTGCTGCTGCGCCGTCCGCCGGGCCGCGAGGCCTACCCGGGTGACGTGTTCTACCTGCACTCGCGGCTGCTGGAGCGTTGCGCGAAGCTCTCCGACGAGCTCGGCGGTGGTTCGCTGACCGGCCTGCCGATCATCGAGACCAAGGCCAACGACATCTCGGCCTACATCCCGACCAACGTCATCTCGATCACCGACGGCCAGTGCTTCCTGGAGAGCGACCTGTTCAACCAGGGTGTGCGCCCGGCCATCAACGTCGGTGTGTCGGTGTCCCGCGTCGGTGGTGCCGCGCAGATCAAGGCCATGAAGGAGGTGGCCGGCTCGCTGCGGCTGGACCTGTCGCAGTACCGCGAGCTGGAGGCCTTCGCGGCCTTCGCCTCCGACCTGGACGCCACCAGCAAGGCGCAGCTGGACCGCGGTGCCCGCCTGGTGGAGCTGCTCAAGCAGCCGCAGTTCGCGCCGATGCCCGTCGAGGAGCAGGTGGTCTCGATCTTCCTGGGCACCGAAGGGCACCTGGACTCGGTGCCGGTCGAGGACGTGAGCCGCTTTGAAAGTGAGCTGCTCGACCACATCCGGGCCTCCGAGGGCGAGCTGCTGAGCGGGATCCGCGAGTCCAAGAAGCTCTCGGATGAGGCCAGCGAGAAGCTGGTCGAGGTCATCAACCAGTTCAAGAAGGGCTTCGCGGCCACCGACGGCAGTTCGGTGGTGCCCGACGAACGCGTGGAGGCGCTCGACGAGGACCAGCTCGGCAAGGAAGCGGTGCAGGTCCGCAGGGCCGCGCCGGCGAAGAAGAAGTAGTTCCGCAATGGCAGCCACACTTCGGGAACTACGCGGGCGAATCCGCTCGGCCGGGTCGATCAAGAAGATCACCAAAGCCCAGGAGCTGATCGCCACCTCGCGTATCGGCCGGGCGCAGGCCCGGCTCGAAACGGCGCGGCCGTACGCCGACGAGATCACCCGGATGCTCACGACATTGGCCGCCGAGGCGGCCCTGGATCACCCCCTGCTGGTCGAGCGCGAGGAGCGGACGCGGGCGGGGGTGCTGGTGGTCTCGAGTGACCGCGGCCTGTGTGGCGGCTACAACGCCAACGTCTTCCGTCGCGCCGAGGAGCTTTTCGCACTGCTGCGCTCGGAGGGCAAGGAGCCGGTCCTCTACGTCGTGGGCCGAAAGGCACTGGCCTACTACGCGTTCCGGAACTGGGACATCACCGCCTCATGGACCGGTTTCTCCGAGCAGCCGACGTACGAGAATGCCGCTGAGATCGCTGCGACGCTGGTCGACGCGTTCATGTCCGGAGTCGACGACGAGGGCAACGACCCGGGCGCCGACGGGGTGCTCGGCGTCGACGAGTTGCACGTCGTGGCAACCGATTTCCGCTCGATGCTGTCGCAGTCGGCCGAAGCGCGCCGGATCGCTCCGATGCTGGTGGAGTACGTCGGCGAGGAGAGCGGTCCTCGGACGCTGTACTCGTTCGAGCCGGACGCCACCACACTGTTCGAATCGCTGCTGCCGCGGTATCTGACCACCCGCGTGTACGCGGCGTTGCTGGACTCGGCGGCATCGGAGCTGGCCTCACGCCAGCGCGCAATGAAGTCGGCGACCGACAACGCCGACGACTTGATCAAGGCGTTGACACTGGAGGCCAACCGCGAGCGCCAGGCCCAAATCACCCAGGAAATCAGCGAAATCGTCGGTGGTGCGAACGCCCTCGCCGACGCCGCCCGGTAAGCCCCCGCTAAGCACTAGGAAGCGAAGAAGATAATGACTGTTACCGCTGACAAGACAACCGCCGGCCGCGTGGTGCGCGTGACCGGCCCCGTCGTCGACGTCGAGTTCCCCCGGGGCGCGGTGCCCGAGCTGTTCAACGCGCTGCACGCCGACATCACCTTCGAGGAGCTGGCCAAGACGCTGACCCTCGAGGTAGCTCAGCACCTTGGCGACAACCTGGTGCGCTGCATCTCGATGCAGCCCACCGACGGCCTGGTGCGCGGCGTGGAGGTGACCGACACCGGTGCGGCGATCTCGGTGCCGGTCGGCCACGAGGTCAAGGGCCACGTGTTCAACGCGCTGGGCCACTGCCTGGACAAGCCCGGCTACGGCGAGGACTTCGAACACTGGGGCATCCACCGCAAGCCGCCGGCCTTCAACGAGCTCGAACCGCGCACCGAGATGCTCGAGACCGGGCTGAAGGTCGTCGACCTGCTCACCCCGTACGTGCGGGGCGGCAAGATCGCCCTGTTCGGTGGTGCAGGTGTGGGCAAGACCGTGTTGATCCAGGAGATGATCAACCGCATCGCCCGCAACTTCGGTGGCACCTCGGTGTTCGCCGGTGTGGGGGAGCGCACCCGTGAGGGCAACGACCTGTGGGTCGAGCTCGAGGACGCCAACGTGCTCAAGGACACCGCCCTGGTGTTCGGTCAGATGGACGAGCCGCCGGGCACCCGTATGCGGGTGGCGCTGTCGGCGCTGACCATGGCCGAGTGGTTCCGCGACGAGGCCGGCCAGGACGTGCTGTTGTTCATCGACAACATCTTCCGGTTCACGCAAGCCGGCTCCGAGGTGTCGACCCTGCTGGGCCGGATGCCCTCGGCGGTGGGTTACCAGCCGACCCTGGCCGACGAGATGGGCGAGCTGCAGGAGCGGATCACCTCGACCCGCGGCCGGTCCATCACGTCGATGCAGGCCGTGTACGTGCCTGCCGACGACTACACCGACCCGGCGCCGGCCACCACGTTCGCGCACCTGGACGCCACCACCGAGCTTTCCCGCGCGGTGTTCTCCAAGGGCATCTTCCCGGCGGTGGACCCGCTGGCGTCGAGCTCGACCATTCTGGACCCCGCCGTCGTCGGCGACGACCACTACCGGGTCGCCCAGGAGGTCATCCGAATCCTGCAGCGTTACAAGGACCTGCAGGACATCATCGCCATCCTCGGTATCGACGAGCTGTCCGAGGAGGACAAGCAGCTGGTTAACCGAGCGCGGCGCATCGAGCGGTTCCTGAGCCAGAATATGATGGCAGCCGAGCAGTTCACCGGCCAGCCCGGCTCGACGGTGCCGCTCAAGGAGACCATCGAGGCCTTCGACCGGCTGACCAAGGGTGACTTCGACCACCTGCCCGAGCAGGCGTTCTTCCTGATCGGTGGTCTCGACGACCTGGCTAAGAAGGCCGAGAGCCTGGGCGCCAAGCTGTGACACGAAATCCTTTGACCGCGAAAGGCGGTGGGTAGTGGCAGAGATTGACGTCGACATCGTCGCGGTCGATCGCAAGGTGTGGTCGGGCAAGGCGACGTTCATCTTCACCCGCACCACCGTCGGTGAGATCGGGATCTACCCGCGTCACATCCCGCTGGTCGCCCAGCTGGTCGACGACGCGATGGTGAAGGTGGAGCGCCAGGACGAGGACGACCTGCGCATCGCGATCCACGGCGGGTTCCTGTCGGTCACCGAAGAAGGGGTGAGCATCCTCGCAGAGTCGGTGGACTTCGTCGAGGAGATCGATGAGGCCTCCGCCCGGCACGATGCGCAGTCCGGCGACCCCCGTACTGCGGCCAAGGGCCGTGCGCGACTGCGCGCCCTGGGTGTCATCGATTAGCGGAGCGTGAACCGATGAGCACGCCCATGATCGGCATGGTCGTGCTCGTCGCCCTACTTTTCGGCGCGGTGCTGGCGCTGAGTTACCGGCTGTGGAAACTGCGCCAGGGCGGCACCGCGGCGATCATGCGTGACCTGCCGGCCGTAGCGGGACACGGTTGGCGCCACGGCGTGGTCCGTTATCGAGGCGGCGAAGCCGCGTTCTACCGGCTCTCGAGCGTACGGCTGTGGCCCGATCGCCGGCTGTCACGCCGCGGGGTGGACGTGGTGTCGCGGCGCGCACCACGCGGCGACGAATTCGACATCATGACCGATGAGATCGTGGTGCTGGAACTGCGCGACACCACCCAAGACCGTCGGCTGGGTTTCGAGATAGCGCTGGACCGCGGTGCCCGCACCGCATTTCTGTCCTGGCTGGAGGCGCGCCCGTCGCCCCGGTCCCGCCGTCACAGTTACTGATCTGACTGTTGATCTGACGGAATCGTTCGGCGGCGCCTACTTTTCGGGACGGTCGGTGCGCTCGCCGCCCGGCTGCCACAGCACGTCACCGTCGGCGTTGGCCACCCGGCACAGTACGAACATCAAGTCCGACAACCGATTCAGGTACTTCGCCGGCAGCACCGATACGCCGTCGGGATGCGCCTCGACTGCCGCCCACGCCGACCGCTCGGCGCGGCGCGCGGCAGTACGGGCGACGTGCAGCAGCGCCGACAGCGGCGAACCGCCGGGCAGGATGAACGAGTTCAACGCCGGCAGCGGCTCGTTGTATTCATCGCACCACGCCTCCACCCGATCGATGTAGTCCTGGGTGATGCGCAGCGGCGGGTACTTGGGGTTCTCCACCACGGGAGTGGCCAGGTCGGCGCCGGCGTCGAACAGATCGTTCTGGATGCGCAGCAGCGTCGCGCTGACCGATTCGTCGGGCTTGCCCAGCGCGATCGCGACACCGATCGCGGCGTTGGCCTCCTCGACATCGGCGTAGGCCACCAGGCGCGGGTCGGTCTTGGGAACCCGGGAGAAATCGCTCAAACCCGTGGTGCCGTCGTCGCCGGTGCGGGTGTACACGCGGGTGATATGCACTGCCATGGCTCAAACCGTACCGGGCGCGACAACCGGTGCGAGCCGGGCGGGGCTCAGCGCCGGGATTCGGTCGGGGTCAGCGGCCAGTCGTCACTACACTGACGCGCGTGGGTGAGCGTTTCGTGGTTACCGGCGGCAACCGGCTGTCCGGAGAGGTGGCCGTCGGCGGCGCTAAGAACAGCGTCCTCAAACTGATGGCGGCGGCGCTGCTGGCCGAGGGCACCAGCACCATCACCAATTGCCCGGACATCCTCGACGTGCCGCTGATGGCCGAGGTGCTGCGCGGCCTGGGCGCCAACGTCGAGCTCGACGGGACCACGGTGCGGATCACCTCGCCTGACGAACCCAAGTACGACGCCGACTTCGCCGCGGTCCGGCAGTTCCGGGCCTCGGTGTGTGTGCTGGGGCCGTTGGTGGGCCGCTGTCTGCGCGCGAAGGTCGCCTTGCCGGGTGGCGACGCGATCGGATCGCGACCGCTCGACATGCACCAGGCCGGCCTGCGTCAGCTGGGCGCCACCTGCAATATCGAGCACGGGTGTGTGGTCGCGCATGCCGAGGCGCTGCACGGCGCCGAGATCCAGTTGGAGTTTCCCTCGGTCGGCGCCACCGAGAACATCTTGATGGCGGCAGTGCTGGCCGAAGGCGTCACGACCATCCACAACGCGGCGCGCGAGCCCGACGTCGCCGACCTGTGCACCATGCTCAACCAGATGGGTGCGCAGATCGAGGGCGCGGGTTCGCCGACGCTGAAGATCACCGGGGTGCCGCGGCTTTACCCGACCGAACACGAGGTGATCGGGGACCGGATCGTTGCCGCAACCTGGGCCATCGCCGCGGTGATGACTCGCGGCGACATCGCGGTAACCGGGGTGGACCCGGCCCATTTGCAACTTGTGCTGCACAAGTTGCACGACGCCGGGGCGACCGTCACCCAGCACGACAACGGCTTCCGGGTGGTCCAGTACGACCGCCCGAAGGCCGTTAATGTCGCGACCTTGCCGTTCCCGGGGTTCCCGACCGATCTGCAGCCGATGGCGATCGGCCTGGCGGCGATTGCTGACGGAACGTCGATGATCACCGAGAACGTCTTCGAGGCGAGGTTCCGGTTCGTCGAGGAGATGATCCGGCTGGGCGCCGACGCCCGCACCGACGGACACCACGCGGTGGTGCGCGGCCTGCCGCAGCTCTCGAGTGCGCCGGTGTGGGCGTCCGACATCCGTGCCGGTGCCGGTCTGGTCCTTGCGGGCCTGGTCGCAGACGGTGACACGGAAGTCCACGACGTCTACCACATCGATCGGGGGTACCCGTTGTTCGTGGAGTACCTGGCCGGTCTCGGCGCCGAAATCGAGCGTGTAAGATAGGTGAGGCCGGCGCCCCGCAACGGGGATCGTCGAGCCGTCTGGAAGACCTTCTGGTAGCCCCGAAAAGTTCGGAGTTGACTCAACTCCGGGTACCGAGTAGAATGGCGAGGTTGCCTGAAACCGGGCGTGTTGTTTGAGAACTCAATAGTGTGTTTGGTGGTTTTTGTTTGTTGTTGTTTTTGCCG
>NZ_QMEX01000086.1 GCF_003284925.1 Mycolicibacter senuensis
TGCGCGCCGCGGGATTCACCGACATCCACACCGTGACAAGCCAGTTCGAACCGGATCCGGATTTCCCCACCGTCGCCTTCCCCAATCCGGAGGAGCCGGGCGCCTCCGACGAGCTGCTGGAACTGGCCGCCGACGTCGACGCGGACATCGCGATCGCATTGGATCCCGACGCCGACCGGTGCGCGGTCGGCATCCCCGGACCGGCCGGCTGGCGGATGCTGACCGGCAATGAGACCGGTTGGCTGCTGGGCGATTACCTGCTCTCACGGCTGCCCCGGCAGCGGGTCTCCGATGCGGTGGTCGCCAGCACCGTGGTGTCGTCGCAGCTGCTGGCGCGCATCGCCGACCACTACGGGGCTCGCCACGTGGAGACGCTGACCGGGTTCAAGTGGCTGGCTCGCGCCGATGCCGGCCTGCCCGGTGCCACCCTGGTCTATGCCTACGAGGAAGCGATCGGCTACTGCGTCGACCCGGATGCGGTGCGCGACAAGGACGGCATCACCGCCGCGGTGCTGTCCTGCGACCTGATGGCGGCGCTGCGCGATCAGGGCTCCTCGGTGCCCGCGGCGCTCGACGAGCTGGCCCGCCGCCACGGCGTGCACGTCACCGAGGCGGTGTCGCGCCGGGTCGCTGACCTGGCCGAGGCGACCGCGGTGATGGCCCGGCTGCGCGCCGCCCCGCCGACGTCACTGGCCGGATTCGCCGTGACCGCAACCGATCTGATGCACCGCCGCGGGCCGGCCACCGATGCGCTGGAGTTCAGCGGGGTGGGTGAGGGCACCTCGGTGCGGGTGGTGGTGCGGCCGTCGGGCACCGAGCCCAAACTCAAGTGCTACCTCGAAGTGACCCGGCCGCCGTCGGATGATGTGGCCGGCGACCGCGCCGAGGCGTCGCGGCTGTGCGCGGCCGTCGCCGCGGAGGTCCGCAGCTGGTAGGGCGCCGGCGTCAACCATGCGCCGAGCGTGCGTGCTTGTACGCGACACGCCGAACAGCAGCGTACAAACACGCACGCTCGGCGAAAGGGGGTCAGCGCGGCCCGAACTGCCGGTCGCCGGCATCGCCGAGCCCCGGGACGATGTAGGCGTTCTCGTTCAGCCCGTCGTCGATCGCGGCGGTGAACAACCGCACGTCGGCGGCGGTGTTCTTCAGCGCCGCAATGCCTTCCGGTGCCGCCACCACACACAGCACGGTGATATCGGCCGCGCCGCGCTCGATCAGCAGTCCCAGGGTGTGGGCCATCGAGCCGCCGGTGGCCAGCATCGGGTCGAGAACCATGACCCCCCGGCCGCTCAGGTCCACCGGCAGCGACGCCAGGTACGGCTCCGGTTGGTGGGTGGCCTCGTCGCGCACCACACCGACGAATCCGACCTCGGCTTCGGGGATCAGGGCGTGCGCGGCGTCGACCATACCCAGCCCGGCGCGCAGCACCGGCACCAGCAGCGGCGGGCAGGCCAGCCGCGCACCGACGGTGTCGGCCACCGGGGTGCGCACGGCGATCTGCTCGCAGGGCGTCTCACGGGTCGCCTCGTAGACCAGCATCCAGGTCAGGTCGCGCAGCGCCGCCCGGAATCCGGCGCTGCCGGTGCGCTCGTCGCGCAGCGACCGCAGCCGGACGGCGGCCAGCGGATGATCGACGACACGGACAGTCACGGGCTCAAACCCTACGGGTCATGCGCCGAGCAGGTTGAGGATCTCGAAGACCACCGCGCCCATGTCCAGCAGCGGCTCCAGCGAGAGCAGCGGTTCGCCGTTGAACACCGCGTCCGGGCCGAGCCAGTCGGCCACGCCGAGGGTCACCGCCAGCTGCTGCCAGGCATCCAGCAGTGCGGCGTCCACCTCGTTGGTGAGCCGGTAGCCGGTCAGCAGGGCCTCGACCAGCGAATCGGGCAGCGGTTCATGCCCGGCGAAGCCCAGCAGGGCATTGACCGGGTCGACGACGCTGCGCACCGCGGCGTACTGCACGCCGGCCAGCATCTGCAGCGGATCCATCCGCAGCAGGAACCCGGCGACGCCCGAGCCCTCGGCCAGCTGCCCGCCGGCGGTGACCGCCCAGGGCCCCACCGCGTCGGTTCCGTTGACGCCCACGAACGGGTCGCCCGGGTTGCCGTAGCCCCAGTCGATGACCACTTTGAGCCACGGCGCCAGCGCGTCGCCGACGACTTTGCCGACGTCACCGAGCGCATAGAGCGGCCACAGGATCGGCAGCTGCTGGGGGATCAGGTAGAAGTCGGTGTCACCGATGGTGCCCAGCTCGACGGTCTCGGAGAGGTTGTCGAACTCCAGATAGGAGAAATGCACGGTCGCCGTGCCGATCAGCGCGTTGAGCATGGCCAGCAGGTTGGCCGGGTCTTGCGGAAAGTTGGCCAGGCCGTCGTACTCGCCGGTGTAGCTGTCGATGTCGAACCCACTGGTCGGGGTGGGCCCGATGCTCAGCGGGATGCCCAAAAACGGCAGGTGCACCGGCTGGTCGCTCAACAGCGGGTAGGCCGGGAAGCGGGTCAGCACCCCGCCGAGCGGGTTGTTGGGGTTGCCGATCAGCACGAAGTCCAGGTTGTCGGGGTCATAGCCGCCGCTCGGCGGCTCGGCGAGCAGGTTGATCATCTCCTGGGTGGAGATGGTGGCGCTCTGCGAGTAGCCGAACACCGTGACGTGATCGCCGGCCTCTAGTTGCGGCACGACGGCGTCGTGCAGGATGTCGACGCCGCGGGCCACCGACTCGGCGAAGGTCAGGTAGGGGTTCGGCGGCGGCAGGCACACCAGCGGGCAGAACTGCTCGGGGGTGACCAGGCCCTCGAACCGGTAGCCCGGGAACGTCGGCTGCCCGGGAAACCACGGCGTGACGGGTTGCAGGAACCGGTCCAGCACCGACTCCAGGTAGCCGCCGACGGTGGGGTCGGGGATGCTGGTCGGCCCCATGATCCAGCCATCGTCGGCCAGCAGCACCACGTCGGGCCGGAACTGCGGGCCAGGCCCGGCCGGCGCACCGGCCGCCGCCACCGACGCCGCTGCGAGCAGTGCTGCCCCCAGCAGACGCCGGTGTCGCATCGGATCAGGCGTCGAGGTAGTTGAGGATGCTGAAGCCCACCCCGAGCAGGTCCAGCAGCGGCTGCGCGGAGATTAGCGGCGCACCGTTGAAGATCGCGTCCGGCCCCAGCACGTCGAGCAGGTTCCACTCGGTGGCCAGGTCCTGCCACCCGTTGAGCAGCAGCTGGTCCAGCTCGAGGGTGAGGTTGTAGCCGCCCAGCAGGGTGTCGACCACCGACTGCGACAGCGGGTCCTGCCCGGCGAAGTCCAGCAGGTTGTTGATGGTGTTGGTCAGGCTCTGCACCCCGGCGTACTGCAGGCCGGCCAGCATCTGCAGCGGGTCCATCCGCAGCAGGAACCCGGCGACGCCGGTGTCCTCCGACAGCTGACCGGTCGCGGTGACCGCCCAGGCGCCGGCCGCCCCGATCGGGTCGACACCGTCGACGGTGATGCCGGCATCCGGGGCGCCCGGGTTGCCGTAACCCCAGTCGATGACCAGCTTGAGCAACGGCGCCAGCGCGTCACCGGCCAGCTTGCCGAAGTCGCCGAGCCCGTAGAGCGGTCCCAGGATCGGCAACTGGGCGGTGGGAAGCATGTAGAAGTCGTTCCCGCCGATCGAGCCGAGGTCGATCGCGTTGCCGAGGTTGTCGTTGAAGTAGGCGCCGTGCACCGCCGGGATGCCCATCAGCGCGTTGATCACCGCCGGCAGGTTGGTGAGGTCCTGCGGGAAGCTGGACCAGCCGTCGTATTCGGTGCTGTAGATGCTGGCCGCGAAGTCGGTCGGACCCGCCCCGATGCCCAGCGGGATGCCCAGGAACGGGATGTGCTGCATGTTCCCGTCGAGGCCGTCGGCGAAGTCCAGCCGGCTCAGGATGCCGCCGATCGCGCTGTTCGGGTCACCGATCAGCACGAAGTGCAGGTTGTCGGGGTCGTAGGAGCCGCCCGGCACGTCGGCGAGCAGCTTCTGCATCGCCAGGGTGGCGACCACGGCGCTCTGCGAGTAGCCGAACACCGTGACCTGCTCGCCGGCCTCCAGCTGCGGGCGGATCGCCGCGTCCAAGTTGGCGGAGCCCTCCGCCAGCGAGGCCGCGAAGTCCAGCTGCGGGACCGGCAACGGCTGGCAGATGATCGGGCAGAACTGTTCGGGGGTGATCAGGCCCTCGAACGTGTAGTCGGGGAAGACCGTCTGCCCGGCGAACCACGGCGCCAACGGCTGCAGGTAGAAGTCCCGCACCACGTCCATGTAGTTGCCGATGGTCGGGTCGGACTGGCCGGTGCCGGTCATGATCCAGCCCCCGCCGGCCAGCAGCACGATCTCGGCGATCGCCTTCTCCAGCCGAGACGCCAGCGTCGGCGCCAGCAGCGACGACAACCCGAGCAGCACCGCGCACAGCGCCGCCAGTGCCGTCGCACCCAACCGGTGCAGTCGTGTAGCCGTCATTCGGGCCTCCCGGGTCGTCGCGTCACGCCATTAGTCGCAGTAGGACCCCGCCTGACGACTTCACATGGATCTATAAGGCGGAATTCAGCGTAGAGCCTATAAAGAAAGCGCGCGTTGTCAACTCCACGATGATGGTCCAGTCGTTCATCACGGTGGACGGACGTTCTGCCGGCGTCTGCGGCGACTCGCCCGTCGCGCCGCTAGGCGACGAAGAAGTTGAAGAGGTCGAAACCCAGGCTGACCAGGACACGAACGGGCAGAACTGCTCGGGTGTGGTCAGGCCGACGAAGTTGTAGCCGGGGAAACTCGGCTGGCCGTCGAAGTGCGGCGAGGCCGGTTGCAGATAGCCGGCCAGGATCTGGCTGAGGTAGGAGCCGACGGTCGGGTCGGGCACGCCGGTGCCGCCCATGATCCAGCCCTCGTCGGCCAGCAGCCGCAGCCGGGCGGTGAGCTGGTCCACGCCGAAACCGGCGCCCGGATGCGTGGGCGTCGCGGCCACCATGACGGCGCACAGCACCGCCGCTACCGCCGCCCCCCGCTGACGTAATCGCATAGTCGTCATCGCGGCCTCCCCGACCCGGGCTTTATGCGTTGCACACACATCCCGGCGAAAGTGAACCTAACCAACAGATGAGGGCGACGCCATTGTTAACACAAGAAATTCAGGATTCTTTATCCGCGGATGCGGGCGGTGACAATCCGGTCGCCAATCCGGTCGCCAATCCTTGCGCTGATCCCGGCGCTAATCCCGGTTCGGGCAGCCGCCGGGCACCTCGCTACTCTGTGCGCCATGGCAGCTGACCTCGTACCGATCCGTCTTGCGGTGACCGCCGGTGACCGCTACACGCTGTGGGCGCCGCGCTGGCGCGACGCCGGTGACGAGTGGGAGGCGTTCCTCGGCAAGGACGAAGACCTCTATGTCTTCGCCACCGCGGCCGACCTGGTGGCGTTCGTGCGGACCAACACCGACAACGACCTGGCGGATCATCCCGCCTGGCCGGGGCTGGTCGAGGCCAACGCGCACAAGCTCAACCCGCCCCGCAACCGCCAGTACGACCTGATCGCGGTCGAGGAACTGCTCGCCGACAAGCCCAGCAAGCAGTCCGTGCGCTCGGTGGCCGACGCCCTGGAGATCGTCTCGTCCATCGGGACGGTCTGCGACCTGACCGCGGTGACGAAGTTCTTCAACGGCAACCCGAGCCTGGGCACGCTCGCCGGTGGCGTCGACAACTTCACCGGCCGGGCCGGTCGCAAGCGGTGGAACCAGATCGGCGACATCATCGGCCGCAGCTGGAGCAACGTGTTGGCGGCGATCGAAGGGGTCCTCAGCACACCCGACGTCGACGCCGCCGCGTCGTCGCGGGCAGCCGACGAACTGGCCGAAGAACCCCCGGTCGAGGTGACCGAGGCCGAGACCGAGGTGGCAGCCGCCGATGCCGAAACCGCCGACGCCACCGAGACCACCGAGGCGGCCGTCGAACGCGCCCGCGGTGACCGCGTGGTACTCGGCGGCGACGCGGACTTCTGGGCCAAGGTGGGCATCGATCCGATCCGGATCATGACCGACAACGGGACGTTCTTCACGCTGCGCTGCTACCTCGGCGACGAGCCGGTGTTCCTCGGCCGCAACGGCCGGATCAGCGTGTTCAACTCCGAGCGTGCCCTGGCCCGCTACCTGGCCGACGAGCACGATCACGACCTGTCGGATCTGAGCACTTACGACGACATCCGCACCGCGGCGACCGACGGCTCACTGGCCATCGACATCACCGACGACAACGTCTACGTGCTGTCCGGGATGGTCGACGACCTGACCGACGGGCCCGACGCCGTGGACCGCGAGCAACTTGAACTGGCCGTAGAGTTCCTGCTGGACGTGGGCAGCTACGCCGAGGACGGCGTGGTCGCCGAAACCCTCAAACCGGACCGCGCGCTGGGCCGAATGGTCGGCTATGTGCTCGATCGGGAATCGGTGGCCGAACCGCAGCGTCCGTTCGCTCCGGCGGTCAAGGAATGGGAGCAGCTCGAGCAGTTCGTGCAGTCGCGGCTGCGGCGCGAGTAACGCGCCCGAACTCAGCGCTTTCCCGCCCCTGCAGCGGCGGCTGGCGGCATCGTCGGTATCGCCGGCGGTGCGGGTATGGCCGCAAGTATCGCCGGAATTCACCGACAATTGCCGCAACCATTTGCCCGATTTCATTGCCCGGTGGTCGTATCCCCGATAACATCTGGCCGATAACCTCTGGCCGGGCCGTGTGGGTTTGCGGGGCCCTTCCAAATTCGAAAGGACTACACATGCGCAAGGCGACACAACGAGCCGCAGCTGTATCCGCCGCAGTTTTGGGGCTCGGGTTGATCGGCACGGGTTGCAGCAGCACCAATGAGAAAGCCAGCGAGGCCCTGAGCTCGGCCAGCTCGGTCGCATCCTCGGCCAGCTCGGTGATCTCGTCGGCGGTCACCACCCCCACCGAGGAGAGCGGCGCCGCCAGCTCCACCGAGATGACCGGCGCGGACGGCAAGGAGTACACCGTCGCCGGCCCCATCCTGGCCAAGCTGGACTCGCTGGACGCCGAGGCCAAGCAGAGCCTGGGCGAGCCGACCGGGGCCGAGCAGAAGAACCCCGACGGCGGCGTCTACCAGCAGTTCGACGGCGGCGTGATCGTTCACACCACCCGGTCATACGTGGTGTGGGGCAAGATCCGCGACAAGTGGAACGAGCTGGGCGGTTCGCAGGGCAAGCTCGGTTACCCGACCAGCGATGAGACCACCAACGCTGACGGCACCAAGCAGACCACCTTCGAGCACGGCATCATCACCTGGAAGGAAGGCGACCCGGAGGCCACTGTCACCGAGCACTGATCTCGTTGGAGAAGGCCGGGCAATCGCAATCGCGGTTGTCCGGCTTTCGCCTTTCAGCGACCCGGCGGATTCAGCCGACCAGCACCGCGAATCGCGGCTTGATCACTTCCTCGATTATCGCCACCCGCTGATCGAACGGGATGAATGCCGATTTCATCGCATTCACCATGAACCGCTGCAGATCGGTCCAGCCGTAGCCGAACGTCTCGGCGAGCACCGCCATCTCCTTGCTCATGGTGGTGTCACTCATCAGCCGGTTGTCGGTGTTCACCGTCACCCGCAGCCGGGCACGCGCCAAAAGGTCGAACGGGTGCTCGGCGATGCTGCCGACCGCGCCGGTCTGCACGTTCGAGCTCGGGCACAGTTCCAGCGGAATCCGCTTGTCCCGCAAGATCGCCGCCAGCCGGCCCAGCCGTACCTGACCGTCGTCATCGACGGTGATGTCGTCGGTGATCCGCACCCCGTGCCCGAGCCGGTCGGCGCCGCAGAACGCGATCGCCTCGTGAATGGACGGCAGCCCGAAGGCCTCGCCGGCGTGGATGGTGAAGCGGGCGTTGTGATCGCGCATGTACTCGAACGCATCCAGGTGCCGGCTCGGCGGGTGGCCGGCCTCGGCGCCGGCGATGTCGAACCCGACCACGCCCTTGTCGCGGAACCGGATCGCCAGCTCGGCGATCTCCCGCGACAGCGCCGCGTGCCGCATCGCGGTGACCAAGCAGCGCACGGTGATGTCGCGGCCGGCCGCCGCGGCCCGGCGCTCCCCCTCGGCGAACCCGGCCAGCACCGCATCGGTCACCGCGTCGAACGACAGCCCGCCTTCGATGTGCAGTTCGGGCGCGAACCGCACCTCGGCGTAGACCACCGCGTCGGCGGCCAGGTCCTCCACGCACTCGGCGGCGACCCGGAACAGCGCGTCGGGGGTCTGCATCACCGCCACGGTGTGGCTGAACGGCTCCAGATACCGCTCCAGCGACCCGCTGTGCGAGCGGGTGCGAAACCAGGTCGCCAGCTCTTCAGTGTCGGTGGCGGGCAGGCCGTCGTAGCCGACCTGCCCGGCGATGTCGACGACGGTGGCCGGCCGCAGCCCACCGTCGAGGTGGTCGTGCAGCAGCGCCTTGGGCGCCTGCCGGATCGTCTCCAGGGTCAGCGGTGTGGTCACGGGGCCGCTCCGATGATCAGTGGGCGCGCTGGGACCGCCGCGGCGTCGGTGATCCGGTAGCCGCCGTCGAGCTCGGCGTGCGCCGGCCCGAACCGCTCGGGCGCGTCGGTGTACAGCGTGAACAGCGCCTCGCCGGCGGTGACCGGCTCCCCCGGCCGACGGTGGATGCGCACGCCGGCACCGGCCTGCACCCGTTCACCCGGGCGGGAGCGCCCCGCTCCCAGCCGCCATGCCGTCATACCCACCGCCATCGCGTCGATTTCCCCCATTGTGCCGTCCCGGGATGCGGTGACGGTCTCCGAGCATGCCGCCACCGGCAGCGCGACGCCCAGATCACCGCCCTGGGCGGCGACCATCGCGGCGAAGGCGTCCATCGCGGTGCCGTCGGCCAGCGTCGCGGCCGGCTCACGGTCGTCCAGCCCGGCCAGCTCCAGCATCTCGGTGGCCAGCGCCACGGTCAGCGCCACCACGTCCTCGGGCCCGCCGCCGGCCAGCACGTCGAGTGCCTCGGCGACCTCCAGGGCGTTGCCGACGGTCGCTCCGAGCGGGCTGTTCATGTCGGTGAGCAGGGCGCGGGTCGGCACGCCGTGGGCCGCCCCCAGGTCGATCATCAGCTCGGCGAGCTGCCGGGCCTGACCGGGCGACTTCATGAAGGCGCCCGAGCCGACCTTGACGTCGAGCACCAGCGCCTGCGCCCCTTCGGCCAGTTTCTTGCTCATCACCGAGCTGGCGATCAGCGGCAGCGACTCCACCGTGGCGGTGATGTCCCGCAGCGCATACAGCTTGGCGTCGGCCGGTGCCAGGGCACCGGCGGCGAAGATCGCCGCCCCGACGGTTGCCAGCTGCTCCCGCAGCCGGGCCGTCGGCAGCACCGGGTCGAAACCCGCGATCGACTCCAGCTTGTCCAGCGTGCCGCCGGTGTGGCCCAGGCCGCGGCCGGAGGCCTGCGGCACCGCGGCACCGCAGGCGGCAACCACCGCCACCAGCGGCAACGTGATCTTGTCGCCCACCCCGCCGGTGGAGTGCTTGTCGACGGTGGGCACCCGGCGCCCGTCGCGCCGCAGCTCGCCGAAGTCCATCCGGTCCCCGGAGGCGATCATCGCCGCGGTCCAGCGCGCGGTCTCGCCGGTGTCCATGCCACGCAGGAAGATCGCCATCAGCAGCGCCGCCATCTGCTCTTCGGCGATCTCGGCGGCCGTGTAGGAGTCGATCAGCCAGTCGATCGCGGCGTCGCTCAGCCGGTGACCGTCGCGCTTGGCGGCGATCAGGGTCGGGGCGTCAAAGGAGCGGTTCAGCCCCATGCGTCGGGTCCGAACGCGTCGGGCAGCAGTTCCGAGAGCCGCCGGGCGCCGGCGGGATGGTCGACGAGCAGCTCGGGTCCGCCGTGTTCGAGCAGCACCTGCCGACACCGGCCGCAGGGCATCAGCAGGTTGCCGGCGGCATCGGTGCACGACAGCGCCACCAGCCGGCCTCCCCCGGCGGTACACAGCGCGGCGACCACCGCACACTCGGCGCACAGGCTCAGGCCATATGAGACATTCTCCACATTGCAGCCGGTGAACAACCGTCCGTCGGCGGCAAGGGCGGCCGCGCCGACCCGCAGCCGCGAATACGGCGCATAGGCGTTGGCGGCGACCGAAATCGCATTGCGCCGCAACACTTCCCAGTCGACCACGGCAGCCATCTCAGCTGCGCCCATATCGTTCGGAGACCATCGCGTCACCTTGTCCGTCCAGCTCGGCTTGTCGAACGTCACCCTAACTTCGACCATTTCTACCCGTCGGTAACTTCGGCGTGGTCGTTTCGACCCTGTGGATGGGTTTAGAGTCCAAGCCGAGGTTTACTGACAGCGATGGCGTTGGGTAGCTGCCGCAAGCATGGCGGCTACAGATATTGGAGGCGCTAGATGACGGCGACATCCGCCGAGACGGCGGGAGCCGGGACGCAGGCGACCACCCGGCGTCCCCGGCGGCAGAGTCTGTACAAGGGCGACCCCGGCATGTGGGCGTTCGCGCTGCACCGGATCACGGGTGCGACGATCTTCTTCTTCCTGTTCGTCCACGTGCTCGACACGGCTTTGGTGCGGGTCAGCCCGCAGGCCTACACCGAGGTGATCGCGACCTACAAGACCCCGCTCGTCGGCCTGATGGAGCTGGGCCTGGTCGCCGCGGTGCTGTTCCACGGCCTCAACGGCGTCCGGCTGATCCTGATCGACTTCTGGTGGCAGGGCTGCCGCTGGCAGCGCCAGATGCTGGTGGCGGTCGGCGCCGTCTGGCTGGTGGTGATGGTTCCGGTGGTGGTCCGGATCGGCATGCACATGGCGGAGCGATTCTTATGAGCACACCTGATCTGCAACTCGGTCGCGGCGCGCTGGCCCCGGTGCGCGGCCCGGACCGCGATCGGCCCGCCAGCCTGGGCGACCCGCGCGCGCCGTTCCGGCACAAGGGGATGGCCAACTTCGAGAAGTACACCTGGCTGTTCATGCGGTTCTCCGGCGCCGTACTGATCTTCCTGGTGCTCGGGCACCTGTTCATCATGCTGATGTGGGACGACGGGGTGTACCGGATCGACTTCAACTTCGTGGCCGAGCGCTGGCGCTCGCCGTTCTGGCAGATCTGGGACCTGAGCCTGCTGTGGCTGGCTCAGCTGCACGGCGGCAACGGCATGCGCACCATCATCAGTGACTACACCCGCAGCGGCCGCAGCCGGTTCTGGCTGCTGAGCCTGCTGGCGGTGTCGATGGTCTTCACGCTGGCGCTGGGCAGCTACGTGCTGCTGAGCTTCGACCCGAACATTTCTTGACGGCAGATCTCCTACGAACGGGTGATATCGCGGTGATTCAGGAACATCGATACGACGTGGTGATCGTCGGCGCCGGCGGCGCCGGGATGCGCGCGGCGGTGGAAGCCGCGCCCCGCGCTCGCACTGCGGTGCTGACCAAGCTCTACCCGACCCGCAGCCACACCGGCGCCGCGCAGGGCGGCATGTGCGCGGCGCTGGCCAACGTCGAGGACGACAACTGGGAGTGGCACGCCTTCGACACCGTCAAGGGCGGCGACTACCTGGCCGACCAGGACGCCGTGGAGATCATGGCCAAGGAGGCCATCGACGCGGTGCTGGACCTGGAGAACATGGGCATGCCGTTCTCCCGCACCCCCGAGGGCCGCATCGACCAGCGCCGGTTCGGCGGGCACACCCGCGACCACGGCAAGGCCCCGGTGCGCCGTGCGTGTTACGCCGCCGACCGCACCGGCCACATGATCCTGCAGACGCTGTACCAGAACTGCGTCAAGCACAACGTGGAGTTCTTCAACGAGTTCTACGTGCTGGACCTGGTGCTCACCGACACCCCGTCGGGCCCGGTGGCCACCGGCGTGGTGGCCTACGAGCTGGCCACCGGCGAAATCCACGTCTTCCACGCCAAGGCGATCGTGCTGGCCACCGGCGGTTCGGGCCGGATGTACAAGACCACCTCCAACGCCCACACCCTGACCGGTGACGGCATGGGCGTCGTCTTCCGCAAGGGTCTGCCGTTGGAGGACATGGAGTTCCACCAGTTCCACCCGACCGGGCTGGCCGGGCTGGGCATCCTGATCTCCGAGGCGGTGCGCGGTGAGGGCGGCCGGCTGCTCAACGCCGACGGGGAACGGTTCATGGAGCGCTACGCGCCGACGATCGTCGACCTGGCGCCGCGCGACATCGTGGCCCGCTCGATGGTGCTCGAGGTGCTCGAGGGCCGCGGCGCCGGGCCGAACAAGGACTACGTCTACATCGACGTGCGCCACCTCGGCGAGGACGTGCTCGAGGAGAAGCTGCCCGACATCACCGAGTTCGCCCGCACCTACCTGGGTGTGGACCCGGTCACCGAGCTGGTGCCGGTCTACCCGACCTGCCACTACGTGATGGGCGGCATCCCCACCACGGTGACCGGGCAGGTGCTGCGCGACAACACCGCGGTGGTGCCGGGGCTCTACGCCGCCGGCGAGTGTGCCTGCGTGTCGGTGCACGGCGCCAACCGGCTGGGCACCAACTCACTGCTGGACATCAACGTGTTCGGCCGCCGCGCCGGTATCGCGGCCGCCGAGTACGCCAACACCCACGAGTTCACCGAGTTGCCGGACAACCCGGCCGAGATGGTGGTCAACTGGGTCGCCGACATCTTGTCCGAGCACGGCAACGAGCGCGTCGCCGACATCCGCGGTGCGCTGCAGCAGTCGATGGACAACAACGCCGCGGTGTTCCGCACCGAGAAGACGCTCAAGCAGGCGTTGAGCGACATCCACGCGCTCAAGGAGCGTTACGCCCGAATCACCGTGCACGACAAGGGCAAACGCTTCAACTCCGACCTGCTGGAGGCCATCGAGCTGGGCTTTCTGCTGGAGCTGGCCGAGGTCACCGTGGTCGGTGCGCTGAATCGCCGGGAGTCCCGCGGCGGGCACGCCCGCGAGGACTACCCCAACCGCGACGACGTCAACTACATGCGCCACACCATGGCCTACAAGGAAGGCACCGACCTGATCGCCGATATCCGGTTGGACTACAAGCCGGTGGTGCAGACCCGCTACGAACCGAAGGAACGGAAGTACTGATGTCCTCTTCAGCTGACTCCGGCTGCTGCTCATCAGATTCAGGCTGCTGCTCGCCCGGTCCGTCGAGCGCGGCGCCGGTGGCCCTGGTCGACGGCCCGCCGGCCGGTGACCCGCCGCTGCCGCCGGTCCCCGAGGGCGCCCGGATGGTCACGCTCAAGATCGCCCGGTACAACCCGGAGAACCCCGACCAGTACGCCGCCACCGACGGCTGGCAGAGCTTCCGGGTGCCGGCGCTGCCCACCGACCGGCTGCTGAACCTGCTGATCTACGTCAAGAGCTACCTGGACGGCACACTGACCTTCCGGCGCTCCTGCGCGCACGGGGTGTGCGGCTCCGACGGGGTGCGGGTCAACGGCAACAACAAGCTGGCCTGCAAGCTGCTGATGCGTGACATCCTGCCCAAAAAGCCGGGCAAGGAGCTGACGCTGACCATCGAGCCGATGCGTGGGCTGCCGGTGGAAAAAGACCTCGTGGTTGACATGGAACCGTTCATGGACGCCTACAAGGCGATCAAGCCGTACCTGATCACCTCCGGCAACCCGCCCACCCGGGAGTGGATCCAGAGCCAGCACGACCGGCACCGCTACGACGACACCACCAAGTGCATCCTGTGCGGCATCTGCACCACCAGTTGCCCGGTGTACTGGAGCGAGGGGTCGTATTTCGGGCCGGCGGCGATCGTCAACGCCCACCGGTTCATCTTCGACTCGCGTGACGAGGGTGCCGCGGAGCGGTTGGACATCCTCAACGAGGTCGACGGGGTATGGCGCTGTCGCACCACGTTCAACTGCACCGACGCCTGCCCGCGCGGCATCGAGATCACCAAGGCGATCCAGGAGGTCAAGCGGGCCTTGATGTTCGCCCGCTGATTTCCCTGGCACCATTTTGCGCGAGCAGTCGCGAAAGCCCCCAATTCCGCCGCGAGTTGGGGGCTTTCGCGACTGCTCGGCAAATCCGTCACATTGTCGCGAGCTGTCTCGTCTCCACGGTGTATCCCCATTCGTCGTACACCATGAGGAGCTCAGTCATGATCGTCACGTGGTGGCCGCTGGCCGTGCTGGCCGGGATCCAGTTCGCCGATGCGGCTCTCTGCTGGAAACCCGTCGACTTCATCCGCGACTGCCTGGTCGACGTCCGGTTTCCCCGTCGCTTCTGGCGCGTGCTGCCGGTACTGAAGGTGGCAGCCGCAGCCGGCCTGATCCTCGGGATCTGGTTTCCGCCGCTTGCGTTGCTGACCTGTGCGGCGCTGGTCGGCTATTTCACAGTCGCCATCGGGATGCACGTCGCGGCCGGCGATTTCGGCCGGAACCTGTTCGTCAATGCGAGCGGCATGCTTGCGTTGTGCACCGCCGCACTGGGTTTCGTTGTGGTGTCGATGTAAACCGCGAGACTGTAGTTGGCGTGTGAAATTACGGGTGGGCGTCACGGCAACTACAGGCTCACGGTGCTGTTGTCAGCCGCCATTGAGTGAGACGGGCCCGCGGCGCCCACACCGCGACGTGATAGACCATCTGACATGCATTGGTACACCGGGAACAGCGTCTACGACACCGTCCTGACCTTCGCGTTCGGCTTCGCCGCGTTCGTGATCATCGGCGGCTTCTTCGGCCAGAGCTCCTACGGCCGGTTCTCGTCGGCCAAACTCGGCTTCAACCTGAACCCGAAGTTCGGCTGGTGGCTGATGGAGATCCCGGCGACGGTGGTCTTCGCCATCGCCTACTTGAGCGGGCCGGCCCGGTTCGAGCCGACGTCGCTGGTGCTGGCCGGGATCTGGGCGCTGCACTACGCCAACCGCGGCTGGTTCTTCCCGCTGGCGATCCGGCAGGTGCCCGGCAAGCGCAGCACATTCAACATCTCGGTGGTGGTGATGGGCATGCTCGTCACGACGATGCACGGCTACCTCAACGGTGCGCTGTTCAGCCACGACTACCTGGGGCAGTACGGCCGTTCCTGGCTGACCGACCCGCGTTTCGTGGTGGGCCTGGTGATCTACCTGTGCGGGTTCGCGCTGCTGATCAGCTCCGAGTCGATCGTGCGCAACCTGCGCGACAAGAACAACCCCGGTGCCGCCGAGTACCGGATTCCGTTCGGCGGCGGCTTCCGATTCGTCACCAGCCCGGCCTATCTGGGCGAGCTCATCGCCTGGACGGGTTTCGCGATCCTGACCTGGGCGCTGCCCGGCGTGGTCATCCTGTTGATCACCGCGGGCAACCTGATCCCCCGGGCGCTGCAGACGCACCGCTGGTACCGGGAGAAGTTCGCCGACTACCCCACCGACCGCAAGGCGCTGGTGCCGTTCCTGCTCTGAGACCCCTGCTCGTCACATCAAGCCGAGTTGCCTCGTCTACCGGGTATGAGCACTCAACCGCGTATCGAACCGCTGTCCCCCAAGAAGACCGGCCTGCTGACCCGCGCGATGTACCGCTACGCCAAACGGCGCTTCGGCGAGGTCCCCGAGCCCTTCACCGTCATCGCGCATCACCGGCGACTGCTGGTCGCCAACGCCGTGCATGAGGGCCTGCTGCAGTCGGCCTCCCGCAAGCTGCCCGCCGGAGTGCGCGACCTGGCGGTGTTCTGGACCGCCCGCACCATCGGCTGCTCGTGGTGTGTGGACTTCGGCGCCATGCTGAGCCGCTTGGAGGGCCTGGATGTCGAACGCCTCAAGGAGATCGACGACTACGCCACCTCGCCGCGCTTCACCGCCGACGAGCGGGCCGCCATTGCCTACGCCAACGCCGTCACCACCGATCCGCACTCGGTCACCGACGCCCAGGTCGCCGATCTGCGCGCGCGATTCGGCGACGACGGCGTCATCGAGCTGACGTATCAGATCGGCGTCGAGAACATGCGGGCCCGGATGTATTCGGCGCTGGGCATCACCGAGCAGGGGTTCAGCTCGGGGGATGCCTGCCGGGTGCCGTGGGCCCAGTGACGTCCCGAGACTGTAGTTAGCGTGCAAAAGTGCGAGTGCACATCTCGCTAACTACAGGCTCGCGGCACCGCGCAGCGGAGAACCACTGAACTTGTCGGGGTTAGCGATGTCCCAGACGGCATAGACTAGGCCGTCGCGCACCGTCATCGCGGTGACGCGCGGCAGCAACTCGGCGAACCCGTCGGCAGCCGGAGCCCCGGACGTGTAGGCGCCGAGCTCGCCGTTGACCAGTGCCAACTGGTTCGCGCTGACCAGCGTAGGCCCGTAGCGCCGCGCCAGGCCGAACAGGAACCGCGCCACCTTCTCCGGGCCGTGGATGGTCCGCACCGCGGTCGGCGCCCGGCGGTTGGCGTCGCCGGTGAACGTCACATCGGGATGCAGCAGCGCCACCACCGCGTCCAGGTCACCGGCGGCCATCGCGGCCATCAACGTCCCGACCG
>NZ_QMEX01000087.1 GCF_003284925.1 Mycolicibacter senuensis
GATCTCGTCGCCGGTGAGCGGGCCCAGCAGCCGCAACAGGTCCGCGACCCCCTCGGCGTCGCGGGCGGCCTTCTCCGGGGTCAGGTGCTGCAACTCGGCGGCGACGGCGGCGACGACGTCGGGGTCGAGCAGCTCGCGCAACTCCACCCGGCCCAGCAGCTGCGCCAGCAGGGTGGGATCCAGCGACAGTGCCGCCGCGCGGCGCTCGGCCAGCGGGCTGTCGCCTTCGTACATGAAGGCGCCGACGTAGCCGAACAGCAACGACGCCGCGAACGGCGACGGGGTGGCGGTCTCGACCTGCACCACGCGCACCCGGCGCTGCGCGATCCGCGCCATCAACTCCGTCAGCGCCGGGACGTCGTAGACGTCCTGCAGGCACTCCCGCACGGTCTCCAGCACGATCGGGAACGCCGGGTATCGGCGTGCCACATCGAGCAGTTGGGCGGCCCGCTGCCGTTGCTGCCACAGCGGGGTGCGCCGGCCCGGATGCCGGCGCGGCAACAGCAACGCCCGTGCCGCGCACTCCCGGAACCGGGAGGCGAACAACGCCGAGCCGCCCACCTCGGCGGTGACGATGGGCTCGATCTCATCGGCGTCGAACACGAACAGTTCCGCGCCGGGGGCTTCGGCACCGGAGTCGGTGTCGGGCAGCCGCACCACGATGCCGTCGTCGGAAGCGGTCGGCTTCTCGTCGATGCCAAAGCGTTCGTGCAGCCGCCGGCCCACCGCCAGCGCCAGCGGGCCGTGCACCCGCAGTCCGTAGGGGGAGTGCAGCACCACCCGCCAGTCGCCCAGCTCGTCGCGGAAGCGTTCCACCACCAGCGTGGTGTCGGTGGGCACCGTCGAGGTGGCGGTGCGCTGGTCGTCGAGCAGCCGCCACAGATTGTCGGCCGCGTAGTCATCGAAACCCAAATCCGCGCAACGTTTGTCGAGGGCGGCACGATCGAGCCCGGCCAGCTCGCCGGTGAACTCGCCCAGCGCGGCGCCGAGCTCGGCCGGTCGCCCGACGCCGTCGCCGTGCCAGAACGGCAGCCGGCCGGGCTGTCCGGGAGCCGGGACCACCAGCACCCGGTCGTGGCTGATCTCGGTGATGCGCCAGCTGGTGGCGCCCAGGGAGATCACGTCGCCGGGCCGCGATTCGTAGACCATCTCCTCGTCGAGTTCACCGACCCGGGACGGCTTCGGGGCACCGGCCAGGTACACCGCGAACAGGCCGCGATCCGGGATGGCGCCACCGGAGGTGACGGCCAGCCGTTGGGCGCCGGGCCGGCCGGTCAGGGTGCCGGTGTCGCGGTCATAGACCAGCCGCGGCCGCAGCTCGGCGAACTCGGTCGACGGGTATTTGCCCGACAGCAGGTCCAGGGTCGCCTCGAACACGCTGCGGGGCAACGTTGCGAACGGTGCGGCCCGGCGCACCGTGTCGAACCATGCCTCGGCGTCCAGCGGCTCCAGCGCCGCCGCGGCCACCGTGTGCTGGGCCAGGATGTCCAGCGGATTGGCCGGCACCGTCAGCGTTTCGATCTGACCCGCCAGCATCCGCTGCACTGAGACCGCACAGCCGATCAGATCGGTGCGGTGCTTGGGGATCAGCACGCCGGCCGAGACCTCGCCGACCTGATGACCCGCCCGCCCGATGCGCTGCAGGCCGCTGGCCACCGACGGCGGCGCCTCGATCTGGACGACCAGGTCGACCGCACCCATGTCGATGCCCAGCTCCAGGCTCGAGGTCGCGACCACCGCACGCAGCCGCCCGCTCTTCAGGTCCTCCTCGACCGCGGCGCGGGTCTCCTTGGACACCGACCCGTGGTGGGCCCGCGCCAGCGGTGCCTGCGCGGTGTCGTCATCGTCGCATCGCTCGGCGTGGATCTCGTTGAGCCGCTGGGTCAGTCGCTCGGCCAGCCGGCGCGAGTTGGCGAACACGATCGAGGAGCAATGGGCCTCGATCAGGTCGACGATGCGTTCCTCCACCTGCGGCCAGATGGTGCCCTCGGCGGGGCTGGCCATATCCGGCACCGGAACCTGCACGGTCAGTTCGAATGTCTTGGCGGCCGGCGGCGCCACGATCCGCGTCGGGGACTGGCCGGACAGGAACCGGGCGACCTCTTCGGCGGGCCGCACGGTGGCGCTGAGCCCGATCCGCTGCGCCGGGGAGGCCAACATCGCATCGAGGCGCTCCAGCGACAGTGCCAGGTGACTGCCGCGCTTGGTACCGGCCACCGCGTGCACCTCGTCGACGATCACCGTCTGCACCCCGGTCAGCGCTTCGCGCGCCGCCGAGGTCAGCATGAGGAACAGTGACTCCGGGGTGGTGATCAGGATGTCGGGGGGCTTGGTGACGAGCTCGCGGCGCCGGGCCGCCGACGTGTCGCCGGAGCGGACCCCGACGGTGATGGCCGGCGCCGGCAGGCCGCGGTGCGCGGCGATGCGGCCGATGCCGGCCAGCGGGGTGCGCAGGTTGCGTTCGACGTCGACGGCCAGCGCCTTGAGCGGCGAGACGTAGAGCACCCGGGTGCCCGCAGCTTTCGGGCCCGGCTCGGCCGCCAGCCGGTCCAGCGCCCACAGGAACGCTGCCAGGGTCTTGCCCGAACCGGTGGGTGCCACCACCAGGGTGTGGTGGCCGTCGGCGATGGCCGACCAGGCCTGCTGCTGCGCCTCGGTCGGCGCGGTGAACGTGCCGCTGAACCAGTCCCGGGTCAGCGCCGAGAACCGGGCCAGCGCGGCTGGGGTTTCTCGGCTCACCCCGCCATGGTGCCAACTTCGGGGCGGTGCTGCCCGCTGGGCTGGTTTTGCCGTGCTCAGCAGCGGGTATCCGCGGGCCGTGGCAGTGACAGGGCCGTGGCAGTGACAGGCCGTGGCAGTGACAGGCCGTGGCAGTGACAGGGGGGCCGGGCATGACCATTCTGGACCACAGGACGCGAGCGGTGCGGCCGATCTTCGCCGATGCGGCACCCGCCCCGCGGACGCCGGAGGCGCCACCGCGCGACTGGACCTGGATCAACTGGACGTTGTCGCTGCTGACGGCACCGGCCGCCGTGCTGCTGATGGATTACGCGCCGGCCGCGGTGGCCGGCACCGCGCTGTGCAGCACCGCGGCCTGCCCGGGCCTGCAGCCGAACGGGTCGCTGTTCGGCGTGCTCTACCACGGTGCGGCGGCCGTTGCGGCGCTGACCTTGTTCCTGGCCTTCTTCTTCGCGACGCGCCGGAGCGGGATCGCGGTCTGGGCGTGCGGCTGGGCGCTGCTGGCGGCCGACCTGGTGGTCCTGCACGCGGTCTTCTGACCGGGATGCGATTTTCCCGGCCGGGGCTGCGGTTTCCGACGCCGAATGATTACCGCAGTTTCGTGTTGGGTACGCGGCGCAGCAGGTAGCGGACAGCGAACATCGGAGGTCGGGGATGGGTTTGCGCAAGGGCCAGGAAGCGGAGTCGGACGCTGAACCCGATGCCTACCGGACGGGATCACGTGCCGGCAAAGACGAAGACGGCACCCATGTGGGGCGGATCAGCCCGGATGACGCATTGGACGTCGGCGAAACCGGCGCCGAAGCCCGCAGCGACGACGCATGAGCGTTTCAGGCCCACTGTTGCCGGATAGCCGGACCTGGCCGATGCGGGCAGCGGTTTCGGGCGCCTGCGCCGCGCTGGCGCTGATCGCCTGGCTCCCCGCGGCGGCCGCCGATCCGGGCGCGGCAGTCGACACCACCTGCAGCTACTCGCAGGTGGTGGCGGCGATGAACGATCAATCACCGGGCGTCGCCGAGCAGTTCAACGCGACCCCGGCCGCCCAGGCCTGGCTGCAGAACTTCCTGGCCGCGCCGCCGCCGCAGCGTCAGCAGCTGGTCGAGCAGGCGCAGCAGCGGCCCGAAGCACCCGAGTACGTCGCGCTGTTCAGTCCGCTGGCCAACGGCTGCGACTACTACTGAGCCCGGGTCACTCTTCGACTTTCACTCTTCGACGTTGTAGAACGAGTCGCCGTCTTCGGGGCTGCCGGAGACCTGAGCACGGTGCCGGCCAGCGGTCACGGCCTGGCCGGCTTCGTCGGGGTCTGGTTCGAGTCCGGCATCGGGACGCTCGGCGGCCAGTTTGTCGTCCAGCGACTCGTCGGTCGCGTCACCGACCGGTTGCCAGCTATCCGGCGGGGTCACGGTCGCATCGCCGTCGTCGTTGCGCAGCTCGTCGGAATCGGTGGCCTCGCTCGGCGGCAAGGTGTCGTCGTCGCTGGTGTCGGTGGCGGGATCGATGTCGGGTCGATCGGTCATGTGCTCGGCGCTCTCCCAGTCAGATTCAGTTGGCAGTCAGATTCGGTTGGGCAGGTCGGCTTCAGTTGGCTTCAGTTGGCGATGGCCCATTGCGGTTGCGGTGATTCCGGCGTCATGTAGCCGACGCCGCGAACGGTGTCGACGATCGACTCGTGGTCGGCGCCGAGTTTGGCGCGCAGCCGCTGCACGTGCACGTCGACCTTGCGCCGGCTGCCCTCACCGCCCCACACCTCGTGCAGCAGCCTGGTGCGGGTGAACGCGTGACCGGCATGCCGGACCAGATAGTTCAGCAGCTTGAACTCGGTGAGGGTGAGGTCGAGTTCGCGCCCGGATAACTCCGCGGTGTAGCTGTCAGGGCGGATGATCAGATCACCGAATTGGACTGCGCTGTGCTCGGATTCACGTCGGCGCGCCAGCGCCAGCCGCAGCCGGGCATGTGCCTCGGCCGGTCCGGCCGTTGCGACCAGCACGTCGTCGACCTGCCAGTCGATGTCGACGGCGACGAAATCTTCCGCGGCCACCACGGCCAGCACGGCGGCCGACGGCGCCCAGCCGCACAGCCGCCGGCAGGTCTCGCGTGCGGCCGCCAGCTCGGTGCAGCCGTCCACCAGCACGGCTGCGGCGCCGTGGCAGTCCGCCCGGCTCACCGCGAGCGGCGCGCGGCCGACCGAATGCCCGAAGACGCGTAAGGCCGACAGGGTCTGTTCGAACTCGTCCCGGTCGGTCAGTAACAGAATCTCCATCGCTGACTCCAACCCTCCGATGTCGCGCCCTCGAGTGCTCTTCAAGGCCGTTCCATGCGCTATTACCCGCTCCTGGGCGTGAGTAACCGCACAGCGACAGGCCCGGCCTGCCGTAGCGGGCCGGGCCTGCCTTCAATCGGGCTACTGGTGGGACTGTTCGCGGGCCTCGGCCGCCTTCGCTCCGGCACGGGCCGATTCGGCCTCGGCTTCGCGTTTGGCGGCGTCGCGCTGCGCTTCGCCCTTGTCCTGCTGTGCCTTGCCCTCGCGGGCCAGCTCGTCGTTACCGGTCACGGTTCCGACGGCTTCCTTGGCCTTGCCCTTGACGCCCTCAACGGCGCCGCGGAAGCCCTCTTCGGGCCCGCTCTTCTCTTGGTCCGACATAAATCCCTCCCTGGATTTCGTGGATGTGACGGGCCCGTGTGCTCCGTCGGCCCGCCACACCTGCAAGGCTTCCCGGCGGCTCGCTCGCTCAAACGTCGAATCACCTTGACGCAGAGCCGATAAGCGCGGACGGTGGGAAACATGGAACGCTCCATGCGACCGCGCCCCGGTGGCGACCGGCTGGGCCAGGAGGACGCGGAGGTTCGCTCGGCCGTCAGGTTCGCCGGCGTGATCACCGCGATCGGCGTGGCGGTCGTCTTGCTGGCGGCATGGTGGGGCAGCTCCTGTGATGCGAGCGCAGGGACGGTCGAGACGGTGGCGTGCGGACGGCCGTACCGAGCCGTGCTCGCCGCGGCGTCACCGGTGGTCTTCGCGGCCGGTGGACTGCGCGCTTTTCTGCGCACCTACCGAGTGTGGCGCGCTCGGGGCACCTGGTGGGGTTGGCAGGGCGCCGGCTGGTTTTTGATGTCGTTGATGCTTCTCGTACTGATTATGAGCGCGGGGCCGATCAGCGGTATGCGCTGATCAGGCCGGAGTCCCGCGGCATGGCTGCCGGGTGGCTGTGAGATTTCTGAAAGTCGAGCGTTATTTAGATCACATCGGCTTACGATAGTTTTCGGTTGCGGACGGGTTCACCACACGGGGTTCATCACGAATGGGGGCTCGGCCAGGCGGCCTCCGGATGGGCGGACCATTCACGAAAGGAAGAAGCGATGGGCGATACGTTTCATGACCCCGTTGACCATGTCCGGACGACCCGGCCGCACGCCGGCCGTGCTGTGATCGACGTCATGGGTTGGCCCGGTTACAGCCTGCTGGTGCTGGGCATGGTCGCCGGGATCGGCTGTCTGACCGCGTTCGCCACCGGCCACGACCGGCAAGGCGTGGCGGTCGCCGCCCTCGCGGTGTTCGCCGCCGGCCTGGGGGCGCTGTGGCTGCTGATGGAACACCGGCGGATCAGGCGGGTGAACCAGCAGTGGCAGCTGGCCCACCCCGAGTTGCAGCGGCAGCATTCGACCGGTTGAGCTAGCAGAAACCACGGCCCGACCGGTTATCCGGTCGGGCCGTCGTCGACCCGGTGTTCCAGGATCCGCATGGTTGGAGCGCCGGCAGATCGGGTACAGGGTTCCCGTGACCAACCTCCGGGCGGCCGACCATGCGGATTTGACGACGTGAACAGTCCGTCGGCGGGTAGCGGTAGTCTCGGTCCGACATCGCCGGGAGGCTCAATGACCGACATCCACAGCGACCCGACCTTGCGGTCGTGCAGCGAGCGAGCCGTCGAGTTGCGGGTGGCGCCCAGGCTGGAGAGCCTCGCCGTGGTGCGCATGGTGGTCGGCGCCATCGCGACGTTCGAGGATCTCGACGTCGATACGGTGGCCGATCTGCGGCTCGCGATCGACGAGCTGTGTACCCAGCTGATCCGCTGCGCCGCCCCGGACGCCACGCTGCGGGTGGTCATCGACCCGAAAGACGACGACGTGACGATCGTGGCGTCGGCCGCCGGCACCGGCGGCGAGGTGCTGACGCCGGGCAGCTTCAGCTGGCACGTGCTCACCTCGCTCGTCGACGACGTGCAGACCTTCCATGACGGCCAGGAACCCGGTAGCGCCGGTGATGTGTTCGGCGTTGCCTTGACGACCCGGCGGGCGGAATCCAGGCAGTGACCCGGGGCGCCGCCAAGAGCGGCTCGCAGTCAGGATCGGAGTATGCCGACGTCGGCGACATGTTCCGCGAGCTCGCCCAATACGAATCGGGTTCCCCTGATTTCCGGAACCGCAAAGACAAGATCGTGGAGCGGTGCCTGCCGCTGGCCGACCACATCGCCCGCCGGTTCGAGGGGCGCGGCGAACTGCGGGACGACTTGGTCCAGGTCGCGCGGGTGGGCCTCGTCAACGCCGTGACGCGCTTCGACGTCGAAACCGGTTCGGATTTCGTTTCTTTCGCGGTCCCCACCATCATGGGCGAAGTCCGCCGGCATTTCCGGGATAACAGCTGGTCGGTCAAGGTGCCTCGCCGGCTCAAAGAGCTGCACCTGCGCCTCGGATCGGCCACCGCCGACCTCTCGCAACGCCTGGGCCGGGCACCGACCGCCTCCGAACTGGCCCGCGAGTTGGAGATGAGCCGCGAGGAGGTCGTCGAAGGACTGGTGGCGGGCAGTTCCTACAACACGTTGTCCATCGACAGCGGCGGCAGCTCCGACGAGGACGACGTCCGCTCGATCGCCGACACCCTCGGCGATATCGACGCCGGGATGGACCGGATCGAGGACCGCGAGGCGTTGCGGCCCCTGCTCGAGGCGCTTCCCGAACGGGAACGCACCGTGCTGGTGCTTCGGTTCTTCGAATCGATGACCCAGACGCAGATCGCCGAACGGGTCGGCATCTCGCAGATGCACGTGTCGCGGCTGCTGGCCAAGTCCTTGAGCAAACTGCGCGACCAGCTGGAGTAGCCGGCCGGTTCCCGCCTCAGCCGCCCAGCGCGTTCTGGGCGGTCAGCGATGACATCACCGCGTCCGGGCCGTCGAAGCTGTCCTTCTTCAACGCCCGCAGCGTGTCGACCAGCTGCGGCTCGGCGCCGTTGTCCCGGGCGTGGTCGGCGAGCTGCTCCGCGGTGCCCGGATAGTCGAAACCGGCAAGGCAGCTCTGCACTTGAGCGACGTCGAAGCCCATCACTGCGCAGTACCCGGTGGCATCGCGCCGGAAACGCATGTCATCGCAGCCCGTAGATCTTTGACCAGGCGCCAACCAGCTCGGATTCGTGCGCGCCGCCGAACATGTAGGCCGGTGAAGCGATCGGCAGCGCCCGTTCGACGCGGATCAGCACCGCCTCGCGGCAGGGGAACTGCGATCCCTGGGTCCGGGTCACCCACTGCCGCAGCCATTCGTAGACCTCGTCACCGGGCTGGCGCAGCTGCGCCGTGCCCTTGAAGCGGTAGCCGCGACGACGCAGAAAATCCACCACGTTGACCTCGATGCGCGGATCGCGGCGCAGGTCGGCCACCGTGGTCGGCGACGCCATGTGCATGAACGCCAGATGCTCGTCGCCGTAGACCAGCAACGACTCCTTCGGTGACAGGTTGGGCGAGCCGTCTTCGCAGACGGTGGCCACGAATGCCAGCTTGGCGCTCGCCACGATCAGGCGCATGTCATGGTCGATGATGCACACCGCTCATCCCATCGTTGTGCCGCCGTCGTTCACCGCCCAGCGGACGGTTACCCGCCCTCGCGGGGGGCGAACCTCAGCTGCCGGCGGTCAGGCCGCGGGTGGCGGGGCCCTCCAGCAGCGTGCCGTCGGGAGCGAAGCGCGACCCGTGCAGCGGACACTCCCACGCCCGATCGGCGTCGTTCCAGGTGACGATGCCGCCGAGGTGCGGGCAGACCGGCGAGACGCGGTGCTCGACGCCGTCCACCCGGCAGTGGGCCTGCAGGTGCCACGGCGGTCCGCTGACCACGCCGGCGGCGTCGTCGCCCAGGCCGTGCCGGCCGATGCGGGCCGTCGGGGTGATCCAGCCTTTCGCCAGATTGAAGCCGACTTCGAGATTCGCCGCCACGGCGGTGGACAGCCCGCGTAGCTCGCGGGCGCTCCAACTCGCGAACGCCCGGTCCCAGGCCGGTCGTTGCCCGAGCAGCCGGCCCGACAACACCAGCGCGGCGGCCGCCCCGTTGGTCATGCCCCATTTGTTGAAACCCGTTGCCACGTAGATGGTGTTGCTGTCGGGAAGAATCGGACCGACATAGGGCAGCTCGTCGATGGGCGCGTAGTCCTGCGCCGACCACAGGTGCGTGCGGGTTGCGCCCGGGAAATGCCGGAGCGTCCATGACTCGAGCTCGGCCAGTCCGTCACTGGGATATCTGGCGCGGCCGACGGTGTGGCCCGCCCCGCCGACCAGCAGGCGCTCGCCGCCGGTGATCGGGGCGTAACGCAGCGAGCGTGTCGGTGAATCGGTGGAGATCATCATCGGGCGGGTGATCTCACCGGGCACCTCGAACGCCATGCAGTATGACCGGCTGGGTTTGACCCGGGCGAAGTAGCCGCCGCGGTCCAGAATCGGGATCCCGGTGGCCAGCACCAGCTGGGCGGCCCGCAGTTCGGCCTGGCCCTGCGGGCCGTCGACATCGAGTCGCAGGCCGTCGCTTCCGCTGGAAACCCGTTGCACCCGAGTGTGTTCCACCAGCTGGCCGCCGGCGGCCAGCAGTTCGGCGCGCAGCGCGTCCAAGAACTGCATCGGATCGAACTGCGCCTGCCCTGCTAGCCGTACCCCGCCGTGATACGGAAACGGCACCTCGGCCTGCGCCTCCCAGGTCACCGGTAGATCGACCGCGCGGCAGGCCTCATACTCGGCGCGCGCCGCCGCCACCCCGCGTTCGGACTGGGCGAAACTGTAGGCGTCCTCACGCTGCACCGCGACCCCCGTCGACGCGCAGAAGGACAGGATCCAGTCCTGGCCGGCGCGGTTGCCCTCCAGATAGGCAGCGGCCAGCTGCTTGCCCTGCTTGGCCGAGATCGCCGACAGCTGGGTGGCCTGCAGCAGGCTGATTTTGGCGGTGGTGTTGCCGGTCGCGCAGGCACCCACGGTCCGGGCTTCCAGCACCAGCACCTCACGGCCCGCCCGGGCCAGTAGAACCGCGGTCATCAGCCCGGTGATCCCGGCACCCGCCACCACCACGTCGGCGCAACCGGGGAGATCTTCGGCGCTGCCCGAAGCCGGTGATGTCGCGATCCGATCGGCGAGCCACAATGACGTCATAGCCGATCAGTTACCCGATAGGGCGTCGGCGAAACGTGCCGACGTCACCAGCAGTGGTTTCGGCCGGGTCGAGGCGGGTATGCCGTCGACCGGACCAGGAATCGCCGGGAGGGAAAACCCATGGACGCATTGACCTTTCTTCGTGCCGACCACGAAAGCGTGCTGGGCATGCTGCAGGTGCTTGACGGCGCGCCACAGGGCGAAGGCGCGCACCAGAGCGGCCTGGCGACCATGGTCACCAACCTGGTGATCGCCGAGTCGCAGCACGAGGCCATCGAGGAACAACTGTTCTGGCCTGCGGTGCGAGCGGCGCTCGACGACGGCGACCAGTTGGCCGACCACGCCATCGCGCAGGAGGAGGCCGGCAAGGCGCTGCTGCAGCAGCTAGAAGACGGCGGTCCCGGTGAACCCGAATATCACCGCGCGCTGGCCGAATTCATCACGGCGGCCCGCGAACACATCGATTACGAGGAGAATCTGGTGTGGCCGCGGTTCAAAGCGGCGGTCAGCGCCGGAGACCGCGAGCAGTTGGGCGGCAAACTGCAGACCGCCAAGAAGGTCGCGCCGACGCGGCCGCACCCCAATGCCCCGTCGGGCGGGCTGGCCCAGAACACCTTGGGGGTGGCCGCTGCTGCCGTCGACCATGTGCGCGACCGGCTGAGCGGCCGGGCTGCCGACAACCCGCCGGACGCGCCGACGAGCTGACCGGCGGTCGGCATCGAGCGCCTAATCCGGTGGCTCGTCCGGCGATCCGCGTTTGGGGGTTTCCCTGGCGTCGGATTCGAATTCCTCGGCGGCTTTCGCGTCGAGTCGGTCGACGGTGTCCTCCAACGAGGTCTTGTGATCGGACGGTTCGTTACCGCTTCTTTCATCGGTGGGGCTTACCCGAAATGCGCCCAGGGCAACCCGCAATCACATTGATTCGGGTCGAAACCACCATCGACCGAGCGCTGGAACGCCCACGCGGGTGGGCGATTCCAGCAGCAAGGTGCCCCGGTTATGTTGTGGCACGGTGTTGTTCGTGGGTGAACGGTTTCTCGCCGGCTACCGCGGGGCTGCCGTCGGGGTTGTCCCGCGGTCCGCGGTTCTCCCGGGTGGAGCCGCCCAGCCAGTCCTTGGTCGGGTTCTTCACGTACTCCCACTCCATGCCGTTCGGCCACGGCCCCTGGCCCTGGTTCCAGGGCCCGCGGCTGGTCTCTCATTCACCAGGTCGCGGTCAACCCGCTGCACTTTGTAGAGAGCGGTAGCGCTCGTTGGCGTTCTTCAGGTTGTCGTTGAGCCCGTCGAGCAGCATGGTGATCAGGTTGCCCACCATCTCCAAATGGGTGAACTCCTCGGTTGCGATGTCCATGAACATGTCGTACATCTTGGGGTTTTTGCGGCGCAGGACGAACGCTTGGGTGAAGTACTGCATCGCGGCCTTCAGTTCGCCGTTCTCTCCGCCGAACTGTTCCTGCAGCAGCATCGCGAACCGCGGATCGGGCCGCTCGACCCGGACGTCGAACTGCAGCTCTTTGTTGTGAACGAACATGGGGACTCCCTCGCGCAGTGGTCGATCTGTGTTTCCGCGGCGTACCCGGATGAAGCGCCCCGCAACCCTGCTCGCCCGACGACAACTACGCGTTTGTGCCAAGGCGCGGGCGGGTAGCCGGGCGGTGTTCTCACGACATGACGGAGGCGATCCGAATGCGGGCAGTGACATGGCAGGGCAGACGCAAGGTCCAGGTCGACACCGTGCCCGACCCGGTGATCGAGAAATCGACCGACGCCGTCATCGAGGTGACGACCACCAACATCTGCGGCTCCGACCTGCACCTCTACGAGGTGCTCGGCGCGTTCATGGACCCGGGCGACATCCTGGGTCACGAACCGATGGGCATCGTGGCCGAGGTCGGCAGCGCGGTCACCAACCTCAAGGCCGGCGATCGCGTGGTCATCCCGTTCCAGATTGCCTGCGGGCATTGCAGTATGTGTCGTCGCGACCTGCCGACCCAATGCGACACCACCCGGGTGCGCGAGCAGGACACCGGTGCCGCCCTGTTCGGCTACTCCAAGCTCTACGGCCAGGTTCCCGGCGGGCAGGCGCAGTACCTGCGGGTGCCGCAGGCGTCCTACACCCACATCAAAGTGCCGGAGGGGCCCCCGGATTCGCGGTTTGTATACCTGTCCGATGTGCTGCCCACCGCGATGCAGGCGGTCGACTACGCCGAGATTCCCGAGGGCGGCTCGGTGACGGTGCTGGGGCTTGGGCCGATCGGCGACATGGCGGCCCGCATCGCCGCGCACCAGGGGCACAGGGTGATCGGTGTGGATCTGGTGCCAGAACGGCTGGGCCGGCTGGCGCGCCGCGGCATCGAAACCATCGACCTGCGTGAGGCATCCGATCTGGGCGAGGTGATCCGCGACCGCACCGACGGACGGGGGACCGACGCGGTGATCGACGCCGTCGGGATGGAGGCGCACGGCTCCGGCGGCGCCAAGGCGGTGCAGCAACTCAGCTCGCTGCTGCCCGATGCGGTCGCCGGGCCGCTGATCAGCAAGGCCGGCATCGACCGGCTCGCCGCGCTGTACTCGGCGATCGACATCGTGCGCCGCGGCGGCACCATCTCGATCATCGGCGTCTACGGCGGCAAGCTGGATCCGCTGCCGATGTTCACCCTGTTCGACAAGCAGATCACGCTGCGGATGGGGCAGGCCAACGTCAAACCGCGGGTAGACCGGTTGATGCCGCTGCTCACCGACGCCGACCCGCTGGGCGTCGACACCTTCGCCACCCACGAGCTGCCGATGGAGGAGGCGCCGCGCGGCTACCAGATCTTCCAGGAGAAGCGCGAGGGCGCGGTGAAGATCCTGCTCAAGCCATAACGCAGGCAGTCACTGAAGTAGGCACTCAAGCCATCACGTCGCCGGCCAGCAGGTGCGCGGCCTCGAACAGCAGCGCGTGGGTGAACGCCTGCGGCAGGTTGCCGCGCAACTGGCGCTGGCCGACGTCGTACTCTTCGGTGAGCAGGCCGGGCGGGCCGCAGGCGGTGCGACCGCGCTCGAACCACTGCAGCGCCGCAAGATCATTTCCCTGCTGGTGATCTGCCAGTGCCATCGCGAAGTTGCACAGCAGGAACGCTCCCTCGGCCTGGCCGAGCTCGCGCTGGTCGGGCCGGTAGCGGTAGACGAAGCCGTCCTGGGTCAGGTCATGGCGCACCGCGGCCAGGGTCGCCACCGTGCGGGGATCATCGACGGGTACGGCTCCTCGCAGGCCAGGCAGCAGCAGTGCCGCATCGATCCCCGCGTCATCGGGTGCGCGTTGCCATCTGCCGTCGCGGTGCAGGCAGTCGGTGCTGGTATCGGCGACCAGCTTGTCGGCCAGTTGCTGCCATCGTGCGCCCTCGGCCAGCGATGCCACGCCGGCGATGCGGCGCAGCCCCGCCGCGCACATCAGCCGGGAATGCGCCCAGCGCCGGTCATCGAGCTCCCAGACGCCCGCATCGGCGTCGCCGCAACGTTTTTCGATCGCATCTACCAGGACATGCACCGCGCCCCAATGGGTGCTGTCCACCCGGTCCAGCCCGGCCGCGGCGGCCAGCAGCAGCAGCGCCTCCCCGAAGTTGTCGAGCTGAAGCTGCCCGCGCACCCAATTGCCGGTTTTGACCGCGGCGCCCGGGTAGCCCGGCAGCGGCAGATCTTTTTCGGGCGGTGGTGCGCCCGCGTCGACGCAGTAAGCCGGTCGCAGGTCGGGTCCATCGGCCAGCACCCGCTCGGTGACGAACCGGACGGCGTCATCCAGCAGAGGGAGCGGGCCGGCGGCGGCGATCGCTTGCCCGGTGTAGCACTGGTCGCGGATCCAGCAGTAGCGATAGTCGTAGTTGCGGCCGGCCTTGGCCCGCTCCGGCAACGACATCGTCGCCGCGGCCACCATCCCGCCGCCGGTGCTGGTCAGGCCGCGCAGCACCGCGTAGGCCCGCTCAGCGTCGGCGTCGGCCAGCGTGCCGGTGAACTCCGGAACCGCTTCGCGCCAAGCAGTTTCGGTGGCGAGCCAGGCCTGCGCGGCGTCGGCCGGCCGGTCCGGCAGTTCGCGGTCGGACAGCTCGAGCACCAGGTCGTGGTCGCGGCCCGGCTCGACGTCGAGCACCATCTGCAGCGATCCGTCGCCGGGCCGGCGGGCCTGCTCGGCACCCGACCAGCGGAATCGCAGCGGGCCCGACCGGCCGGTCCACACGGCGTCGCGGCAGGACAGTCCCGACATGGCGGTGGCGCCGAAGTCGGTCCGAACCTGCAGCGCCACCTGCATCCGGACCGGGCGGTCCAGTGCCCGGATGCGGCGCAGCACCACCGCGGTGTGCGGGTCGCCGGGGAAGGCCAGCGCCTCGCGGCATTCGACGATACCGTCGGTGGTGACCCAGCGGGACCGCCAGATCAGCGACCGCTCCTCGTACTGGCCGCCCCACACGTAGCGCAACTCCGGGGTGACGGCGTAGACACCGGCGCCGCCGAGAAGTGAGCTGAACACCGCCGGGCTGTCCCAGCGCGGCAGGCACATCCAGCAGAAGTCGCCGCGCGGGCCCACCACGATCCCGCGCTCCCCGTCGGCGATCAGCGCGTACTGGCGCAGCACCTGCGGCGGGAACCGCTCCAGCAGCGCTTGCCCGTCAGCCATCAGCGGTGCATACCCACCGCCGGGGGCCGGTAGTCATGCAGCTCTCGACTCCGCCGAATCAGGCGATGCGGAACTGTTCGAGGTCGGCGTCTTTGACGGTCAGCCCGTGCCCGGGAGCACTGCGGTCCGGACGCAGCACGCCATCGGGTCCCGGGTCGATGGTCCCGTCGAATGCCAACCTCTCGATGCGGACGTGATCGTGGAAGTACTCCAGGTGCCGCAGCTGCCAGACGGCGGTGCCGACCTGGCCGCTGATCTGCGGGGCGCAGTGCAACGACAGCTCCATGCCGCGGGCGTCGCACAGCGCGGCGACTTTGAGCACCCCGGTGATGCCCAACGCCCGGGTGACGTCGGCCTGCAGGCAATCCACCGCCTGCGCGTCGAGCATGTGCTGAAAATACGGCAGGTGGTAGCCGTACTCGCCGGCGGCGATATCCATCCCGCCCGGGCCCTGGACACACAACTGGTGCAGGCCCGCCAGGTCGTCGGAGGACACCGGTTCTTCCAGCCAGCGCACGTCGTACTCGGTGAAGCGTTGCGCCCACAGCAACGCCTGTTTGCGGGCGTAGGCCCCGTTCGCGTCGACGAACAACAAGGTGTCGTCGCCGATCGCCGCGCGAGCGGCCCGCACCCGGTCGCGGTCGGCCTCCGGGTCGCGGCCCACCTTCATCTTGACCCGCGGGATCCCGGCTTCCACCCAGCCGCACAACTGAGCGCACAACGCGTCGTTGTCGTACGAGGTGAACCCACCGCTGCCGTAGACCGGGGTGCCGTCGTGTACCGCGCCCAGTGCGATGGTCAGCGGTTCGTCGAGCAGCCGCGACCGCAGATCCCACAGCGCGATGTCGACCGCCGAGATCGCCTCGGCGACCACACCCGGCTTGCCCAGGTTGCGCACCGCGTGCTGCATCTCGGCCCAGCGGGCCGGCGGTTGCAGCGCGTCGCGCTGCGTGATGACGCCGGCCAGTTCGGACTCGACAACCGTGACCACCGCCGTGCCGCCGTAGGTGTAGCCGGTGCCGACCTGCCCGCCGGCGGTCGCCGTGACCAGAACCAAGGTGGTCGAATCCCAGGCGAAGGTGCCGTCGGATTCGGGGGCGTCGGTGGGAATCGAGTAGGCCGTGGCTTCGACGGACTCGACCGGGATGGCCGCACTGGCACGCTGGGTCATGCCCGGCTGACTACCCGCAACATGCAGTCGGTATGCGCGGGGTCCGGCAGCGCTGATCTCACAGCGGCCGATCCGGAACGGGTTCGGGTGCCACGACGCGTTCGGCGGCGAAGTCCGCCGCGAGCGCTGTCATGCCGTTCGTCGCGTAGGCGGCGTGCGCGGCGCCGTCGGCGCCCGCCGAGCAGATCGGGTCGCCGGGCGCGCACAACTCGATCGTCTTGGCGGCATAACCGGGCCCGATCGTCGGCGGCGGCGCGCCCAGCG
>NZ_QMEX01000088.1 GCF_003284925.1 Mycolicibacter senuensis
GCCGTCGCCTATGACGCCGGCGGGCTCACGCATCCGTCGAATCTGCGGACGTTGTGCCGAAAGCATCACTTGCTCAAGACATTTCACGGCTGGCGCGATCGCCAGCACCCGGACGGCACCATCGAGTGGACCAGCCCCACCGGGGCCAGCTACACCACCCACCCGGGTAGCCGCCTACTCTTCCCGGCGCTGTGCCTACCCACCGGCAGGCTCCCCGAACCGGCCGCCCGGAAACCCGATTGCCCCGGCCGGACATTGATGATGCCCACCCGCCGACGAACCCGGGCCCAAAACCGTGCCCAAGCCATCGCCGCCGAACGGGCCCTCAACACCAAACCCCCACCCTGACCTCGGCGGTAAACGGCTAGCGCCCCAGCTTCTCCGCCAGTCGCCGGTTCACCGGCTCGGGCAGCAGATCGGAGACGTTGCCGCCCATCGACGCCACCTCCTTGGCCAGCGACGACGACACGAACGAATACCGCGGCGTGGTCGCCACGAAAAACGTGTCCACCCCGGCGATGTGCTTGTTCATCTGGGCCATCTGCAGCTCGTACTCGAAGTCGGTACCGGTGCGCAGGCCCTTGACGATCGCGGTCAGCCCTCGCTCGCGGACGAAGTCGACCACCAGCCCCCGGCCCGACTCCGCGCGCACATTGGGCAGGTGCGCGGTGGCTTCGGTGATCATCTCGAGGCGCTCCTCCAGGCTGAACATGCCCTTTTTGGCCGGGTTGATCAGCACCGCGGCCACCACCTCATCGAACTGTGCGGCCGCACGCTCCAGAATGTCGACGTGTCCCAGGGTCACCGGGTCGAACGAACCAGGGCACAACGCACCGCTCATGGCTCAAGACGCTAGCAGTCCCAGCCGGACCATTCGGCCAGCTCCAACCGGGTGTCGCCGTAGCGACGAGCCGGCCACACCTCCCACCCGCCGACAGCAGCGAGGGCCATCACACCAGCCGATCTGACCCCCATTCCTCGACGTACCAATTTGCTTCTCACGCCGCCCGCTACGTAAACCCGAGCGCGAACGAACCGTTAATATTTCGTCTATGCCCGCCGACACACCCGGCCGCCGTGTGAAAGTGCTGGCAGCTGGCCTGCGGCAACTGGGTCTTCGCTGCGAAGCCGTGAGCGGCGAGTTGTCCGCTGCTGCCGCGGCGCCGCCAGCCTCCGCGTCGTCCTGGCAGACGAACGCAGCAGTGGTGAACGCGTCACAAGCCGAGGCGTGTGCGGACTTGGCCATCGCCGCCAGTCGCCTGGAGGCTCGCGCGGAGATGTACACCAAAGCCGCGAGCGACTACACCACAAACGAACAGCACGCCGCCGTACAGTTCACCGTTCTCGTACGACGCTGATGGCCGCTCTCGGTGCGCTGCCTGCGGGGTTTCCGACGCTACCGCAGGTGCGCTCAGCGACATTCGACCACCTGAGCTCATTCGCCGACTGGTGCGAAAAGGTTTCGGCGAAAGCACAGTCGGGGTTCGCTGAGATAGCCCAGCAAGTGCGCACGCCGGGCGGTGTCGAATGGGAGGGTGCCGGCGCCGACGGGGCGATCCACCAGGCTGACGCCGATGTGATGAAGCTACGCAGTTGGGGGTGGGCACACGGAGATGCCGCAGCCGTCACCCGGCGAGGCCAGCAGACTTTGGAAGCAAGCAAGCAGCTGGTGCTCGACGCGGTCGATGATGCCGAGCGTGATGGCTTTGTGGTGAGCGGGCATTATCAGGTCGTCGACACCCGGCCGGTTTATACCGAAGAACAACTCGCCGAACGCCAGGGCCAAGCAGAGGCACACGCCAGCTTCATCCGCCACCGAGTCGCCAACCTCGTCGCCGAGGACGCCGCACTCACCTCCCGACTCGAAACGGCCACCGCCGATTTCGGCAACCTGCGATTCAACGAATCCCCTAAGGCTTCCGACCAACGCAACCGCGGGGTGCAGCTGGTGGACAACAAGTTCCGAAAAGATGCCCCTCCGCCACATCTACCGCCGTCGGAGCCTGATCCGGTAGGCAAGCTCGGGCTTCCCGACTACAACCCTGGGTCGTTGTCTGGGGAGGAGGCCCGTGCTGTTTACGCACAGGGAGAGTTGCGGATGCGCGACCTCAACGAGCAGCTCATCAGACAAGGGTTGAGTCCCGAAGAGCGGGCGAGGATTATGTTCGACCAACGTAATTCGCTGCGAAGCTGGGTTCGCGACCTGATGAGTAACCGTGAGAAGGCCACCGAAATCACGGAGAAAAATCCCAACTACACGTGGGACGACATCGTGGCGCAGCGGAAGGCAAGAGGCCTCTCTGGCAACGATCTTTACGACTCGATCATCGAAAGCTCGACCCGCAGCCGGGCCAGCGTCAACGAGGCGGCCGGGGTTGATCCGGAGCATCCGCCGCCGTTACCGCCCATACGCCCGCCCGCGACGGGCGGTTCCGGGCCGGGCGGTGCGCCGGTGATTAACTCGCCGCCCGTTCTGCCGCCCATCGGCGACCATCCTCCGATTGCCGTTCCACCGCCTGTTGCTGATCATCCGCCGGTTGCAGTGTCACCGCCGGTGCTTGACCATCCTCCGCTCCCGCCTTGGCTGCAGGATCCTTCACCTCCGGGATTTCAAACCGCGCCTCCAGGACCCGCACCGATTTTTGGTTCAGATTTGCCGGAACCCCCGGCGATGCCGCAGCCGCCGGCCCCGCCGATGACGATCCCGCCACCGCATCCTCCAGCCTCCGGTGACCTTGCAAAGGGAGGCGTGCTCGCCGGGGCCGGGGCGGTCGGAGCGTGGATCTTGACCCAGTTACCCAAGCTTGCACACCCATTCGCCCGATGACCACTGAAACACCGGATTCTTCCGATGAATGGGCGCGGTTAGTGGCGGTGTCGTCGCTGGCGGATGTGGTGGCCCGCGACGTGAACGATTTCAGCCCAGTTCCCGGTAAGGAGTCGCCGGAGTGGTTGGCGAAATTGGGACTGCCGGCCGGTTGGCTTCTTGCGCGCCTGGATGGCGAAAGTGTGCAGCCTGCACGAATCGCAGTGTGCAATCTGCCGCGAGACAGCGGCGGAGGTGTAGGTTGCGAAACGATCAGCGTCTGTGCCTTCACCGGTGTTCCCCCGCTCGATGCAGTCCGCGATAACGCTGACTGCGCTCTACGCGATCTCCATGCCCATGGCATCAACACTCGAGACTTACCTCTCCCGGTGCCGGGCAGCATCGCGCTACGCAGCAGCGGATATTTCGACACCGGCGGGCTGCAGGTTTGGGCACAACAGAGCACCTACCTCGCAGGCAGGGAAAGTGCGCGAGGTCTTTTGATCCTGCATAGCTTGTTCATCGAGGCGAGATGTCTTACAAAACTCCGTGGCGACATCGTCGATCTCAGTGACGCCGTTTACCATGCGTTCCTCACCACCCTCTCCGAGCATCGATGAGGGATAATCAGGGGATGAGCCGATCAGATCAGGTTTCAGGCCCTAAGGGACAGTTCCGACAGTTTCGCTACGATACAACCGGCTTGCGAGGTAAGAAACTGCGCTTACTGGCGGCCTACCCTACAGATGATGCTGGCATAGACGCCGATCTGCCAGCGGGCGTCACGGATGTGATTGCGGTTGATGACACCCCTAACGTCACGCTCAGCGTCCAAGTCCACCCCGTGGACGATCCGACGAGGACCGCATTTGTGGCCTTCGACCAACTCGCTCTCTATACCGACGAGTGATTCCACCGGAAGAGTTTGCGGATCTGCTGGCCACTTGGCAAACACTCATCCAGAAGCACAGCGCTGCAACCGAAACGGCGGAGATCGGGCAGGCGCTGTTGACGTCTTGGGGCGAGCCACATCGGCGATACCACAACACTGCCCACCTTCGTGAGGTACTGATCCGCGTCGACGAACTCGCCGCACACGCGGATGACCCCGATGCGGTACGACTTGCAGCCTGGTACCACGACGTCGTTTACCGCGGCCGGCCCGATGACGAGGAAAACAGCGCGCGCCGCGCCGAATCCGACCTCGATGCCCTCGGGCTAGCGCCTGTCTTGGTCCGCGAAGTTTCTCGCTTGGTGCGGCTCACCGCTTCTCATGCCCCTGCGCCCGGCGATCGCAACGGTGAAGTCCTCTCCGATGCCGACTTGGCGATCCTCGCCGCACCACCGGACCGATACGCGGCCTACACCGCCGCGGTCCGCGCCGAGTACGCCCACGTTCTGGATGAGACCTTTCGGGCCGGGCGCGCAAATGTCTTGCGCGCATTGCTCAACGGACCCGCTATATACCGGACGCCGTACGCCCACGCGCAGTGGGAAACACGGGCACGCGTGAACCTGAGCAACGAACGTGACGGCCTTACGTCCAGCGCCTGAAGTCGTCAGGTCAGCCCAGCTCGGCCAGTTCCAGCCGGGTGTCGCCGTAACGGCGGTCGGGCCACACCGCCCAGCCGTCCGGCCACTGCGTCGCAGGACTCGAGGCCGCCCGCTCGATCACCACGACGGTGCCCGGCCCGGCCCAGCCGCCGGCGGCCAGCAGCCCCGGAAGCGCGTCGATGTCGGCGGCGGAAACCTCGTAGGGCGGATCGGCCAGCACCAGATCCATCGGCCGATCAGTGCCGGCGGTCAGCACCGAGGCCACCGTGCCGCGGCGCAGGGTCGCACCGGACAAACCCAGTGCGGCGATGTTGGCGGCCAGCACCTCGGCGGCGCGTCGGTCCGATTCGACGAATAGCGCCGTGGCCGCGCCCCGCGACAGCGCCTCCAAGCCCAGCGCCCCCGACCCGGCGTACAGATCCAGCACTGCCATCTCGGTCAGTTCCAACCGGGCGTCGAGCACGTTGAACAGTGCCTCGCGTACCCGGTCGGTGGTCGGCCGGGTGCCGCGCGGCGGCACGGTGATGCGTCGTCCGCCTGCGGTGCCGCCGATGATGCGGGTCAGCTCAGCACCACCAGCAGGTCACCGCCTTCAACTTGGGCGGTCTGGGCGACTGCCACCCGCTGCACGGTGCCATCAGCCGGCGCGGTGATGGCGGCTTCCATCTTCATCGCTTCGATGGTGGCCACGGTCTGCCCGGCGCTGACCTGCTCACCGTCGGTCACCCCGATGGTGACGACGCCGGCGAACGGTGCGGCGATGTGGCCGGGTTTGGTGCGGTCGGCCTTTTCGGCGACCGGTGCCTGGCTGGCCACACTGCGGTCGCGTACCTCGACCGGCCGCAGCTGGCCGTTGATGATGCACATCACGGTGCGCATGCCGCGTTCGTCGGGCTCGGAGATGGCTTCTAGGCCGATCAGCAGTTCCACGCCGCGCTCGAGGCGGACCCGGTGCTCTTCGCCTTGCCGCAGCCCGTAGAAGAACTGGTTGGCTGACAGTTGTGAGGTGTCGCCGTAGAGGTCGCGGTGTTCCTCGAATTCCTTGGTGGGTCCGGGGAACAGCAGCCGGTTGAGGGTGGCTTGGCGCTTGGGTCCGGTCAGCGCCAGGGCGGCCTCGTCGTCGGTGGATAGTGTCTGCACCTCGCGTGCTGGCCCTCGTCCGGCTAAGGCCGTGGTGCGCAACGGTTCGGGCCAGCCGCCGGCCGGCTCGCCGAGTTCCCCGCGCAGGAAACCGATCACCGAGTCGGGGATGTCCACGCGTGCGGGGTCGGCGGCGAAGTCTTGCGCGGTGATGCCGGCGCCGACTAGGGCCAGTGCCAGATCCCCGACCACCTTGGAGCTCGGGGTGACTTTGATCAGTCGGCCCAGCACCGCATCGGCTCCGGCGTAGTTGGCTTCGATCTCTTCGAACCGGTCGGCCAGTCCCAGCGCCTTGGCCTGCTGGTGCAGGTTGGACAGCTGACCGCCCGGGATCTCGTGGCGGTAGACCCGGCCAGTCGGTCCTGCCAGACCGGATTCAAACGGCGCATAAACCTTTCGCACCCCTTCCCAATAGGGCTCCAGGTCGCACACCGCCGACAGGGACAGGCCGGTGTCGTAGTCGGTGTTGGCCGCCGCAGCCACGATCGAACTGAGCGCGGGCTGGCTGGTGGTGCCGGCCAGCGGTGCGGCCGCCCCGTCGACGGCGTCGGCACCGGCATGCCAGGCCGCCTCGTAGGTGGCCAACTGCCCACCCGGGGTGTCGTGGGTGTGCACGTGGATCGGCAGGTCGAAGCGGCTGCGCAGCGCAGCGACTAACGTGGTGGCCGCCGCGGGCCGCAGCAGCCCGGCCATGTCCTTGATGGCCAGCACATGCGCGCCGGCCTCGACGATCTGCTCGGCGAGCCTGAGGTAGTAGTCCAGGGTGTAGAGATTCTCGGCCGGGCTGGTCAGGTCACCGGTGTAGCACATGGCGACTTCGGCGACCGCGCTGCCGGTTTCGCGCACCGCCTCGATCGCCGGGCGCATCGAATCGACATTGTTGAGCGCATCGAAGATCCGGAAGATATCAATGCCGGTTGCGGTGGCCTCAGCCACGAACGCCGAGCACACCAGCTCCGGGTAGGGGGTGTAGCCGACGGTGTTGCGGCCCCGCAGCAGCATCTGCAGGCAGATGTTGGGCAGCGTCTCGCGCAGCACCGCCAGCCGCTCCCACGGATCCTCTTTCAAAAAGCGCAGCGCCACATCGTAAGTCGCTCCGCCCCAGCACTCCATCGACAACAGTTGCGGGGTGGTCCGGGCGATATAGGGCGCCACGTTCAGCAGGCCTTTGGTGCGCAACCGGGTAGCCAACAGCGACTGGTGCGCATCACGAAACGTCGTCTCGGTGACCGCGACGGCCGGCGACTCGCGCAACCAGCGGGCAAACCCCTCCGGTCCCAGCGTCATCAGCCGCTGTTTGGATCCCGGCGGCGGGGTGCTCGACAAGTCGATCTCGGGCAGCTTGTCGCGCGGGTAGACCGCCGAGGGCCGCGCACCGTGGGGCTGGTTGACGGTGACATCAGCCAAGTAGGTCAAGATCTTGGTGCCGCGGTCAGCCGAGGCGTGTGAGGTCAACAGTTGCGGGCGCTCATCGATGAACGACGTGGTGATCTTGCCGGCCCGGAAATCGGGATCGTCGAGCACCGCCTGCAAAAACGGGATGTTCGTCGAGACCCCCCGGATCCGGAACTCGGCGATCGCCCGGCGTGCCCGGTTCACCGCAGTCGCAAAATCCCGGCCCCGACAGGTCAATTTGACCAGCATCGAGTCGAAATGCGGGCTGATCTCCGCGCCCAGGTGGGTACCACCGTCGAGCCGGATGCCCGCACCACCCGGGCTGCGGTAGGCGGTGACCCTCCCGGTGTCGGGCCGAAACCCGTTCGCCGGGTCCTCGGTAGTGATCCGGCACTGCAGCGCCGCGCCGTGCAAAACAATGTCCTCTTGATCCAGCCCCAAATCCTGCAGGGATTCCCCGGCAGCCACCCGCAACTGGGCCGAGACCAGATCCACATCGGTGATCTCCTCGGTGACCGTGTGCTCCACCTGGATCCGCGGATTCATCTCGATGAACACATAATGGCCACGCTCATCCAGCAAAAACTCCACCGTGCCCGCGCAGCTGTAGCCGATGTGCCGGGCGAAGGCGACCGCATCAGCACAGATGTTGTCCCGTAATCCCGGATCCAGGTTCGGCGCCGGCGCCAACTCGACGACCTTCTGATGCCGGCGCTGCACACTGCAATCCCGCTCAAACAGGTGCACCACATTGCCGTGGGTATCGGCCAAAATCTGCACCTCGATGTGACGCGGGTTGATCACCGCCTGCTCCAGATACACCGTGGCATCCCCGAACGCCGACTCGGCTTCCCGACTGGCCGCCTCGACCGCCTCGGCCAGCCCCTCACCGTCGGCGACCCGGCGCATCCCGCGACCACCCCCGCCGGCAACCGCCTTGACGAACACCGGAAACGACATATCGGCTGCCGCCGCGACCAACTCCTCGACCGAGCGTGACGGCTCCGAGGACGCCAGCACCGGCAACCCCGCCTCGCGCGCCGCGGCCACCGCATGGGACTTGTTGCCGGCCAGCGCCAGCACCGCCGCACTCGGCCCGACAAAGGCGATCCCGGCATCTGCACAGGCCTGCGCCAGCCGCGGGTTCTCCGCTAAAAAGCCATACCCGGGATAGACCGCATCAGCCCCGCACCGCTTCGCGGTGGCAACGATCGCCTCCACCGACAGGTAGGCGCGCACCGGATGGCCCGGCTCACCGATCTGATACGACTCATCAGCTTTAAGGCGATGCACCGAATTACGGTCCTCGTAGGCATAGACCGCGACCGTGTCGATCCCCAGCTCATAAGCGGCACGAAACGCGCGGATCGCGATCTCTCCACGGTTGGCGACCAGCACTTTGGAGATCACACCGCACCCCTTAAACCAACGTCAACCAGTAGTCCTGAAATCTGATGAATACCAACAGGAATAACCCGATAAACCATAATGCAATCAACGTCCACCGCCACCGGTGCAAAAGCTGCAAACTTTTGTGTATGCGACCGGACTGCAATGCCAAGGCTGCGAAGGTCACCAGCAGCAGCATGGTGACAGCCCAGACCACCATGCAGTAGGGGCACAGCGCGCCGATTCGATACAGACTCTGGAAGATCAGCCAGTGCACGAAGCCGGCCCCGCCCAGCGTACCGATCGCCAGACCGACCCAATACCAGTGCGGTAGCGACACTTTCGTCACCGCCAGCACACCGGTGACCACCACGACAGTGAACGCCACGATGCCCAACAGCGGGTTCGGGAAGCCCACCACCGATGCCTGCGGGGTGGCCATCACCGGTCCGCAGGACAACACCGGGTTGAGATTGCACGAGGGCACATAGGCGGTATCGGTGAGCAGCCGGATTTTCTCCACGGTCAGCGTGACCGAGGCGGCCAGCCCGATGACCCCGGCGATCAGCGTCAGCCAGGCCGAGGACGGCGCCGGCTGCGTCCCCGGTGCCAGCGGCGCGGGTGATTCCGTCGGAGCGGCGATGCTCACGACTCCTGGGCCGGCACGTCCATACCCGGCAGGTCGCCGACGATCTCGCGGATCTTCGAGACCAGGGCTTCCGGGGTCGACGGGCGGTAATCCTCGCCGTTGATGCGTAGCGTCGGGGTGGCGTGAATGCCGGCGGACTGGGCCATGCCGCCCACCATCTTGAGGTACTTGCCGCTGTTGATGCAGGCCGGAACGCTGCCGGCGGCGCCGGCTTGGCGGGCCAGCTCGATCAGCCGTTTGTCGTCGGGGAATTCCGTGCCGATCTCGGAGGGCTGCAGTTCGGCGGTGAAGAGCGCGGTGTGGAACCGGCGGAACGCGTCGATGTTCTCGTCGGCGACGCAGTACGCCGCGGCCCCCGCCCGCGAGGAGTAATTGTCGTTCTGCGGCCGGTCCAGGATCGCGACCATGTGGTAGTCGGCCGCGATCGCCCCGCTGTCGATCAGCCGGGACACTGTCGGGCCGAGCACCCGTTCGAGGTTGCCGCAGGCCGGACAGAGAAAGTCCTCGTAGAACGTCAGCACCGCCTTGGGCTCGTCGGTGCCGTCCTTGGTGACCAGCTTGCTCGAGGTCACCCGGACCGCTTCACCGGCCCCGGCGCCCTTCTTGTGGCTGTTGGACACCACGATGTAGCCGATCAGCCCCACCGCGAACACCACCACGATGGCGATGAGCCCGATCTGCATGGCAAGGTTGCGTTTGTGATCGCCGGCCTTCAGGCCGGAGGCGCCGGGGCGTTTGGGTTTGCTGGCCACAGTCGGTTGATCCTCGTGTTCGGTGGTCGGTTTTGCGGTTCAGCGTACCGGCGCGGGCCCGGCGGCTCAGCTGCGGCTGAGGTGGGCGCGCAGCGCCGAGATCAACGCGGCCGTCGCGGTGGCGCTGCCGCCGCCCAGGCCGAACAGATTGATGAATCCGTGCGTCAACGACCGCATCCGTCGCAGATCGACCACGACCCCGCCGTCGCGCAGGGCCGCGGCGAACAGTTCACCCTCGTCGCGCAGCGGGTCGAAGCCGGCGACCGTGATCAGCGCGGGTGGTAACCCGGACAGGTCGCCGGCCAGCAGCGGTGACACCCGCGGGTCGGTCGGCTCCAGCTGCGAGCGGCCCACGTACTGGGCGGTGAACCAGTCGATGTCGTGCTTGGTGAGCAGGTAACCATCGCCGTAGAGCGTGCGCGAGCGGGTCACCGCCGCGGAGTCGGTCACCGGGTAGATCAGCCACTGCAGGATCGGCGCCGGACCGGAGTCGTCGCGGGCCAGCAACGCCACCCCGGCAGCCAGGTTGCCACCGGCACTGTCGCCGCCGACGGCGATCCGCCCCGGGATCGCGCCCAGTTCCGCGGCATGCTCGCAGGCCCACCGGAACGCCGCATAGGCGTCATCGAGGGCGGCCGGCGCCGGATGTTCCGGGGCCAGCCGATAATCGATCGACAGCACCGCGACATCGGCGTCGCGGCAGGTCAGTCGGCATACCGCGTCGTGGGTATCCAAGTCCCCCACCACGAATCCGCCGCCGTGATAGAAGACCAGCAGCGGGTGGGCGGTGGCCTCGGGGCCGTCCGGCCCACCGATCGGCCGGTAGTGCCGGGCGGCGATGTCGCCGGCCGGGCCGGGCAGCGCGATGTCACGAACCTCGCAGCCGTGGATGTCGCCCCCGCCGAGCCCCTGGGTCAGCTCGCGCATCTGGGCCCGGGAGGCGGCCGCGTCGTCGTCGACGATGATGCCGTTGATGCCCAGCGCGCGCTGCCCGGCCAACGCCAGCCGCAACGTCGGGTCGAGCGTGTTGCCGTCGATGGTCACCGACCGCCCACCGGTCATCAGCCGCTGCAACCCGATCGGCAGCATCGGCGTCACCTTCATGCCGACGTTGAACACGGTGCTCTGCAGTTGTTCGGCCCATCGCGTGGCCGCCCCGGGGCCGGTCCCGGCTGGCAGACTGCGTGGCATGGCTGTTCGAAGTAACTTGCGCTCGGTCACGCTCAACGACGGTAATTCGATCCCCCGCGTCGGTTTCGGGGTTTACAAGATTTCGCCCGCCGATACCGAACGGGCGGTGAGCACCGCACTTGCGGCCGGATACCGTCACATCGACACCGCGGCGCTGTACGGCAACGAGCGTGAGGTCGGTCGTGCGGTCGCGGCGTCGGGGCTACCACGCGACGAGGTGTACCTCGTCACCAAGCTGTGGAACGCCGATCAGGGATACGATTCGACGCTGACGGCGTTCGAGAAAAGCATGGACCGGCTCGGCCTGGACGTCCTGGACCTCTACCTGATCCATTGGCCGCTTCCAGCACGTGGCAAATTCGTCGACACCTTCCGGGCGCTGGCCCACCTGCGCGATCAGGGCCGGATCCGCTCGATCGGGGTGAGCAACTTCGAGCGTGAACACCTCGAGTTGCTCATCGACGGAACCGGCATCGTGCCGGTGGTGAACCAGGTCGAACTCCACCCGCGATTCAGCCAGCCCGAACTGCGTGAAGTGCACGCCCGCCTGGGTATCGCCACCGAGGCGTGGGCGCCGCTGGGGCGCGGCTCGCTGCTGGCGCATCCGGCGGTCACCGAGGTCGCGCAGCGTTGCGGTAGGACCCCGGCGCAGGTGCTCATCCGGTGGCATCTTCAGCTCGGTAATATCGTGATTCCGAAATCGGTGAACCCTGAGCGCATCATCAGCAACCTCGAAGTCTTCGACTTCGAACTCGGCGCGGCCGAGATGGCCGCGATATCCTCGCTCGACGACCGCGCCCGACTAGGACCCGATCCACGCACATTCGATTACACAGGTAGGTGAGATGACGCCGGGAACTGCGATCCCCACCGTTGCGCTCAACGACGGCCATTCCATGCCGACGCTGGGCCTCGGGGTGGCCGAATTGTCGGACGCCGAGACCGAGCGCGCGGTCGGTGCCGCGCTCGAGTCGGGCTGCCGGTTGATCGACACCGCCAAGGTGTACGGCAACGAGGCCGCGGTGGGCCGGGCGATCGCCGCGTCGGGCGTCCCGCGCGAGGAACTGTTCGTCAGCACCAAGCTGGCCAACGCCGACCAGGGGCTGACCGCCGCCATGCAGGCCTGCCAAGCCAGCCTGGAGCGGCTCGGACTGGACTATGTGGACCTGTACCTGATCCACTGGCCGGCCCCCGCCCTGGGCATGTACGTCGACAGCTACGGCGGCCTGATCCAGGCCCGGGAGCAGGGCCTGACCCGTTCGATCGGGGTGTGCAACTTCACCCCCGCGCACCTCGACGACGTCATCGATTTGGCGTTCGAGACGCCGGCGGTCAACCAGATCGAGCTGCACCCGCTGCTCAACCAGGCCGAACTGCGGGCCGTCCACGCCGAGCGCGGCATCGTCACGGAGGCCTACAGCCCGCTGGGCGTGGCCCGATTGCTCGACCATCCGGCGGTGACCGCGATCGCCGGCGAGTACGCCAAGACCCCGGCGCAGGTGCTGATCCGCTGGAGCCTGCAGCTGGGCAACGTGGTCATCCCGCGGTCGTCCCAGCCCGAACGCATCGCGGCCAACCTCGACGTGTTCGGCTTTGAGCTGGCCGACGAACACATGGCCAGCCTCAACGGGCTCGACGACGGCACCCGCTTCCGCGAAGACCCGCTCACCTACACCGGAGTCTGATCCCGCCCGTCCCGGCTTGTCTCGGCATCGCAGCTCTATCCGGCCGGGCAGCTGGCCGCCGCTTCGAGCAGCGCGTCGGCCGACGGCTGGTCAAGGCGCAACGCGTAGCCGCGCAGCACGGCGATATAGGCGACGGCGTACTGGCAGGCGAACGATTTGTTCGGCGGCATCCACTGCCCCGGCCCGGCATCGCCCTTGTCCTGGTTGGCCTGCCCGGCGACCGCCAGCAGGTTGGCCGGGTCGTTGGCGAAACGCAGCCGCTGCCGGTACGGCCATGCTGCAGCACCCATGTCCCAGGCATAGGCCAGCGGCACGATGTGGTCGATCTGCACCGCCTCACCGATCTTGGCGCCGCGGGTGAAGGCGATCGTGGCGTTGGTGTAGGGATCGTGCAGGGTCCCGGTCGCCACCGCGGCCGCGCAGCGTTTCGTCGAGACATGGGTGATGTCGACCAGGTCGCGGTTGAGGATGTCGTTGCGGGTGTCGCAGCCGTTGCGCCCACCGGGGGCGTCGTTGTCGTCGTCCCAGGCGTCGCCGAACAACGACCGGCGGTAGTCGTAGCGGTGGGTGCGCGCCGGCACCACCGTGATCCCGGCCAACACGTCGGCGCCGGGCGCCACGGTAGGCATGCCGGCCTGCGCGGCGATGGCACGACCGCGATGATTCGCCGCGGACACGGTCTGCAAGGCGACGACGACGGCCAGCAGCGCCGCGACGGCCAGCCACAGCAGGGTCTTGCGGCTGGGATTCATGCCTTGTCCAGATAGTCGATGTCGGCGAAAGGCTCGGCCAGCAGTGCCAACCCGGGATCGGACGGGTCGGCAGCCCAGGCCCGCACGCAGAAGTCGCGGGCGGCTTCGATCAGCTCACCGTGATCGGCTAGCGATAGCAGTTTCAGGCCGCCGCGCCAACCGGACTGGTTGCGGCCCAACACATCTCCCTCGCCGCGCTCGCGTAGGTCCAGGTCGGCGAGTGCGAACCCGTCCAGCGTTGCCGCGACGGCCGACAACCGTCTGCCGGCTTTGGACGTCGGGTTGGCGGAGGTCACCAACAGGCAGAGGCCGGCGTGCTCACCACGGCCGATCCGGCCGCGCAGCTGGTGCAACTGGCTGATGCCGAACCAGTCGGCATCGGCGATCAGCATGACGGTGGCGTTGGGCACATCGACGCCGACCTCGATCACAGTGGTACACACCAGCACATCCACCGCCCCGGAACGGAACGCGGCCATCACCGCGTCCTTCTCGTCGCCGCTGAGCCGTCCGTGCATCAAGCCCAATCGCAACCCCGACAGCGGCCCGGCCCGCAGCTGATCGAACAGGCCCACCGCGGTGGCCGAGGTTCGGCCGTTCTGCTCGGCCGCGCCGGACGTGACGCCGTCGTCTGACTCGTCGATGCGGGGCGCCACCACGTAGGCCTGCCGGCCGGCGGCGACCTCCTCGCGGATCCGCGCAAAGGCCCGCTCCAGCCAGGCCGGCTTCTCCTTCTCGAAGATCACCGAGCTGACGATCGGCTGGCGGCCGCGCGGGAGCTCACGCAACGTGGAGGTCTCCAGGTCACCGTAGACGGTGAGCGCGACGGTGCGCGGAATCGGTGTCGCGGTCATCACCAGCAGGTGCGGGGTGATGCCATCGGGGGCTTTGGCGCGCAACCGGTCTCGCTGCTCGACGCCGAACCGGTGCTGTTCATCGACGACCACCATGCCCAGCTTGGCGAACTCGACCGCGTCGACCAGCAGGGCATGGGTGCCGACGACGATACCGGCGCGACCGTCTGCGATCTCGGCGCGAGCCTGCTTCTTGGCAGCAGCCCCCATTGAACCGGTGAGCAGCGTCACCGCGGTGGCATTGTCCGACCCGCCCAGCTGCCCGGCGAGTGCCAGCGGTCCGAGCATGTCGTGGATCGATCGGACATGTTGGGCGGCAAGCACTTCGGTGGGAGCCAGCAATGCGCACTGATAGCCGGCATCAACCAGCTGCAGCATCGCCAGCAGCGCCACGATCGTTTTCCCCGACCCGACTTCGCCCTGCAGCAGCCGGTTCATCGGGCGCGTCTGACCCAGCTCGGCCTGCAATACGTCGAGCACATCACGCTGTCCGGCCGTCAGCTCGAACGGCAGCCGCCGCAGTAGTTCTGCAACCAACCCGTCCGCACGGCGTGGCGCAGGCAAGCCGGATTCGGATAGTTCACTGTGCCGGCGCATCGCCAGCGCCCATTGCAAACCGAAGGCTTCGTCGACGGCCAGCCGCTCGCGGGCACGGTCCCGTTCGGCTGCCTTCTCCGACAGGTGGATCGCCCGCAGCGCTTCGTCTTCGCTGAGCAGACCACGGTCGGCACGAACCGCGGCCGGCAGCGGGTCGGGGACCGGATCGAGCACCGCGAGAACCTGCCGGACACAGGCGAAGATGTCCCAGCTCTGCAGTTTCGCGGTGGCCGGATAGATCGGATAGCAGCTGCGCTCGAAGTCCGCCTGGTTGAGCTGCCCGCTGACCTTTTGCGATGCGTCGGCGATGTTGCGCAGCGAACTGCTGCCGAAGTTGCTTTCGTGGGCTGCGCCGTCGGCTTCCTTGAGTACCAGGAAGTCCGGATGAGTGAGCTGGATCGCGCCCCGGTAAAGCTTGACTTCGCCAGACAGCATCACCCGGGTGCCGGGCGTCAGCCGCCAACGCAGACCTTTGGGGTTGAAGAACGTCGCACTGACCTTGTTGCGTCCACTACCGACGGTGACGGCGAGGTATTTGCCCTTGCGGCGCTGCATGTCTCTGACCACCGCGGAACCGATGGTGTCGACGATGGTGATGTGGTCGCCTTCTTCGGGGCGGCTGTCGGCCGCGCTACGGACCCCGGTGCCTTCGACGTAGCTGCGCGGATAGTGCCGCAGCAGGTCGCCGACGGTACGGATGCCGAATGCATCGTCGAGCTTTTCCGCGGCATCGGCGCCGATGGTGAAATCCAGCCGGTCAGCCAGCGTGACCATCGCTACTCGACCCCGATCAGCAACACGTCGCCCCGGTGCCCGGTGACATAGGCCGCCAATTCGATGCCCGGATGACGGTCGTGCACATGCTTGGCCAGCACGTCGACGACATCGCCCGCCACGCCGTCGCGCTCGGCCCCGATCAGCACCGTGACGAGTTCACCACCGGCCGCCAGCAGCAGGTCGATCAGGCCGATCGCGGCGCCGCCGACGTCACCGGCCACGATCAACACCTCGTCGCCGGCGATGCCGAGCCCATCGCCGGGACTGCAGGTCCCGGCCCAGGTCAGCGCCTGCTCGGTGGCGACACGCACCGAGCCGTGCCGGGTGGTACCGGCCGCCCGGGCCATGGTGTAGCCGTCGTCGACGACCGGCCGGCCCGGATCGTGGACCGCCAGTGCGGACAACCCCTGCACCATCGACCCGGTCGGAACCGGGACCACATCGATGCCCCAGCCGATGGCCGCCGTGCACCCGGCCACCAACTCCTCGGCGGCGACGTAGCCGTTGGGCAGCAGCATCACCTGGGCCGCACCGGTGTCGACCACCGCCCGCAGCAACTGCTGGGCGGTGACCATCATGGTCGGGTCGGCGCTGTGCGCGTCGGGCCGCAGCACGCAGGCGCCCTCGCCGTCGAACA
>NZ_QMEX01000089.1 GCF_003284925.1 Mycolicibacter senuensis
GCTGGGGTGCGCCGCCGTCGCGCAGTTCGTCGATGAGCCCGCGCACCAGCCGGGCCAACCGTGGATTCGCGTTCGGGGTGACCGCGCGGGCGTAGGCGATGCCGGCCGCCTGCGCCTGCTCTTGCACCTCGGTGTCGAGATCCCAGAGCACCTCGATGTTGTCGCTGAGAAATCCGATGGGGCACACGATCACCGCGCGGATCCCCGATTCGGCGAGCACGGCGACATGCGCCTCGACGTCGGGCTCCAGCCAGGGCACCTGCGGCGGCCCGGAGCGTGACTGCCACACCTGGTCATAGTCGGTGTATCCGGCCGCCGCCGCCACCAGGGCGGTCGCGTGAGCGACCTGGCGGCTGTAGAGCCGCCGCCCGTAGCGTTCGTCGGCGGCCACCGGTATCGAGTGCGCGGTGAACACCAGCCGGGCAGTGTCTCGCAGGCCGGCCGGCAGCGTGGCGGCGGCGGCGGCGATCGCCTCGGCGAACATCGCCACGAACAACGGATGGTCGAAGTACTGGCGCAGTTTGATCAGTTCCGGGGCGCGCTCACCAACGGCGGCCCGTGCCCGGGCGATGTCTTGTGAGTACTGATCGCAGCCGGAATATCCGCCCCAGGCCGAGGTGGCGAACACCGCGGCGCGGCGCACCCCGTCATCGGCCATCGCCGAGACCGTGTCCTCGACGAAGGGCTCCCAGTTGCGGTTACCGAAATAGACCGGCAATTCCGGCAATTCGGCGCGCATTGCGTCGGCCAGCGCTCGGTTGATCGCATTGATCGGCGACACCCCACCGAAGTGCAGATAGTGCTGTGCGACCGCGTCGAGTCGCTCCGCCGGGATGTTTCGTCCGCGGGTGACGTTCTCCAGGAACGGCCGGACCTGCTCGGGTCCCTCGGGTCCGCCGAAGGACAGCAGCAGGACGGCGTCGAGGTCCATCCGGAATCCGTTTAGAGCAGCTGGGTGTGGGCGCCGCCGTCGGCGTAGATGACGGTGCCGGTGGTGGCGGGCAGCCAGTCCGACAGCAGTGCGCAGACGGTCTTGGCCACCGGGGTGGGATCTTTCATGTCCCAGCCGACCGGGGCACGCTGATCCCAGCCCTCTTCGAGCAGCCGGATCTGCTCGCCGGCGCCTTCGCCGAGCGCGCCGCCGACGATGGCGCTCATAGCCAGGGTGCGGATCGGGCCGGCCGCAACCAGATTCGACCGCACGCCGGCCGGCCCGGCCTCCCGCGCGACGAAGCGGTTCACCGACTCCAGCGCGCTCTTGGCCACCGTCATCCAGTTGTAGGCCGGCATCGCCCGGGTCGGGTCGAAGTCCATGCCGACGATCGACCCGCCGGGGTTCATGATCGGCAGCGTCGCCTTGGCCAGTGAGGCATAGGAATACGCCGAGATGTGGATGCCCTTGGCGACATCCTCATACGGGGCGTCGAAGAACGGGTTGACGCCCATGCCGGTCTGCGGCATGAACCCGATCGAGTGCACCACGCCGTCGAGCTTGTTGCCCTCCCCGATCACTTCGGTGACGCGTGCCGCCAGCGTGTCCAGGTGCTCCTGGTTCTGCACGTCGAGTTCCAGCAGCGGCGCCGGCTCCGGGAGCCGATCGATGATGCGCTGGATCAGCCGCAGCCGGTCGAAGCCGGTGCAGACCAGCTGCGCGCCGGCCTCCTGGGCTTGTTTGGCGATGTGGAATGCGATCGAGGAGTCGGTGATGATCCCGGTGACCAGGATCCGCTTGCCTTCGAGAATGCCTGCCATGTCAAGTCCTTTTCACTCGGGGGCGTCAGTGGCCCATGCCCATGCCGCCGTCGACGGGGATCACCGCGCCGGCGATGTAGCCGGCATCCTCCGACGCCAGGAAGCTGACCGCCCCGGCGACCTCTTCGGCGGTGCCGACGCGCTTGGCCGGGATGAACTCCAGCGCACCGGCCTGAATCCGCTCGTCGAGCGCGCGGGTCATCTCGGTGTCGATGTAGCCGGGCGCGACGACGTTGGCGGTGACGCCCGCCTTGGACAGTTCCCGCGAGATCGAGCGGGCCATGCCGATCAGACCGGCCTTCGCGGCGGCATAGTTGGCCTGGTTGCCGATGCCCCACATGCCCGACACGGAACCGATGAAGATGATCCGGCCGAACCGCTTGCGCTGCATGCTGCGGCAGGCGCGCTGGGCCACCCGGAACGCCCCGGTCAGGTTGGCGTCGATGACCTCGGTGAAGCGTTCCTCGGTCATGCGCATCAGGAAGGCGTCCTTGGAGATGCCGGCGTTGGACACCAGCACCTCCACCGGGCCCTGGTGCTCCTCGACCTCTTTGAACGCCCGGTCGACGGCCTCGTTGTCGGTGACATCGCAGACCACCCCGAACAGTCCTTCCGGCGCCCCGGAACCGCGGTGGGTCACCGCCACCTTGTGGCCGTCGGCGGCCAGCCGCTGCGCGATCGCCAATCCGATCCCCCGGTTACCGCCGGTGACCAGGACCGAACGGGACACGAACGGGGGCTTTGCTGCGGGCGTTTGGCTGTCAGTCACCGGCATAACCTATCGAATCGACCCGTTGACGCTGCGCTGAGGGCGCGGCCTACTCGCACTTTGGCGCCATGAGCGCAGCGTGAATGATGGACGACTCAGGCGGGCAGCCGCCGGTTCAGCAGCAGCGCGGCCAGCCCGGCCAGCGCCAGGATGAATGAGCCCAGCCGCAGCCAGCCGGTGCTGGCGTCGCCGCGGATGGTTTCGAAGCCGATCTGGTCCTGCAGGGTCGCGTAGACCTCTTTGAGCTGGGCCAGGCTGGAGGCGGTGTAGGCGGTGCCGCCGGACAGGTCGGCGATCTTCTTCAGCGAGTCGTCGTCGACGGGCACCGGCTGGCGCTGCTCGTTGATCTCGACGTAGCCGTAGGCGGTGCCGAACGAGATGGTCGAGACCGGGACGCCCTGGTCCTTGGCGGTACGCGCCGCGGTGAACGACCCCTTGGGGTTGTCCGGGTTGGACGGCACGGTCTCCTTGCCGTCGGACAGCAGCACGATGCGGGCCGGCGGTGGGGTGTCCCCGCCGCCGATGACCGCTCCCACGGTGGCGATCGCCTGCAGCGCGGTGAAGATGCCCTCCCCGGTCGCGGTCCGGTCGGCCAGCTGCAGCTTGTCGATCGCCGCCTTGGTGGCCTCCCGGTTGGTGGTGGGCGAGGTCAGCACGGTCGCCGTGCCGGCGTAGGCGATCAGGCCCAGGTTGATGCCGGGGGTGAGCTCGTCGGCGAACTGCTTGCCGGCCTCCTGCGCCGCAGCCAGCCGGGTCGGTTCGACGTCGGTGGCCCGCATCGACTGGGACACGTCGATCACCAGCATCACCACCGCGCGGTTGCGCGGGATCTTCACGTCGTGGGTCGGGCCGGCCATGGCGACGGTGAACAGCAGCAGCGAGCAGATCAGCAGTATCGCCGACAGGTGCCGCCAGCGCGTCGGCGATTTGGGGGCCACGCTCTCCAGCAGCTCCATGTTGGCGAACCGCAGGATCCGTCGCTGGCGCGCCACCTGCATCAGGATGTAGAGCGCGACCAGGCCCATGACGACGAACAGGAACAGGAAGAACCATGGGTGAGCGAAGCCGGACAGTGTCATCGGCCCGAGTAGCGGCAATGTCATCGCAGACCTGTCTTTTGGTCGGCGAACAGTCGCGAAAGCCCCCATTCAGTGGCTGAAATCGGGGCTTTCACGTCTGCTCGCCGGGGGAAGGTGAGCATCATGGCGCGCCCGCCAGCGCGCCGCGCCGGCGGGACTCGACGAATCGGACGATGTCGGCGATCCAGTCGCGGTCGGTGCGCAGTGACAACAACGGCGCACCACAGCTGCGCAACGCGTGCGCGACGTCGGCGCGGTGGGCGGCGGCGGCCCGCGCGAAGTCGTCGCGCAGTTTGGCGTCGATGGTGAACTCGCGGGTGACGCCCGATTCGGTGTCCTGCAGCACCACGTCGCCGACGTCGGGCAGTTCGACGTCGCGCGGGTCGAGCACCTCGATACCGAGCACCTCGTGGCGGGCGGCGATCGCGCGCAGTGGCCGCATCCAGTTGATCGGACCCAAAAAGTCGCTGATGACGACGGCCATGCCGCGCCGGCGTTCCGGCCGGCGCAGCGCGTCGATCGCCGCGGCCAGATCGCCGCGAACCCCGGCCGGCGCGCGCGGGATGGTGGCGATGGTGCGCAGCAGCGTCTGCTCGTGGTTGCGCCCCGAGCGCGCCGGCACCCGCAGCACCTGGTCGCCGTTGGCCACCAGGGCCCCCAGCCGGTTACCGCCGCCGCTGTTGAGGTAGACGATGGCCGCGGCCGCGGCCACCGCCAGGTCGCGCTTCTCGCAGGTGGCGGTGCCGAAATCCATGCTGGCCGACATATCGACGACCAGCCAGGTCTCCAGCTCCCGGTCGGCGATCATCTGCCGGACGTGCGGATGAGTGGTCCGGGCCGTGACCGACCAGTCCATCCGGCGCACGTCGTCGCCCGGCTGGTAGGGCCGCGATTCGCCCGGCTCGGAGCCCGGGCCGGGGATCAACCCGAGGTGATCGCCGTGCAGCACGCCGTCGAGCTTGCGTTTGACGGTCAGCTCAAGCGTCCGCAGCGCGGCCGCCAATTTGGGATCGCGGATCCCCCCGCGCAGCATCGACGGCGGTGCGGTGCTGGTTCCCGGGTCTGGTGCTTGCTGCCCGGTGTCCGGGTCGCTCACCGACCGCTGGCCACAGCCGCCGCGGTCGGGGCACCCGGCGACGCCGAGTGCGGCTGCTGCGGAACGGCGTTCACCTGCGGCAGTGGCACCGTCTGCAGCACCCGGTTGATGACGATCTCCGAGGTGATCTCGTCGGCGAGCGCGTCGTAGGACAGCACCAGCCGGTGGCGCAGCACGTCGGGGATGACCTCGATGACGTCCTGCGGGATCACATAGTCGCGGCCGCGCACCAGAGCCAGCGCCCGGGAGGCGGCGATGATGCCCAGCGAAGCGCGCGGCGAGGCACCGAAGGACAGCCAGTTCTTCACATCCGGCATGCCGAACTGCTCGGGTACCCGCGTCGCGGTGATCACCCGCACCACGTAGTCGACCAGCGCGTGGTGCACGAAGTTGTTGGCCGCCAGGCCCTGCAACCGCAGCAGGTCACCGGTGCCGAGAATCTGCTTGGGTTCCGGCGGGGTGACACCCATCCGGTAGATGATCTCGCGCTCCTCTTCCGGCGACGGGTAGCCGACGTTGATCTTGAACAGGAAGCGGTCGCGCTGCGCCTCCGGCAGCGGGTAGACGCCCTCGTGCTCGATCGGGTTCTGGGTGGCCATCACCAGGAACGGGTTGGGCAGGGCGAACGTCTTGCCGCCGATGGACACCTTGCGCTCCTGCATGACCTCCAGCAGCGCCGACTGCACCTTGGCCGGCGCCCGGTTGATCTCGTCGGCCAGCAGGAAGTTGACCATCACCGGCCCCAGTTCGGTGTCGAACTCCTCGCGGCCCTGCCGGTAGATGCGGGTCCCGATGATGTCGGTCGGGACCAGGTCCGGGGTGAACTGGATGCGGGCGAACGACCCGCCGACCACCTTGGCGAAGGTCTCCACGGCCAGCGTCTTGGCCACCCCGGGCACGCCCTCGAGCAGCACGTGGCCCCGGGCCAGCAGTCCGACCAGGATGCGCTCGACGAGCTGATCCTGCCCGACGATGACACGTTTGACCTCGAAGATGGCCCGCTCCAGTGCGTGTACGTCGGCGGCCAGGCCTGCGCCGGCGCTGGAGGCACCCTCCGGGCCGGGGAAACCGCTGGCGCCCGCGGGCGTCCCATCCGATGACGTCATCGAGAAATCCTCCACAAAGGTCGGTCAGACACAACTGCTGGCACGGCACTCCAGCCGAGGGGCAGCGTCGTGCCCGCGTTTCACTATTCCAGGGATCACAGCATCCGTCGACGTACGGTCCCACCCGGGTGCGTCAGTACTCGATGATCCGGGTCAGATACGGCGTCATCCCGGCGGTCCGCACCGGGCTGACGACGACCTTGCCGGCACTGCCGGAGGCCTCCAGCATCTTGCCGCCGCCCAGGAAGATGGCGACGTGCTGACCACCGCCGGGACCCCAGAACATCAGGTCGCCGCGGCGGGCCTGGCTGGGTGGAATGTGCCGGCCGGCGTTGTACTGGTCGCCGGAGAACCGTGGGATCAGCACCCCGACACCGGCGAAGGCGTAGCGCATCAGTCCCGAGCAGTCGAAGCCGACCGTGCCCGCCCCGGAGTCGATGCCCTTACTGGGCCCGGTCAGCGAGCCGCCGCCCCAGGAGTAGGGCACCCCGCGCTGCGAGCCGGCGCGGCGGATGACGTACTCGATGGCCTGCTGGCCCCGCACCCGCCGGCCGGGTGCGACGTTGCTGACGGCCTCGTCTCCGACGTTGAAGCCGAGGCCGGACAAGAACTTTTTGCCCAGGTCCATCGTGGTCTGGGTGGCCTGGGCGGTGGCCTGTAACGACGCGTTGGCGATCGCCAGCGGGTCACCCGGCGCTCCGGCGCTGATCGTCGCCGGCAGGGTCGGGTCCCACCCGGGTTCGGCCTCGGCCGGCCCGGCCAGACTCAACATCACCGGGATCGCCATGAGCAGCATCCCGGTGACGCGGGCTAGACGTGTTGCCATCTGTCGCATTCGCTCCGCCGTCAGTATTCGATGTATCGGACTACAAAGGGCGTCATGCCGCTCTTACGCACCGGCGACACCTTCACGGGCTGGCCCACGTCGGGGGCCTCCAACATCAAGCCGTTACCGAGATAGAGCGTCACGTGCTGGCTCCCACCCGGCCCGTAGAAGATGACGTCGCCGCGGCGCGCCATCGCCGTCGGGATCTGGCGGCCCATCTTGTACTGCGAGCCCGAGTAGTGCGGCAGCTTGATGCCCACCCCGGCGAACGCGTACAGGATCAGCCCGGAGCAGTCGAATCCCACGGTGCCCGAACCGGATCCGATGCCGCGACTCGGCCCCGCGGCGTTGCCACCGCCCCACGAGTAGGGCACGCCGCGCTGCGACATCCCGCGCCGGATCACATATTCGGAGGCCTGCCTGCCGTACACCCGCGGGATGCGGCCGTTGTTGATGCCGGAGTCCTCGGGCTTGGCCAGCCCGAGCGACTGCAGGAACTGGCGGCCGAGGTTCGAGGTCACCTGCGCCGACGTCTGCGAGATCCCGAGCACCTGGTTGATGACGGCGATCGGGTCGCCGGGGACGTTGGCGCTGGGAATCATCGGCAGCGTCGGGTCCCAGGGGCCGTCCCACTGGTCGGTCCGCTTGGCGGGCGCGGGGCCTGCGTCGCCGGGATTGCCCCACCGGTCACCGGACGGGGCGGAGGCGGCCGGGGACGTCTGCTGGCCGCGGGCGGCGGCGAGCTTGGCCTGGGCCTCGTTGCGCTGCGCGGCCAACCGATCGATCTCGGCCTGCTGTTCGCCGAACTTGCGCTGGGTGTCGGTGAGCGTGGCCACCGCGTCGTCCTGGCTGGCCTGCGCGTTGGCGACCGCCTGGTCGGCCTTCTGCTTGGCCAGCCGGGCGGCCGACTCCTTGTTCAGTTGCTCGGTGCGGGCCCGCTTGAGGTTGTCCAGCGCCTGTTGGGAACTGAGCACCAGCGTCTGGCCGGCGGCCGCGGTGGCGATCAGCTCCGACGGGTCGCGCGCGGTCAGGTAACTCTCCGACGGGCCATTGACGTAGGTCGACGCGGCGAAGGTGTTGAACCGCCGCTGGGCGGCGACGATCGCGGCGTCGGCATCGGCGATCGCCTGCCGGCCGGCCTCCACCTCCTGTTGGGCGGCGGTCGCGTCCTCGCGGGCGGTCTGCAGGTCCACCAGCGCCTTGTTGACGCCTTCCTTCTGTTGGGCGATCTGGGCGCCCAGATCCTGCAGCTGCTGGTTGGCCTCGGCGACGTCGGCGATCAGCCGGGCGATTCCGTCCGGGTCGGGGGTGGGTACGGCGGCCGCCAGCCCGGGCGTGCCCAGCAGCATCGCGGTCGTCAGCACCGATGCCGCGGCCGGCCGGAGCTTGACGACCCGCTCGAGGACAGTGCCATCGGAGCCACAGCGGATGCGTCTCATTCGGCTTGGATCTCCTCGGACTCTCGGCAGGCGGCGCCGCGCTTCGACCGGCGGCAAAGCACTGTTGCAACAGCTGCGCCTTTTGAACCATACGTCACATCAGTCACTGGAGAAACGTTAGTAACAAACTACGTTATTGTAATTAAGCCGGTTGTGACCAATTGGTGACCTAGCTATTTGCCGCAGCGCAAATGACAGCCGCCATCCCTCGCCCGAGACGCTGGGTTTTCGCAGCGCAAGCCGCTACTCGGTGACCTCGCCGCTGTCGAAGGCACGTTTGCTGCGCCGCTGCAGAACGCGGGTGCCGACGGCCGCGGCAGCCACCGCGATGAGCAATGCCACCGTCAGCCCCGTCCACGGCAGATCGGGGGTGGTCAATTCATGCAGGAAATTCTGCGCGGAGGTCACCGGGTCGCCGGTTTTGGCGTGGTCCTCGGCGGCCTCCAATTTCGATCGGTGGAACTGGCCGCTGTAGCTGCCGACGTAAGTGGTACTGAGCACCAGCACGGTGGAATCCGGGTAGTCGTAGCCGACCACCGTGGCGACGTCGCGCAGCGCGGTGTCCATCCCGGGGTTGCGGGCGACCTCGACGATCTTGAGGTCGATGCCGTCGCGGGCCGCATCGGCCACCACCTCGCGCAGGGCCGGTACGTCGGCGGCCGGCGCGCTCACCCCGTCGGCGGCCACGGCGACCTTCACCAGCGCCATGCAGGCATCCGGCGGGGTGGACGGGTCGAGACCGACGGCGATGCAGAGCTCGCCGGGAATGTAGGCCGGCGGATGCGGGGTGGTCACGAGCGATGACGGTATCAACCCTCACCAGGTGAGGTGAACCTTACTTTATACAGGACAACCGTACTGTTAGGGTTTGTGACGCCCGTCGGCGCGGACCCGTCGATGGAGGAGAACTCGATCTCGGGGAGTGGAAGTGACCAGCAAAGATTCGCTGAATTCGTTCGGAGCCCGCGACACCCTGACGGTAGGGGATGACGAATATCAGATCTACCGCCTCGACGCCGTCCCCGGCACCGAGAAACTCCCCTACAGCCTCAAGGTGCTGGCCGAGAACCTGCTGCGCACCGAGGACGGCGCCAACATCACCAAAGAGCACATCAACGCGATCGCCAACTGGGACCCGGCCGCCGAGCCCAGCGTCGAGATCCAGTTCACCCCCGCCCGGGTGGTCATGCAGGACTTCACCGGTGTGCCCTGCATCGTCGACCTGGCCACCATGCGCGAAGCCGTCGCGGAGCTGGGCGGTGACCCCGAGAAGGTCAACCCGCTGGCCCCGGCCGAGCTGGTGATCGACCACTCGGTGATCCTGGACGTCTTCGGGCGCGCCGACGCATTCGAGCGCAACGTGGAGCTGGAGTACCAGCGCAACGGCGAGCGCTACCAATTCCTGCGCTGGGGCCAGGGCGCCTTCGACGACTTCAAGGTGGTGCCGCCGGGCACCGGCATCGTCCACCAGGTCAACATCGAGTACCTGGCCCGCACCGTGATGGTGCGCGACGGGGTGGCGTACCCGGACACCTGTGTTGGCACCGACAGCCACACCACCATGGTCAACGGCCTCGGGGTGCTGGGCTGGGGCGTCGGCGGCATCGAGGCCGAGGCCGCCATGCTGGGCCAGCCGGTGTCGATGCTGATCCCCCGGGTGGTCGGGTTCAAGCTGACCGGTGAGATCAAGCCGGGCGTGACCGCCACCGACGTGGTGCTGACCGTCACCGACATGCTGCGCCGCCACGGCGTGGTGGGCAAGTTCGTCGAGTTCTACGGCAAGGGCGTGGCCGAGGTGCCGCTGGCCAACCGCGCCACCCTGGGCAACATGAGCCCCGAATTCGGTTCCACCGCAGCGATTTTCCCGATCGATGCCGAGACGATCAACTACCTGCGGCTGACCGGGCGCAGCGAGCAGCAACTGGCGCTGGTGGAGGCCTACGCCAAGGCGCAGGGCATGTGGCACGACCCGGCTCGCGAGCCGGCCTACTCCGAGTACATCGAGCTGGACCTGGGCACCGTCGTTCCCTCGATCGCCGGGCCGAAGCGCCCGCAGGACCGCATCGAGCTCTCCGACGCGAAAACCGCGTTCCGCAAAGACATTCACAACTACGTCGGTGAGGACAGCGACGCCCCGCACAGCCAGCTCGACGAGGCCGTGGCCGAATCGTTCCCCGCATCCGACCCCGCGGTGCTGTCGTTCGCCGACGACGACGCGGCGGTGCCGTCGGCGGCGCAGAACTGCGACGGCCGGCCCAGCAAGCCGGTCAAGGTGTCCTCGGCCGAGCACGGTGACTTCGTGCTCGACCACGGCGCCGTCGTCGTCGCCGGCATCACCTCGTGCACCAACACCTCCAACCCCGAGGTGATGCTGGGGGCCGCGCTGTTGGCGAAGAAGGCCGTCGAGAAGGGGCTGACCTCCAAACCGTGGGTCAAGACCAACATGGCGCCGGGCTCGCAGGTGGTGACCGACTACTACAACAAGGCCGGCCTGTGGCCCTACCTGGAGAAGCTCGGCTTCTACCTGGGCGGCTACGGCTGCACCACCTGCATCGGCAACACCGGGCCGCTGCCCGATGAGATCTCGAGGGCCATCAACGACAACGACCTGTCGGTGACGGCGGTGCTCTCGGGTAACCGCAACTTCGAGGGCCGCATCCAGCCGGACGTGAAGATGAACTACCTGGCTTCGCCGCCGCTGGTCATCGCCTACGCCATCGCCGGCACCATGGACTTCGACTTCGAGACCCAGCCGCTGGGGCGCGACTCCGAGGGCAACGACGTCTTCTTGAAGGACATCTGGCCCTCCACCGCTGAGATCCAGGAGACCATCGCCTCCTCGATCGACCGCGACATGTTCACCAAGTCCTACGCCGACGTGTTCAAAGGTGACGAGCGCTGGCGCTCACTGCCGACGCCGGAGGGCAACACCTTCGCCTGGGACGAGAAGTCGACCTACGTGCGCAAGGCACCGTACTTCGACGGTATGCCCGCCGAACCGGCGCCGGTGGCCGACATCACCGGCGCCCGAGTGCTTGCGCTGCTGGGAGATTCGGTCACCACCGACCACATCTCGCCCGCCGGCGCGATCAAGAAGGGCACCCCGGCGGCCCAGTACCTCGAGGCCAACGGTGTCAGCCCGCGCGACTACAACTCGCTGGGCTCGCGGCGCGGCAACCACGAGGTGATGATCCGCGGCACGTTCGCCAACATCCGGCTCAGCAACCAGGTGCTCGCCGGATTGGGGGAAGTCGTGTCCGGCGGCTACACCCGCGACTTCACCCAGGAGGGCGGCCCGCAGGCCTTCATCTTCGATGCCGCGCAGAACTATGCGGCGCAGAATATTCCGCTGGTCGTGCTGGGCGGCAAGGAGTACGGCTCCGGGTCCTCGCGCGACTGGGCCGCCAAGGGCACCGTGCTGTTGGGGGTGCGGGCGGTGATCACCGAGTCGTTCGAGCGCATCCACCGTTCCAACCTGATCGGTATGGGGGTGATCCCGCTGCAGTTCCCCGCCGGTGAGTCCGCGGCGTCGCTGAAGCTGGACGGCACGGAGGTCTTCGACATCACCGGTATCGAGGAACTCAACCAGGGCAAGACGCCGAAGACGGTGCACGTCAAGGCTACGAAAGCTGACGGATCTGCAGTCGAGTTCGACGCGGTGGTGCGCATCGACACCCCGGGCGAGGCCGACTACTACCGCAACGGCGGCATCCTGCAATACGTGCTGCGCAACATGCTCAGGTCGAAGTAACCGGCGTAGGCGACGGGTGAGCTGATGCCCAGGGTCAGCGAGGATCACCTGGCGGCCCGGCGCCGCCAGATCCTCGATGGCGCGCGGCGGTGCTTCGCCGCCTACGGCTACGACGGGGCCACGGTGCGCCGTCTGGAGCAGACGGTCGGGCTGTCGCGGGGGGCGATCTTCCATCACTTCCGTGACAAGGACACGCTGTTCTTCGAGCTGGCCCAAGAGGACGCCGCGCAGATGGCGGAGGTGGCCGCCCGCGAGGGCCTGATCGGCGTGATGCGGGACATGCTGGCCGCCCCCGAGCAGTACGACTGGCTGGCCACCCGGCTGGAGATCGCGCGCAAACTGCGCCATGACCCGGAGTTCAGCCGCGGCTGGGCGGAGCGGTCAGCCGAATTGTCCGCTGCCACAACGGATCGGCTGAATCGGCAGAAGCAGGCCGGCCGGCTGCGCGACGACGTTCCCGCCGACGTGCTGCATACCTATCTGGACCTGGTGCTCGACGGCCTGGTGGCACGGCTGGCCTCCGGCGAGGACCCGCAACGGTTGTCCGCGGTCCTCGACCTGGTAGAGGCTTCGGTGCGGCAGCGCTGATGCGCCGCTAGCGCGACCGGGTGCGGTGATTGGGACCGCCGCGGCTGCGCATCGCGACACCCGACTCCCGCAGCATGCTGTGCACGGAGCCGTACGATCGCCCGGTGGACGCCGCCAGGCTGCGGATGCTGGCCCCGCCCTCGTAGGCGTTGCGCAACTCGACCAGCTGCCGGTCGCGCAGCTTGTCCGGCTTCGTCGTCGCCACGTCCCCTCACCATCCCCTCGCTGAGTCAACGGCTTCAGCGTAAGAAGGCATCGGCGATACCGGGCGAGTTTTGCTGAAATCCCGGGGATCCGGTGCGGCACGGCCGGCGGTGGTTCAGGCCAGCTCGATCAGATCACGGTAGTCGGCCGACCAGTGGTCCTCGGTGCCGTCGGGCAGCAACACCACCCGCTGCGGGTCGAGCGCCTCGGCCGCCCCCGGATCATGGGTGACCAGCACGACGGCCCCGGTGTAGCTGCGCAGCGCGTCGAGCACCTGTTCCCGCGAGGCGGGGTCGAGGTTGTTGGTCGGCTCGTCGAGCAGCAGCACATTGGCGGCCGACGCCACCAGCCCGGCCAGCGCCAGCCGGGTCTTCTCACCGCCGGACAGCGTGCCGGCCGGCTGGTCCAGCTGCGCGCCGGTGAACATGAACGCGCCCAGCAGTCCGCGCAGATCCTGCTCGGAGGTGTCCGGTGCGGCGTGAACTGTGTTCTCCCACACCGTCGCTGCGTTGTCGATGGTGTCGTGTTCCTGGGCGAAATAGCCGATCTTGCAGCCGTGCCCGGGCTCGAGCTGACCGGCATCGGGGGTTTCCACCCCGGCCAGCACCCGCAGCAGCGTGGTCTTGCCGGCGCCGTTGAGGCCCAGCACGACCACCCGCGATCCCCGGTCGATCGCCAGGTCCACGCCGCTGAACACCTCCAGCGAGCCGTACATCTTGGTCAGCCCACTGGCCATCAGCGGCGTTTTTCCGCACGCGGCCGGCGTCGGGAACTTGATCCGGGCCACCTTGTCGGCGACGCGTTCCTCGTCCAGGGCGGCCAACATCCGATCGGCGCGGCGCAGCATGTTCTGTGCGGCAACGGCTTTGGTGGCCTTGGCGCCCAGCTTCGCCGCCTGGGTGCGCAGCGCGGCGACCTTGCGTTCGGCGTTGGCGCGCTCGCGGCGGCGGCGCTGCTCATCGGTGGCCCGGGCGTCGAGGTACTTCTGCCAGCCCATGTTGTAGATGTCGGCCTCACCGCGCACCGCGTCGAGAAACCACACCCGGTTGACCACGTCGGCCAGCAGATCCACGTCGTGACTGATCAGCACCAGTCCCCCGCTGTGGCCCTTCAAGAAGTCGCGCAGCCAGCCGATCGAATCGGCGTCGAGGTGGTTGGTCGGTTCGTCGAGCAGCAGCGTGGTGTCCGAACCGGCGCCGCCGGAACCACCCTCGCCGGCGGCGAACAGAATGCGGGCCAACTCCACCCGGCGGCGCTGGCCGCCGGACAGGGTGCGCAGCGGCTGGGTCAGCACCCGCTCCTGCAGGCCCAGGCTGGTGCAGATCCGGCCCGCCTCGCTCTCGGCGGCATAGCCGCCCAGCGCGGCGAACCGCTCCTCGAGTTGGCCGTAGCGGCGGATGGCACGGTCGCGCTCGGCGTCGTCGACGACTTCGGCCATCAACACCTGCTGCTTTTCCAGGTCGACCAGGATGGTGTCGAGACCGCGCGCCGACAGCACCCGATCCCGGGCCAGCACATCGAGATTGCCCTCACGCGGATCCTGCGGCAGGTAACCGACCTCACCGGTGCGGGTGATGGTGCCCGCGTAGGGCTCGCCCTCACCGGCGAGGATGCGCAGCGTGGTCGTCTTGCCGGCGCCGTTGCGGCCGACCAGCCCGATCCGGTCGCCGGGCTGCACCCGCAACACCGAGTCCACCGAGTCGAGCAGCGTGCGCGCGCCGGCGCGGACCTCCAGGCCCGTTGCGGTAATCACGCGCGTACTCCTGTTGCTATTTGTCGTCGGTGAAGACCGGTGGGCGCTTCTCGGCGCGCGCAGCGACGGCTTCCTCGAAGTTGCTGGTCAGCAGGCGCACGTAGAGCTGTCCGAGCCCCTCGGCCTGCATGTGCCCCTCCAGACTACCGGCGTCGAGTCCGCTCCATAACGTCCGCTTGGTCAGTTCGGTGCCCGGCCGGGAGAAACCGGCGATCCGCTCGGCCATGTCATAGCAGGTGTCCAGCAGCGCCGACTGCTCCACCACCTGGGAGACCAAGCCGATTCGCTCCGCCTCCGCGGCGTCGACATCACGGCCGGTGAGCATGATCTCGAAGGCCCGCGACGCCCCGATCGCACGCGGCAGCAGATAACTCAGCCCCAGTTCGCTGGCCGTGAGGCCGTTGTTGATCCCGGCCGCCCGGAAGTAGGCGCCGGTCGCGGCGACCCGGATGTCGGCTGCCAGGGCCAGGCAGAGCCCGCCGCCGATGGCCGCGCCGTTGACCGCCGCGATCACCGGCTGGTGCAGCCGCCGGAACCCCAGGATGATGTCGTCGAGCAGTTCCATCGAGCGCAGCCCGAAACTCGGCCGGGTCAGCCCGGCCACGTGCGGCACCGAACCGGCGGACTTGTGGTCGGCCCCCGAGGAGAACCCCCGGCCCGCGCCGGTGAGCACCACCACGCGCACCGAGTTGTCGTAGCCGATCTGCCCCAGCACCTCGCGCAGCGGCACCATGACGTCGAACGCCATCGAGTTCATCCGCTCCGGGCGGTTCAGCGTGATCAGGGCGACCTGCGGGCGCGGGCGGTCGACGAGGACGAATTCCGAGCCGGACTCAGCGGTAGACACGGATGCACGCTATCGCGTGCCGCGCCTCAGACCTGGTCGGGCTTGTCCTGCTGGGCCTGCGCGGCCAGCGCGGCCTCCACATCGAGGTCCTTCACCTGCTGAACCAGGTGCTCAAGTGCCGCCGGGGGCAGCGCGCCGGCCTGGTTGAACACCAGCGTGCCCTTCTTGAACGCCATCAGGGTGGGGATGGACCGGATCTGGGCGGCGGCGGCCAATTGCTGTTCGGCCTCGGTGTCCACCTTGGCGAACACCACGTCGGGGTGGTTCTCCGAGGCCGACTCGAACGTCGGCGCGAAGGCCTTGCACGGCCCGCACCAGGAGGCCCAGAAATCGACCAGCACGATGTCGTTGTCGGCGATGGTTTCTTCGAATTTCGCTGCGGTCAGGTCTTGAGTTGCCATGATGGGGCCAACGCCCGGGCCTCCCGCGGTGTTCCCGGCCACCGCCGGGAAATGGAGCACCGCTTCACAGCGGGCTCACAGCACAGAGCTAGCTTCGCGCTAACTCGACCATTGACGGTGGTAGCACGTGTCCGGCGGCACCCCGCCGCCGACGTCGACGATCGGAGAAATACTGATGCCCGCCCGCCCCAGCACTTCCGCACCGGCGATCCGCACGCTCACCGGCGCCGCCGCGCTCTTCGCCGCCGCACTGGTCCTCCCGTCCCCGGCACACGCCCAGGGCGATCGCGTCATCGGCCCGGTCACCTCGGTGTCGGGTAACACCTTCGAGGTGGGCCAGCCGGCCGGCACGGCCAAGGTCAGCTGGACCGAGGCCACCCAGGTCTTCGAGTCGGTGCCCGCGCAGCTCGGCGAGATCACCGCCGGCACCTGCGTCAAGGCCGGCGCCGCAACCGACAGCAGCCCCGCCGACA